>CAZSRI010000012.1:0-40725 GCA_964609145.1 uncultured Chloroflexota bacterium
CCCGCACGTCGCGCGCGTTCGGGCGGTAGTGCTCGTCGATCCACGCGTTGCCGCGGAGGAGGCCCGTGTCGACGAGCGCGATGCCGTCGGGCTGCCGGATCGCGAACGCGAGCACCGGTCCGGTCGTCCCCGCGAGGGGATGCTCCTCCGGATACGTCACGTCGGCGACGTGGATCGGCACGACATCGCTCAGCCGCACGCGACCAGTGTTCCATCCGAGCTCGCTTCCGACGCGATGCCGCCGACTTGCGACGCCGGAAGGCTTGTCAGCCGCAATCAGATCTGGTATAGAACATATGTGCGAGATAATGAGGATGCGACGAAACGCTGCGCTCGATGCGGACGGATCCGACCCCTCAGCGACTTCAGTTCGGCTGGATGAAGGCGAAGGTGGGTGCAGCGTGCTTCGGGAGATCGAAAAGTGTGACGTCCGATGCGGCAACTGCCACCGCCGTAAGACGCTGATCGAACTGCAGAGGCGCTATGGTGACGAACGGCGGATCCGGGAGGACCGACGCACGTGGATCACGGCACGCGCGGGATAATGATCGCGGGCCGTTAGCTCAGTGGATAGAGCACCGACCTTCTAAGTCGGCTTTGTCGCGAGTTCGATTCTCGCACGGCCCGCCGATCTGGCACGCCTGTGACTTGGCTTCGACGAGGCCATGGTCGCGTACTTCCATGCACGCGGGTGGCCCTGGCGCGGACACAAGCAGGCTCTCCGCCGCCTCGAACGAGACGACCCGTCGTTCCTCGCCAGCCTGTGCGAGTGTCTGGGCGAGACCGACCTCGAGCGACAGGTGGATGCATACGCGTCACTGGTGTCGCAGGCCGCGAGGCCACTGGGCGCTGCATGGGCTGAGGGCGATGCGAGCGCCCAGCTGGCAGAGGAGAACGGGATCTCAGCCGACGAGGCGCTTCAGTTCTGCGAGGAGTTGTTCCGGCCAGACTGACCGGATCAGTCGCGAGTTCGATCCTCGCGCGGCCGTCACGTCGGGCTCAGTACGTCGGATATGCGGGCTTCGGCGCGGCCGATCCGACCGGCGCCGCCGGGGCATTGGTGCCGTACGACGGAGCAGACGCCCCCGGAGCGGACGCCCCCGGAGCGGCACCACCGCCGCAGCTGGCAAGAACGGCGGCGACGAGCGCGAAGACTGCGATCGAGCGCATCTGGACCTCCGAGCGGGACAGATACCCTTCCTACGAACGGGGGAGCCGATCGGATATGCCCATCGTCCTGCTGGTCCTCTTCGCGATCGTCGTCTTCGGCGTCTTCGCCCTGCTGGCGCTCGCGATCGGCGCGGCGCGCCGGATGGCGCGTCCGCGGCCGGCGCTGCCGGTGGACTGCGGCGACTGCGTCTACATGCTCCCGCGCGCGAAGGTCTACAAGGGTGAGACGATCGAGGACCCGAGCGACGGCTTGATCCACTACCTGTGCCAACAGCGGTGGATCGAGGTCACGCCGAACTCGCCGCGGTGCGAGCTCGGCAAGAGCAAGACGCGCACGACGGCGGTCGCGCACTAGTTCCCATCCTCGCTCGGGGGGACCCCTCGCTCGGGCCCGGGCGCTCGACCTCGCCCTTCGGTCTCGGTCTGCGCGCCCGGGGTACCGTTGACCCATAAGAAAGTTCGACGCCTTCGACGCGAAGGTCCGGGAGCGCGCGCCGGAGCTGGTCGACGAGCTGAAGAAGCTCGTCCGGCTTCCTACCGTGTCCGCCCAGAAGACCGGCATCGAAGAGACGGCCAAGGTCGTCCTCGAGCGCGCGCGCCGCGCCGGCGTCGACGCGACGGTGCTCAGCGTCGACGGCGGCCCGCCGACGATCGTCGGTGAGACCGGGGTGGGGAAGCGCACGCTCCTGGTGTACGACCACTACGACGTGCAGCCGCCGGATCCGCTCGAGGAGTGGCGCACGCCTCCGTTCGAGCCGACCGAGCGCGACGGCTTCCTCTACGCGCGCGGCGTCTCCGACAACAAGGGCAATCTCATGGCACGGCTCCAGGCGATCGAGATCTGGCGCGAGACGATGGGGGAGCTGCCTCTGCGCGTCCGCGTTCTCTTCGAGGGCGAGGAGGAGGTCGGTTCGGAGCACCTCGCCGCGTTCGTCAAGGAGCACGGCGACCGCATCCGGGCAGACGGCTGCATCTGGGAGGCCGGCTACAAGGACGCCGCGGGCCGCCCGACCCTCAGCCTCGGGCTCAAGGGGATCGCGTACTTCGACCTGCGGCTGCGCTCGATCGCGAAGGACGCGCACAGCTCGCTGGCGACGATCCTCCCCAACGCGTCCTGGCGGCTCGTGTGGGCGCTCGCGTCACTGAAGAACGAGAACGACGAGATCGTCGTCGACGGACTCACCGAGCACGTGCGCGAGCCGAGCGCGGCCGACCTCGCGCTCCTCGACGCGCTCCCGTTCGACGAAGCGGAGACGAAGAAGATCCACGGCGTCGCGGCGTTCAACCGCGGCCTCGTCGGGACGGCGATGAAGGTGAAGCACTTCCTCGAGCCGACGTGCACGATCTGCGGCCTGACCTCGGGCTACTCGGGCATGGGCTCGAAGACGGTGCTGCCGGCCGCGGCGAGCGCGAAGCTCGACTTCCGGCTCGTGCCCGACCTCACGCCGACGCTCGTGCGCGAGCTCCTGCGCGCGCACCTCGACCGGCGCGGCTTCAGCGACATCGAGATCGTCCCGCAGCACGGCGAGCTGCCGTCGCGCTGGCCGGCCGATACCGCCGTCGCGGAGGCCGCGACGGCGGCGCTCTCGGAGGCGTACGGGGTCGCGCCGGTCGTGTACCCGCTCATGGTGGGCTCCGGTCCGATGGCGCAGGTCTGCGACGCGCTCGGCATCCCGGCGGTCGGCTTCGGCTCGGGCAACGCCGCCTCCGCGAACCACGCGCCGAACGAGAACATCGCCGTCGCGGACTACCTCGACCACATCCGCGCGTTCGGCCGCTTCCTCGACGCGTTCTCCGCGTAGGTCACGCTCGGCGTCCTGATAGTTTCTCTGTCATGAGCCGTGACGCCGAGCGGCTCGCCCAGCTGGTGCGGGCTCGCCGCGAGGCGATGCATCTCACGCAGGAGCAGCTCGCCGAGCGCGTCGGCGTCTCCCGGAGCGAGATCTCCGAGATCGAGGCCGGGCGGGTGCGGCATCCACGCACGCCGGTCTTCACCAGACTTGGCCGAACGCTCGGCCTGCCCGCAAGTGCGCTCCTCGCGGCGGTGGGATACGCGGCGAGCGAGATGGCCGGCGTCCCAGAGGCCGTCGATGCCGAGGGGGCCGAAGAGCTCCTCATCCTCGGCGCGATGCTCGCCCACATGACCGCCGGCGATCGATCGTGGTTGCGCGAGCGTCTCCGCGAGCTTCAGGAGCTGGCGACGAGGCGGACGCGCTCCCGCGCGAGGGGCCGCAGGGCCTGACCTTCCCGCATCGCGGGACGCCATCTGGCTGACAGACCGACCGTAGCCATGACAGAATAGCTGTCATGCCGATCGAGGGACTCGTCACGGCCGAGCTCGGGCCCGTCGAGCTGTTCGGGGAGACGCTGGCGGCTGTCGTGCTCTCGGTCGCCGGCTACCTCGGGGCGAAGCTGGGCCTCGGCTGGTGGCGTCCGCGTCGCCCGCGCCTCTAGGGCGACATGTTGGAGACGCTCCAGGCGGTCCTCGCGATCGTCGTCATCGACCTCGCCCTCTCGGGTGACAACGCGCTCGTCATCGGCATGGCCGCCCGCGGCCTTCCGAACGGGCAGCGGCGGACGGCGATCGCCGTCGGTGCGGGCGGTGCGGTCGCTCTCCGCGTCGTCCTCGCTGCTATCGCGACGGTGCTCCTCACCGTGCCGTACCTGCAGCTCGCGGGGGGGTTCGCCCTCGCACTGATCGCGTACCGGTTCGTTCGGCCGGGGAACGGGCACGCGCAGGTCCGCCCGGGGGCGCGATCCCTGCGAGAGGCGGTCGGCCTCATCCTCATCGCCGACCTCGCGATGAGCCTCGAGAACGTGCTCGGGGTCGCCGGGGCGGCACACGGCAACATCCCGCTGCTGCTCTTCGGGCTCGCGCTCTCGATCCCGATCGTCATGGTCGGCAGCGGGCTGATCGCGTCGCTGCTCGACCGCTTCCCGCAGATCGTCTGGCTCGGCGCCGGGACGCTCGCGTGGACCGCCGCGGGTCTCATCATCGGCGACCCCGCGGTGCCGATCCGCCCGTCGTATGACGTGGAGCTCGCGCTCGCCGTGACGCTCCTCGTCGCGATCTACGTACTCCAGCGTATCGAGCGCCGACGCCTGGATCGACCAACGGCCGCGTTGACCGAACGTTGACCGGCAGGTCGGCGAGCGGGCCCGCGAGCGGCTGAGACGCGCCGAAGCGATCGAGCCTTTGCCCTTCCGTTACCGAGCCGACAGATCCCCCGCTGCCGCGTGGGGCGGCTAGGTACGCGGAGTGCGGCCCTGTCGCGCCGAAAGGAGCGACCCTATGGCAGAGGAACGCGATCGGAAGCGCAGACCCGGCGGTGCGATGACCGTGGCCGAGGCGGGCCGCATGGGCGGGCGCCTCGTGCGCGAGAAGTACGGCCCCGAGTTCTACGAGAAGATCGGCAAGAAGGGCGGCTCCTCGACGGCTGAGCGGTATGGCCCCGAGTTCTTCGGGCGCATCGGCCGCAAGGGAGGGCAGGCCGTGACGGCCAAGTACGGGCCGCAGCACTTCGAGAAGATCGGCCGCAAGGGCGGTCAGAAGGTCGCCGATCTCATCGAGCGCGCGAAGTCGCTCGAGGATCGCGGACAGACGGTCGCCTAGCGCTAGTCTCCCGCCGTGACCCGGGCGGAGCGCCTCGGAACGCGGATCGTGCGCGCGGGGCGCTCCCTCCCGGCGGGAGCGGGTGAGCCCGTCGTCCCGCCTCTCGTCCAGAGCGTCGCGTTCGACCACCCCTCCGCATCCGGCCAGGACGAGGTCTTCGCGAACGAGCGCCCCGGCTACGTGTACGGGCGGTACGGCACGCCGACGACCGCGGCGCTCGAGGCCACGCTCGCGAGCGTCGAGGGGGTGGACGCGGCGGTGTGCTTCGCGAGCGGCATGGCCGCGATCCACGCCTATCTCACCGGCTGCGGCCTGCGCGACGGCGGCCGCGTCCTCGCGCAGGAGGACGTGTACGGCCAGGTCCGCGCGCTCCTCGAGCGGATGCGCCGCGAGCACGGCGCGAGCGTCGTGTTCGTCGATCCGACCGACCATTCGGCCGTGGAGCGCGCGCTCGACGCCGAGCCGACGTCCGTCCTCTACGTCGAGTCGATCTCGAATCCGCTCCTGCGCGTGACCGATGTCCGCGCGCTCGCGGAGATGGCGCACGCGCGCGGCGCGTCTCTCGCCGTCGATGCGACCTTCGCCAGCCCCGCGCTCACGCGCCCGCGCGAGCTCGGCGCCGACGTCGTCATCCACTCCCTCACCAAGTACGTGAACGGCCACGGCGACGTCATGGGCGGCGTCGTCGCGGGTCCCGCCGACGTCGCCGCCGAGATGCGCGACCGCTCGATCCTCGACGGCGGGTACCTCCCGCCGCACGAGGCATGGCTCATCCTGCGCGGACTGCGCACGCTCGAGCTGCGCGTGCGCCGGCAATGCGAGAGCGCGCTCGCCGTCGCGCGCCATCTCGAGGCGCATCCGAATGTCGCGCGCGTCCACTACCCGGGCCTCGCGTCGCACCGGCAGCACGAGCTCGCCGCGCGGCAGTTCGGCGGGCTCTACGGCGGCGTCGTGTCGTTCGTGCTCCGCGCCGACACGAAGGACGCCGCGTTCCGCTTCCTCGACGCCCTCGAGATCATCGCCTCGGCGACGACGCTCGGCGACCTGTACTCCGAGATCCTGTATCCGGCGATCTCCTCGCACCGGCGGATCGATCCCGCCGAGCGGGCACGCCTCGGGATCACCGACGGCTTCGTGCGGCTCTCGGTCGGGATCGAGGACCCCGACGACCTCATCGCCGACCTCGACCGCGCCCTCGACGCCTAGATCGCAAGGCGTGGCCGTAAGGCCACGCGATGTCACGTCGCCTGTTCGCCGTCGTCCTCACGCTCGCCGCCTGCTCGCAGCCCGGTGCGACCGTGCCCGACGCGCCGGTCGTACGCGCGGCCGCGCCGGCCGCGACGCCCACCCTGGCCGCCGCGCCCACGCCAGCCGTCGCGACGCCCGCGGCCACGCCGCGTCCGACAACGTTCCCGACGCCCCCGCCGCTCTCCGCCGTGACGCCGGCGCCGCCGCCCTCCGCCGCGGCGACGCCGGCATGGCGGCGCTACTCGTCGCCCGCGGGGCCCGCGATCTACCTGCCCGGCTCGTGGGTCGTCGTCGACCCCGCGCTGTACGACCCGAGCGTGAGCTTCGCCGCGGCGCCGGTGGGCGCGACCGTGCCGCTCGGCCAGCAGCCGGTGCTCGCGGCGATCCACGTCATCCGCCGCCGCGACCGGCCGTTCGTCGACGCGGCCGACCTCGCCGACACGGTGCAGGCCGAGGTCCCGGGGCTCGACGGCGCCGAGCGCACGACGGCGAGGCATCCGAGCGGCACGGCCGTGGTCCTCAAGTACCCGCTGCGGATCGGCACGCTGCCGCTCCTGCTCGAGGCGGATGCGCTCTTCGTGCGCGACGGCGTCGGCATCATCCTCGGCATGCGCGCGCCGGTCGACCGCATGGACGACTACGCCGACGCGTTCGAGGAGATGTTCAGCCGCTTCCGGCTCTGAGGGGGTGGGATCGGGCGGAGCCCGCCGCGATGACTAGTGCTCCCGGCGGAGGTGGTCGAGGACCTCCGCCATCGCGCGGCAGTCGATCTCGTTGTACCGCTCGATCTCGCGCATGAGCGGGACGTCCGCGAGCGGGATGCCGCGGATCGCCGCCTCCGTCGCCGCGTGCCACACGCCGGCCATGACGCCGGCGCCGTCGGCGAGCCCGTCGCCCCACTGCGTCGCGATGAGGCTGTGGCGGTACATCGCGTTCGCGACGGCCTTCAGCCCGAAGCCGTGCGCGCCGCGCACGACGACGGGCTCCGCCTGCACGACGCGCTCGAGGAGGTCGTACCACAGCAGGTCGGGCCAGTGGCGCTCGCGGTGCCGCAGGCTCGCGGAGCGGTACGCGTTCTCGATCGCGCTCGTCTCGGCCGCCGACCAGTGGTAGAGACGTACGGCCGTCACATCCGTCCCGGCGTCCGCCGCGAGCGAGCGCAGGTGCTCGATCCACGCGTCGACCATGTCAGCCTCGGCCTCGGGGGTGAGCGCCTTCGCCGTGAACGATCGGAAGCGCCATGCGCCGTCGACGCACCACCCGCAGCCGATCTGGAAGATGAGCGCAGACCCACCGCGCTCGGGGAACGTCGCGAGATCGTCGAGCGCGTCGTTCACCGTCTCGAAGTCGACGTAGCACTCGACGGGCGCGGGGGTCCGCCAGCGTCCCTCGTCGGCCTCGATCCTCGCGGGCCGGACGTAGTGGCGGTCGCGAGCGCGGTCCGCCGCGAGGATGTCGTTCACGGCGCGCGCTCCCTGGTGCGCGGCGATGCCGAGGAACTCGGCGCTCACCCGGGGGTCGTCCGCGCGCGTGACGCCGCGCGCGTGCGCCTGCGCGCGGACGCGCGGGCCCACGTGCGCCACGAGCGTCAGCTCGGAGAGGTCCTCGGCGAGCTCACGCTTCGCGCGCTGCCACGGCGCGTCGTAGCGGCACTTCATGTTCGGCCACAGCTCGGGCACGCTCGGCGCGGGATGCACGCGCCACGCCGCGCCCTGCGCGCGCACGCGCCGTACCCACGCGATCGCGTCGTCGATCACGACAGACAGGTCGCGCTCGTGCGAGCGTACGAACACGTCCCGCGGCGCGCGGGCGAGGCGGTCGAGCGCGTTCGTCCCGCGCAGCGGACCCTGCCGCCAGCCGCGGCCGAGGACGTACGCGAACGGCGGGGTGAGGCCCTGGAGCCGCCCGAGCGCGCGGTCCAGGATCCCGACCTTTACGAGCTGCCCGAGGTCGTTCGCCGGCGAGAGCGTGCCGCCCTTGAGGAGCTCGAGCGTCGCGTACCGCACGTCGATGAGCCGGTAGTGCCAGTGCTGCCCGGGAAGGGCCGGCGCGGGATCGCGTTCCGTGGCGGGGTCGTCGAACGACCCGGGGAACTCGTGCGCGAGGACGTCCGAGCGCACGAGGAGGTCGACGACGCCGTACGTGCGCGACTGCGGATCGCGCAGGACGGCGTGCGCGACGACCGGATCACCCGCGGCCATCGCCTGCCACGTCGCGCGCGCGGCATCGAGCGAGCGCGCGTCGTCGGCCAGCTCGGCGACGCGCGTCACGGGATAGCGCCCGGCGAGATGCGCGATGACGAGCTCCTCGAAGCGCTGGCCGCGCTCTCCGATGAGCCGCGGGAGGTCGAAGCGCGGGTCGTACGCCGGCTGGCGGTCGTCGCGCGCCAACCCGTTCGCCTCGCCGTACAGGTCGAGCCAGTCGAGGAGCGGGTCGCCGTCGCACCAGTGCCGCACGGCGCCCGCGGCGACCCACCGTGACCACTGCTCCTCGGTGCGCGGGTCGTCGATCGTTCCGTCGTCGCGCGTCCAGATCGCGGCGGCGCCGGGATCGGAGAGCCCGAGGCCGAGCTGGATCGTCAAGAAAGGAGCTCGTGCAGTCTCGTGAGGTCCGAGTGCTCGATGAGGGCCCTCCCGTCGGCGGGCGCCGCGACGCCGCCGCGGTCCGCCCAGTACACGTCCATCCCGACGCGGC
The DNA here is from genome assembly GCA_964609145.1 of uncultured Chloroflexota bacterium. Taxonomy (GTDB): domain Bacteria; phylum Chloroflexota; class Limnocylindria; order P2-11E; family P2-11E; genus JACPOT01. The sequence continues at coordinate 8,726 of CAZSRI010000012.1, forward strand.
CGGCGCCGCCGACATCGTGCGCGGACCCCGCGACGAACAGCACGCGCGCGCCATCGAGCCCGAGCGCGTCGAGGGCGGCGCGGTAGGGGCGCGGGTCGGGCTTGTACGCGCCCGCGCGCTCGGCGGTCATGACGAGCTCGAACGATCCCGCGAGCGCGGCGGCACGCTCGCCGAGCGCGATCGAGCAGTTCGTCACGATGAAGCGCCGCACGCCACTCAGGCGCGCGAGGACCCCCGGCGTGTCGGGCCACGGGCGGAAGTCGAGACCGAAGCGCTCGAGCATGCGCTCCGCGCCCTCCGGCGCTACGCCGACCTCGCGCGCCGACTCGCGCACGACATCCTCGAACGGGCGATAGGGACGGCCGCGCAGGAGCGCCTGCGACGCGGCATGCCATCGCATCCCGAGCGCGTCGTCGCCCGCGACGGCCTTCCACGTGGACCAGGTGTCGAGCAGCGCGGTGAGGAGGTCGAACCCGACGGCGTCGTACCTGGCCACGACAGCGAAGAGTCTCGCAGGGCGAGCGGATACGCTACCGACCGCATGGCCCGCTTCGTGGTCGAGGGCGGTGTCCCGCTCCGCGGCGAGATCACCGCGACGGGGAACAAGAACTCCGCGCTGCCGCTCATCGCCGCGTCGCTCCTCACGCAGGAGCCCGTGACGCTGCGGAACCTCCCGCGGATCCGCGACGTGAGGGGGATGCTCGAGATCCTGTGCACGCTCGGCGCCGAGGTCGTGCAGCCCGACCCCCACACCGCCGTCATCCGCACGGCGAACGTCCGGAAGACGGACATCGACCGCAAGCTCTCGCGCGAGATCCGCACCTCGCTCCTCTTCGCCGGCCCGATGCTCGCCCGGTTCAGGCGGGTGTCGCTCGGGACGCCGGGCGGTGACGTCATCGGGCGCCGCCGCACGGATACGCACTGGCTGGCGCTGCGCGCGTTCGGCGCCCGCCTCGAGGCGTCGCCGGGTGGCTACACGCTCGAGGCGTCCGGCCTCACGGGCGGCGAGGTGCCGCTCGATGAGGCCTCCGTGACCGCGACCGAGAACGCGCTCCTCTGCAGCGTGCTCGCCCCCGGGCGGACCGTGATCCGCAACGCGGCCAGCGAGCCGCACGTGCAGGAGCTCGCGATGGTCCTCGTGAAGATGGGCGCGGACGTCCATGGCATCGGGACGAACACGCTCGAGGTGAGGGGCGTGAAGGAGCTGCGCGGCGTCGACCACGAGGTGTGGAGCGACCACATCGAGGTCGGCTCGTTCATGGCCCTCGCCGCGATGACCCACGGCGAGGTCACGATCCACCGCTGCGCGCCGCACCACCTGCAGATGACGCGCGCCGTGTTCAAGCGCCTCGGGCTGCCGACGGACGTCGAGGGCGACGACCTCCACGTGCGCTCGTCGGCGCGCTTCGTCGTCGAAGAGGACATCGGCGGCAAGATCCCGTCCGTGAAGTCGCAGCTCTGGCCCGGGTTCCCGAGCGACCTGTCGAGCATGGCGACGGCGTTCGCCACGCAGTGCGAGGGCACGGTCCTCATCCACGAGTGGCTCTACGAGGGCCGCATGTTCTGGGTCTCGACGCTCGAGTCGATGGGCGCGCGGCTCGTTCTCTGCGACCCGCACCGCGTCGTGATCGTGGGGCCGTCGCAGCTCTACGCAACGGAGATCCGCAGCCCCGACATCCGCGCCGGCCTCGCGCTCCTCGGCGCCGCCCTCGCGGCGAAGGGCACGAGCGTCATCAACAACATCGACCAGATCGACCGGGGGTACGCCGACGTCGACGAGCGCCTGCGCGCGCTCGGCGCTCAGATCGCGCGGGAGTGATCCGGCCGCCGAGCGCCGCGCCCGCTCGGTCGTACGTGACGCACCTCGAGTGCGCCCGATGCGGCGCCCGCGCGGACCACACGAAGGACGCGCACCTCTGCGCCGCGTGCGGCGGGCCGCTCCTCGTCCGCTACGACCTCGAGCGGATCGAGGCGGGCGTGCCGCGCAACGTCCTCGACGGCCGCCAGCCGTCGCTCTGGCGGTATAGCGAGCTCCTCCCGCTCGAGAACGTCGGCGACGCCGTCTCGCTCGGCGAGGGGCATACGCCGCTGTACGAGCTGCCCGTGCTCGGGTCGAAGCTCGGGCTGCACCGGCTGATGGTGAAGGACGAGGGCCTGCTGCCGACGGGCACGTTCAAGGCTCGCGGCGCCGCGGTCGGCGTGTCGCGCGCGGGCGAGCTCGGGGTATCGACGATCGTCCTGCCGACGGCGGGGAACGCCGGCGCGGCGTGGGCCGCGTACGGCGCGCGCGCCGGGATCGGCGTCGTGGTCGTCATGCCCGTGGACACGCCCGAGGTCATCCAGCGCGAGACGACGGCGTACGGCGCGCGCACGTACCTCGTCGAGGGATCGATCGCCGACGCCGGCGCGGTCGTGAAGGGCGCCGTCGCCGAGTACGGCTGGTACGAAGCGTCGACGCTGAAGGAGCCATACCGCATCGAGGGGAAGAAGACGATGGGCTTCGAGCTCGCCGAGCAGCTCGGATGGCGGCTCCCCGACGTCGTCGTGTACCCGACCGGCGGCGGCGTCGGCCTCATCGGGATGTGGAAGGCGTTCGAGGAGCTGCGCGCGATCGGGTGGCTCGACGCCGGCGCGAAGGTGCCGCGGTTCGTGTCCGTGCAGGCGGCCGGCTGCGCCCCGATCGTGAAGGCGTTCCACGAAGACAGGGACGAGAGCGAGACCTGGCCGGACCCGAAGACGGTCGCGGCGGGGCTGCGCGTGCCTAAGGCGCTCGGCGACTTCCTCGCGCTGCGGATCCTCCGCGCATCGTCGGGCGTCGCGATCGACGTGCCGGACGAGCGGATCCTCGAGATGATGCGCCTGGTCGGCGTCACCGAAGGTCTGCTCGTATGCCCCGAGGGCGCCGCGGCGTTCGAGGCGGCGTACCGGCTGAGGCAGGCCGGGATGATCGACGAGCACGAGGACGTCGTCGTCTTCAACACGGGTGCGGGCATGAAGTACTTCGAGCAGCTGCAGGGCCGTCCGCCGAAGCGCCTCGCGAAGGGCGAGCTCATCCCGCGCATCGAGCGCGAGGTCGAAGGGTAGTGCGGATGGCGCGCCGAGCGCGCTCACGTCGAAGCTCACGTGGCACGCCCAGTCCGCGTTCCGCTGGAGCGACGCGAGGGTCGTGTACGTCGCTTCCGCTCCGTGGCGGCGCCGGTCGCCGTCGAGGTGCTGTCTCCCGTCGTCCCCTTCAAGGACCAGTAGGCCGCTTCGCTCGCTTCGGCGCGGCGCCCTTCGCCGGGAGCGTCAACGTGTGCGCGAGGGCGCGGTCGAGCCAGCGCTCCACCTTCTTCGGGTCCCCGGTGTCGCCTGCGGGGATCGCGACGTACCCCTTCATCGCGCGCCCCTTCATCGGCTCGAACAGCGCGGCCTTCTTCGCCTTCACGAGGGCCGCGACCTCGTCCTCGGGGAGGCGGACCATGATCCGGTCCTCGAACGTGCCGCCCACGAGGTGGCCGTTCGCGAAGATCGCGGGGTAGCCGAACATCTTCCGCGCCTCGACGCGCGGATCCGCCGGCCGCGCCTTCTCGAACGCGGCGGCGACCTCCGGCGGCGTCTTCTTCCAGGCCATCGCCCGCGATCGTAGCGGGCTCTAGCATCGCGACCGATGCAGGTCGCCGAGAACGTCCTCGCGCTCGTCGGCAACACGCCGCTCGTCCGCATGTCGCGCATCGGACGCGGGCTGCGCCCGACGGTCCTCGCGAAGCTCGAGCATCTGAACCCCGGCGGCTCGGTGAAGGACCGCATCGGCCTGCTCATGATCGAGGACGCCGAGAGGCGCGGGCTGCTGAAGCCGGGCGGGACGCTCGTCGAGCCGACGAGCGGCAACACCGGCGTGGGGCTCGCGATGGCCGCCGCGATCAAGGGCTACCGGCTCGTCTGCACGATGCCCGACAAGATGAGCCAGGAGAAGCGCGACCTTCTGCGCGCGTACGGCGCCGAGGTCGTCATCTGCCCGACCGCGGTGCCACCGGAGTCGCCGGAGTCGTACTACCGGGTCGCCGAGCGCCTCGCGCGCGAGCTCCCCGGCGGCTTCCAGCCGAACCAGTACTACAACCCGAACAACCCCGAGGCGCACTACCGCACGACGGGCCCGGAGATCTGGGAGCAGACCGAGGGGAAGGTGACCCACGTCGTGATGGGCGTCGGCACCGGCGGCACGGTGAGCGGTGTGGGGAAGTACCTCAAGGAGCGCGACGCGAGGATCCAGGTCGTCGGCGCCGATCCCGAGGGCTCCGTCTACACGGGCGACATCCATCCGTACAAGGTCGAGGGGATCGGCGAGGACTTCTATCCCGGCACGTTCGACCCCTCGATCGTCGACCGCTGGTATCGCGTCAGCGACCGCGACGGCCTCCTCACCGCGCGGCGGGTCACGCGCGAGGAGGGGATCCTCGTGGGCGGATCGGCGGGAACGGCGATGTTCGCGGCGCTCGAGCTCGCGAAGGAGCTCGACGAGAGGGCGGTCGTCGTCGTGCTCTTCCCCGACTCGGGCCGCTCGTACCTCTCGAAGCTCTACAACGACGAGTGGATGCGCCAGAACGGGTTCCTCGAGCGCGCGCTGCCGGCGAGCGTGCGCGACGTGATCAAGGGCCGCGAGGCCGACGTGCCCGAGCTCGTCGTCGTCTCGCGCACGGAGACGGTGCGCACGGCGATCCACACGATGCAGCGCTTCGGCATCTCGCAGATCCCCGTCACCGCCGATGGCCGCGCCGACCGGCTCGAGGACATCGTCGGCAGCGTCCAGGAGAAGACGATGCTCGACCGCGTGTTCCGCGAGCCGAGCCTCGTCGACGAGAAGGTGGAGAAGGTGATGGAGCCGCCGTTCCCGGTCGTGCAGGCGACCGAGGACGTCGAGCGGCTCTACGCCGAGCTCGCGAGCGGCATCCCCGCGCTCGTCGCCGCGCAGGACGACCGCCCGGTCTCGGTGATCACGAAGGCCGACCTGCTCGAGTTCGTCGCCCACCAGCGCAAGCGCCGCTAGGCCCGGCGCGGCGGGCGCGGGATCCAGCGCGGCACAGTGCGGACGTAGTCCTCGTATCCCGCGCCGAACGTGCGTCGCAGCGTCGGCTCCTCGTAGAGGATGACGAACAGGTGGAAGGCGACGGCGGCGACGAGCGCGTACAGCAGGAGGGGCAGCGAGAGGAAGAGCCACGCTTCGCCGAAGAACACGAGGAGCGCGGCGATGTAGATCGGGTTCCGCGCCCATCGGTACGGCCCGACCGCGACGAAGCGCCGCGGTGGATCCCACGGGCCGGGCGTCCCGCGCCCGACGACGGCGAAGAGCCACAGGCAGTAGAGGTACAGGGCGGCGCCGATCCCGACGAGCACGAGCGCGGGCCACGCTTGCTGTGGCGGGAGCGGACCCCATCGCGACAGGATCCACCAAGGGGCGAGGATCGCACCGGTCGTGGGCACGACGATCGTGAACGCGATCACGCGCAGCGTCAGATCCACGCGCTCATCTTGCTGCACACGGGCAAGCGCGCTGGCGCTCGCCCGCCTCTTCGGATCGTTCCCCGAGGCGATCCGCTAGGTCTCCGCTGCGATCCAATCCCGCACGGTGCTCTCGTCCGGAGGGGTCTCCGTCAGCCCCAGCCCCCGGTTCAGCGAGATCAGGTACTCGGAAAGCGTCCGCGCGTCCCTGCTGCGCAGGTCCGCCGGTGCCTTGAGACCAGCCTCGTATAGCAACTCCGCGTCTTCGACGCGAAGACGGCGTCCTCGAAGCTCACGCAGACCGAGCATGTCGCGCCAGCTGACGAGCAGATCGATAGACGCGCCGATGTCCTTCGCAAGCTTCGCTCGCAAGGAAGGTTCCTTCACCCACGTCTCTAGCTCGTCGGCCGTCGTGACCTGGTGCTCGGCCAGAGGTACTGCGAATGCCCCGATCCTCTGGACTCGCGCGAGGGCGTACTCCTTCTTGGACAGTGCAGGGCCGAACAGGCCGAGGACCGCCTCGAAACGTGCTTTCCACTTCGGCTTGGTGAGGTTGTCGAGGGTCGGATCGTTCCTCGCCTGTTTCGCGAGGGACGGCGTAAGACAGTCAGCAAGCTCGTCGGTGGCCTTCTTGAGGTACGCGTCCTTCTCGTCGTTCGGGTCGCCGAGGAGCGCGAAGTAGCAGGCAAGGTTGTAACGGACGCCGCGGTCGAGCCCCGCGCGGTCCCTGGGTGTCTGGTGCAGCTTGATCGTCGCTTCGATCGTCGGGCCTGGCTCGCGTCTGTTGTCCCCCTTCGCGACGCCCTTGGGGAGCGGCAACCTGGGCAGATCCAACTCCTTGCGCGTGGCGAAGCCGTGCCAGATCCCGCACAGCATCACCATGGTCGCGGCCTCGACGAGGTCGATGAAGCGGTCGAGATCTGACCCCGCCTTGTGCGCCGAACGCGGGTCCGTGCGGAAGTCATGGGCCTGCTGAAGGACCTGCGCTGCCTCGGATTCCGCCTCCGTCATGAGGTCCCGGGCGTCCACACGCGACGGATCGATCAGGGTGCGGTGGTGGTCGAGCCGAGCAACGCCATAGTGGATCCGATAGGCGAGACGATCGCCACCGAAGTCCTGTGGCGTCCGATAGCTGCGCCGACCCTCTGCGATGTCGCGCGCGAGCCGCGCATGCGCGATCGCCAGGTCGAATAGGTGGTCGTTCGGAGGGCGGGTGGCAAGGGCTTCGTCGCCCTCGAGCTGCCCCAGGTTGAAGAGTGCGCCGACGTTCTCGGGGTCGAACTGCAGTGCGGAGAAGTAGAGACGCCGAGCCCGCTCTGTCTGTTCTTCCCTCTGCCACGACGCCGCGACGCGATGTGCGGCATAGCTCCGCCATTGACGCGTGAGGTACCCGTGGGTCAAGCGGTCGCGTGGGTCGATCGGCGGCTGGTAGATCGCCCATGATGCGGCGGCCAACGCAAGATGCTGATATGCCGTCACCGCGGCTTCGGTCTTCGCGTCATCGGTCCCCTGCGGCGCCGCGTACATGGGATCGAAGTCCTTCTGCCACAGCTGAGTGCTGGTGCACACCGTCCCTCCGGGCGCAGTGATCCTCACGGCGATGCCCACGCCCCGCGGACCACGCGGCTCGAGGGTGCCTGACAGCGTGTAGATCCTGCTCGGGATCAGTTCTAGGAGAGCCGAGAGCACCTTGATCGGCGCCGCGATGCTCGCGACGGCGTCGGGGATCTTCAGCGGGCTGTCGGGACCCACCGTGAACTGAGGGCTTGAGCTCATCCCTTCAGACCGCAGAGCGAACAGCTCCGCTTCGATGAGCGTCGCGAGCGATGTTCCGATCTTCAAGTCGTCCTCACCGTCGAGCGCCTTGATCTCGATGCGAACGCCGAAGAGCCGACGCAGGATCGGGAGCAGTACGAGGAAGATGAGCGCGAGCGCCGCCGCCGCCACGGCGATATCCAGGAGAAGGGCCAGCGCACCGTTCCACAGACCCGCGTTCCACCACTCTCGTACGAGGCCGTCCGCGAGATAGCGCAGGTCCGGTGGAACGCTTTGGTCCGGATGATCGGAGATGACCTTCTTGAGCTCGGCCTTCGCTTCGTCCGGCGCTCCCGCCACTCCGAGCGCACGCGCTTTCGCGAATGGATCCTGCTCCTTCGGCAGATCGCCGAGCTTGATGACTTCCGCTGGCAACGTCGCGGCGGGTGAGGCTCTTCGCGCCTCTTCGAGGGCGCTCGCCGCGGCCGCCACCGCTTCCTTCGTCGCGCCTGCTCGCGCGAGCGTTCGAGCGACCCAGAACGGGTCATCCGCGGAGATCGGTAGCGGCGACGCCGACGGCCCGACGCTCGGCGTCGGTACTAACTGGGAGGGCCGTTCAATGGGCAGAAGCACGGGGGCTGCGGCGCCCAGCACCACTGCAGCCAGCAGCAGACCGCCCCTTAGCCAGCCAGCCACCCGATGCAGTCTATGTATGCATGTCTAGTGCTATGGAGCGGGGAGGCCGCGGAGAGCGTCCGAGACCCTTAGGCCGCTCCCTGCAGCGCGAACGAGAGCACGATGAGCAGGAGCGCCGTCACGATCGGCGCGGGCTGCGTTGGGCCGCGCATCGAGCGGTATGCACGCCAGGCTGTCCACGCGGCGGCGATCCCGAGCAGCAAGCTCCCGTAGCGCGCGATGTCGGTGAACGGCGCAGCTTCGGGGCAGACCGGGAACGCGCAGAAGAAGAAGCCGGCGAGCCCTTGTCCCAGTGCGACCCACACGACGTCGATGACGACGAGCGCCGCGAGCGCGCCGCGGACACCGCTCGTCGCGGCGGCGACCGCTGACGGCCACCACCCATAGAGCAGCGCGATCGTCAGCAGGCTGAGTCCCTGCGTCGGCGAGATCGCCGTCCCGCTCCCCAGGAGGCCGCCGCGCGCGATGAGGAGGTACCCGAGCAGGCTCGCGGCGGCCGCGGCGCCCTGCAGGGTGAGCGGGACCGGCGTCATCGGCGCGGGAGTGTACTGACACCTATGCTCGCGTCGTGACCGACGAGGTCGTTCCGCCGCGCAAGCCGGGCTTCGAGACGCTCGCGATCCACGCCGGGCAGGACCCCGATCCGACCGCCGGCGCGGTCACCGTCCCGATCTTCCAGACCTCGACGTTCGTCCAGGAGGCGGTCGGGAAGCACAAGGGCTACGAGTACGCGCGCACCGGCAACCCCACGCGCACGGCGCTCGAGACGTGCCTCGCGGCGCTCGAGGGCGGGGCGTGGGGGCTCGCTTTCGCGTCCGGGATGGCCGCGGCCGACGCGCTCGCGCACCTCCTCGAGGCGGGCGACCACGCCGTCATGACCGACGACGTCTATGGCGGCACGTATCGCCTCTTCGCGCGCGTCTTCGACCGCGCGGGTATCGCGCTCACGGCCGTCGACATGCGCGAGCCGCGCAGCGTGAAGAAGGCGCTGCGCAGGCGCACCAAGCTCGTGTGGATCGAGTCACCGACGAACCCGATGTTCAAGATCGTCGACATCGAGGCCGTCGCGCAGGTCGCGCACGACGCCGGCGCGCTCGCCGTCGTCGACAACACGTTCGCGAGCCCGTACCTGCAGCAGCCGATCCGACTGGGTGCCGACGTCGTCCTGCACTCGACGACGAAGTACGTCGGCGGGCACAGCGACGTCGTCGGCGGCGCGCTCGTCGGGACCGACCCCGACCTGCGCGAGCGGCTCGCGTTCGTGCAGAACGCCGTCGGCGGCGTGCCCGGGCCGTTCGACGCCTGGCTCGTGCTCCGCGGCGCGAAGACGCTCGCGGTGCGCATGGACCGTCACAGCGACAACGCGCTCGCGATCGCGCAGTGGCTCGCCGAGCATCCGAAGGTGACGCGCGTGAACTACCCCGGCCTCGCCTCGCACGATGGGCACGAGCTCGCGCGCCGCCAGATGCGCGCGTTCGGCGGGATGCTCAGCTTCGAGCTGAAGGGCGGGGAAGCCGCGGCGAGGCGCATGGTCGCGCGGACGCGCATCTTCGCCCTCGCCGAGTCGCTCGGCGGCGTCGAGTCGCTCATCGAGGTCCCCCTCGCGATGACGCACGGCTCGGTGAAGGGCACGGCGCTCGCGCCGCCGGCCGGGCTCGTGCGCCTCTCGGTCGGGATCGAGTCGGTCGACGACCTGATCGCCGACCTCGCGGACGCCATCGGCTGACGCTCCGTATCGGCCGATGCATTCGGCCGTCGACGGCGGGGCTAGGCTCCCCGCGACGAGGAGGGAAGCGATGGCACGCAGCGAGATCGTCCCGATCGACCGGCGCCGCGACGTCGTCCGCATCGAAGACCGCGCGTCCGCGGTCGTGAATGAGGTCCGCGCGCTCCAGGAGATGACGCGGGTCACGCCCTCGCGCGCCGCACGGCGTGTCCTGTTCCTGTGGTTCCGCGTGTTCGTGCTCGAGCAGAAGGGGACGGAGAAAGCGCAGCGCGTGAACGTGCGCATCCCGATCCCGCTGCCCGTGCTCGGCCTGCTCTTCCCGCGCTCGATCGGCTGGCAGCATGCGCTCTCCGCGATCGCCGCGGGGCGCGACGCGCCCGAGCCGTCGACGGCGATCCGCGACCAGCTCGACTCCGTCATGGCGCTCGAGCTCGTGCGCGTCGAAGAGGAGAAGCACGGCAAGCGGCAGCTGGTGGTCGTCGGGCTCGACTGACGCGGCGGCGCGCTTACGCTGAGGAGGCGTGAACGTCGCCATCGCTTTCGGCGCCGGCATCCTGTCGTTCCTCTCGCCGTGCGTCCTGCCGCTCGTGCCGGCGTTCCTCGTCACGATCGCGGGCGAAGCGCGCGCCGGCGCCGCGGCACGTGTTCGCACGGTCGCGCACGCGTTCGCCTTCGTGCTCGGGTTCAGCGTCGTGTTCACGCTCCTGTGGATCGCCATCGCCGCGGTCGGCGCGCTCGCGGGCGAGCTCGTGTACCGCCTGCAGCAGGCCGCGGGCGTGCTCCTCGTCGTCCTCGGCATGCACATGATCGGGCTCATCACCGTCCCGTTCCTCGACCGCCGCCTCGACGTGCACCTCGAGCGCAGGGCGAGCGGGCTCACGCGCTCGTTCCTCATCGGCACGGCGTTCGGCGTCGGCATGACGCCGTGCGTCGGACCGTACCTCGGCACGATCCTCACGATGGTGCTCGGGCTCGAGCTCGCCTCGGGCGGCGTCCTGCTCCTCGCCTACGCCCTCGGGCTCGGTGTCCCGTTCCTCGTCGTCGCGACGGGGATCGGCTCGGCCGGCGCGGCGATCCGCGCCCTCAGCCGCCACATCCGAGCGGTGAACGTCGCCGGCGGCGTCGTCGTCGTCGCGACGGGGCTGCTCCTGGTCTCGGGCCAGCTCACGCGGCTCACGCAGCTCTTCAACTTCCTGCGGCTCGCGGGGTGAGCGATACGCTCGGAAGCGTGACGGCGGGCGTGATGGACGAGCGCGCGCGGTGCGCGCGCTGCCGCGAGGAGATGCCGCTCCTGGACCGGACGGCGGCCGAGCATCGCGAGGTCGCCGTCCTCGAGGTCGACCTCGACCTCGTGGGCGGCGCTGGCACCATCCGATACATGCGTGTCGGACCGCACGGCCAGCGGATGCGGCGGGCCGGCCTGGACGCGCTCCGGTGACGACCGAGGTCGTCCGCCGCACGGAGCGCCCCGCCCCCCCGCGCCTGTACCGCGACGGCACGCTCACGCCGCTCGAGAAGTCACCGCCGCCGGAGCGCGCGATCACGCTCATCGTCGACGGCGAGGAGCTCGCGACCGTCGCGTGCTCCCCGCACCGCGTCCTCGCGCTCGCGCTCGGGTTCCTGCGCGTCGAGGACATCATCCAGACCGCCGACGACGTCGAGCTCATGGAGGTCTGCGACGAGGAGACCGTCGTGAAGGTCCGCCTCGCGAAGACGGCCCGCCGCGTCCCGCACGACCGCAAGCGGATCCTCACCAGCGGCTGCGGGCGCGGCGTGACGTTCTCGCTCGACGTCGTGCCCGTCGGGGGCGGCATGGCGGTGCGCCCCGAGCGGCTCATGGCCTGGATGGAGGAGCTGCTCGAGCGGGCCGAGGGCTACAGGGAGCACGGCGGGACGCACACCGCGGGCCTCTTCGGCCCCGACGGCCTCGAGCTCTGGGTCGAGGACATCGGCCGCCACAACACGATCGACCGCATCGCCGGGGAGGCCCTCCTGCGCGACCTGGGGACGGCGGGGAAGGCGGTCCTCACGAGCGGCCGTATCTCGAGCGAGATGCTCGTGAAGTGCTCGCGCCTCGGCGTGGGCATCGCCGCCTCGCGCACAAGCCCGACGGAGCTCGCCGTCTCGCTCGCACAGGAAGCGGGCATCGCCGTGTGCGGATACGTGCGCCGGGACCAACTGCGCATCTTCCACGAGGCCGGGAGGCTGGGCCTCTAGCCTCGCAAGCGTCTGCCGACCCTGTCGCCATCACCGACAGGAGGTCGCGCGATGCACGCTCCCCGATCCGTTCGCATGAGCGCGTTCGTCACCGACAGCGCCGGCTTGGCGACCCTCGAGTACATCATCGGCGCGGCCGTGATCCTCGGGACGCTCGTCCTCGGGGTCACGTCGTGGAACAACGGTCTCGTCCGCCGCCTCCAGGACCTCGTCGTCCAGATGCAGGCCGTGCGATGAGCGGCCTCAGCGAGGACCACGGGCTGGCCACGCTCGAAACGACCCTGATGATCGTCGTCCTCCTGCCCGTGCTCTTCGCGATCCTCGAGTTCGGCGACCTCTACCACCGCTGGCTGGCACAGGACGCGGCGACCGCGCATGCCGCCCGGTTCGCCGCCGAGGTGGGCGGCGACGCACCCGAGGTCCGGACCCTCCTTTCGGACGCGCTGCGTGACGCCGGGATCGACCCGGCGAAGGTGAGCGTGAGGATCGAGCCCGCGCGCGTGGGCTGGCGCGAGCCGATCCGCGTCTCCGTCGAGAACGACATGACGGTCTCGATCCCGTTCGCCTTCAGCGCGACGGTCCCGCTCCGCTCGAGCGCCGTTGCGCGCGGCGAGATCGCGCGATGACCGCGCTGCGCGAGGAGCAGGGCGTGATGGCGCTCACGACCGTCGTCCTGCTGCCGCTCGTCCTCGTGGTGCTCCTCGGCGTGTTGCAGCTCGGTGCGGTCCGCGTCGTCGCGGAGCGGGCGCGCATCGCGGCGGATCTCGCGACGGTCACCGCGGTGAACGACCAGGATCGCGATCAGCTCGCGCGGACCGGACGGCTGCGCACGGCGCCCGGCGCCGTCAGCGTCGCGCGCGAGAGCTTTGCGGACAACATCGCACCGCTCCAGGCGTCGCTCGCCGCCACACCGGACGAGATCGCCGCGACGGCGATCGTTTCCGCCTTCGACCCGGGCGCGATGGACCCGGCGACCGGCCGGACGTACACGGCCGCGACGGTGCGGCTGATCGCCGCTCTTCCGGTGATGACGCCCCTCTTCGCCGCGCTCCTCGCACAGCGCGTCACCGTCGTCCAGATCTCCTCGTCGAGCTCGGCGCGGTGAGGCTGCTCGTGATCGCGCTCGCGACGATCCTCAGCCTCGCTGACATCGCCGACGCCTGGTGCGACCCCGAATGGGGGCCATGCGGCCGGCAGGCCGACGCGCCGAGCGCACCGAGCCTCGCCGAGGAGGCTGAGCTGCTCGGCCTGCACGCCGTCACGACCGTGAAGGTCGCCGACGAGCGCAGCACCAGCGACGGGACCACGACGTACACGACGACGACCGCGGCGATGAACGCGGGGACGTTCGCGAGGAAGGTCGCGTCCGTGACCACGGGTGAGGTGACCCCATACGACCTCGCCACGAGTGGCGAGCGGATGATGATGTCGGACGGGCGCAGCGTGGCCGGCGACTGGTACGCGAACTACGTCGTCCGCGACGGCCGGCTCGCGCTCGATCGCTACGTCTTCTTCGCCGACGACAGCGAGACCGCACGCGCTCGCGTTCCACAGCCGACGACCGCGGCTCCGCTGCCCTCCCAGCGGCCGGCGGTCATCACCGTGGTGCAGCCGACCGCGTCCGCCGCACCGTCGAGCACGCGCCCTCTCGAGCGCGCTCCGCGACCGGCCCCGCCGCCGCCCGCGACGCCCGTCCCGGTGTCCCGCGTCGACGCCGCGGTCGCGCTCGAGCCCGCCGGCGACGAGCTCGGGAAGATCGAGATCCTTCGAGGCAGGCCGGTCGAGCTGTGGTTGAGAGCGCGCGTCAACGGACAGCCTGCCGGCATCGTCCGATGGACGTACGTGAGCGGCGAGGTCATCGCCCTCGGGCCGCTCAGCGGCTCCGGCGCGGGTCCGTTCCGCGCGACGTGGCGGTCCGTCACCGGCAGCGGCGAGGCCTATGTCGTGCGGCTGCGGGCGACGGTCGCCGTCCCGGGCGAGGGCGAGCGCGAGGCCGACGCGACGGTCGAGGTCACGGTGCTCGCTCCGGCGATCGTCGAATGACGTTGCAGCGTGCCCTCATCGCGGTCGCGCTCGCCTCGGGCGCGCTCGCGGGGATCCTGTACTACGCCGGCACGCAGCGCGTGGTAGTGCTCGTCGCCGCGCAGGATCTCGAGCCGGGGACCGCGCTCTCGGATCGCGATGTCACCACCGCCGCGATCCCGCCCGACGCCGTGCCGCGCGACATCCTCACGTCCGTGGATACCGCGATCGGCCGGTTCGCTCGCGTCGCGATCGCGCGCGGTCAGCTGCTCCTTCGCGGCTCGCTCGTCGACGCGCCCGCGGCGTTCGGGAGCGGCATGCCCGTCCCGTCGGGGGCGCACGCGGTCGCGATCCCCGTCGACGCGGCGCATGCCCTCGGCGGGGCGGTCGTCCCGGGGGCGCGCGTCGACGTCATCGCCGTGCCGGCGAGGCGCGACGCGATCGACGGGCGGGAGCAGCGCACGACGGAGCTGGTGGTGTCGGCCGCCCTCGTGCTCGACGTGCGCGGCGAGCAGGGCGCCCCCGTGCCCGTGCGTGTGCCACCCGAGCGGACAGTGGCCGTCCCGAGGGACCGCATCGGGAGCGTCGTGATCGCGGTCACCCCGGAGGCCGAGCTCTGGATCGCCGACCGGATCCCGACGAGCACGTTCGTGCTCGCACTCGTGCCCGAGAAATGACCACGCTCGCGCTCACAGCCGTGAGCGGCCGGTCGATCGCGGAGGCGCTCGCGTGCGTCGATCGCCTGACGCTCGCGCGACGCGGGGCGGTCGCGCTCGTCGACGTCGATCCTGACGCGACGGGCGAGGTGGTGAGAGCGCTCGCGTTCGCGGGCGTCGACGCCCGTCGCGTTCCCGACGACCTGGCCCCGCCTGGCGGCACGCTCATCGCGATCGGCACCGATCTGGCCCCTGTCACCGGACTCGCCCTCGACCTGGTCCGGCTCCGGAGGATGGCGCTCGGACGCACGACCCGCGAGGTCGGACGCGGTCGCCTCTGGGGCCTGCTGCCGCCGACCACGCTGCAGCGCGACCGCTGCCGGGCGCTCCTGCGCGGAGAGGCGGTGGCCTTCGAATGGGCGCGACGCGCCTGGGGATCCCGCGACGCGCTGCGCACCAAGGGATCGCGGCGCTCTCTTCGTCCCGTCGTCTTCGACCCGGAGGCCCGACGCGAGGACGCGTTCGACCGACGCGTCGTCTCGACGGACGCCGCGCTCTCGGCGTGGCTCTTCGGATGAGATCACTGCGCAGATGGCTCGACCGCACGCCGCTCTCAGGACTGGCGCTCGACCTCATGCGCGAGGCGACCGGTCAGGCCGACCCGCTCCGAGCGGTGCGCCCGGCGCGGCCGACGCCGCTCCCGCGCTCTGCGCGCGTCGCGTTCTGGTCGCTCGCGAGCGGCGTGGGAGCTTCCACTGTCGCCACGCTCGTCGCGCATCGATCCGCCGCGGGCGGACGACCCCCCGTCCTGATCGACCTCGACCGCTGGACGCCCTCGCTCGCGCTCCGCGCGGGGATCCAGGCAGCGACGATCGCGGACGCGCTCCTCCGTAGAGGGCGCGAGCGTGAGTGCCTGTCGCGTTGGGAGTCGATCACGTTCCTGCCCGGCGCGCCCGGCCTGCACTCGATGTTCGATGGCGCACGCGTCGCGCAGGTCGTCGCCGCGATCTCGGACGACGCTCCGGCCGTCCTCGATCTCGGATCCGGAGCGGAGGCGCTCGATCCCGAGGTCCTCGCGGTCGTGACGCGGCTCTGCGTCGTCGCCGGGACGCGGCTCGCGCAACTGCAGGCCGCCTTCTGCGCCGTGCCGCTCCTCGCTCGTCCGGCGTGCGCCGTCGGGCTCGTCGTCGTGGGTGCGGCGCCTTCGGATGCGGAGCGCGTTGCGGCCCGCCTGCCCTGGCCCCATCTCGGCTCCGTCCCGCACGACCCCTATCTCGCCGCGGACGATCTCGGGGTTCGCGCTCCGACCACGTATGCGATCGACCGCCTCGTCGGCGCGCTCGGATGATCGACCGCGACCTCGTCGCGCGGCTCCGCGGACAGGTCACCGCCGGGATCCCCGCGGACGAGCTCCTCCGCTCGTACCAGGATCCGGCCCAGCGACGCCTGCTCCGTGAGCGCGTGCGCGCGACGGGCGTGCCGCTCGAGGGCGAACGGGCGCTCGACGAGGTCTGCGCCGATCTCTTCGGATTCGGCGTGCTGCAGGCGCTGCTCGATGACGACGACGTCACGGACATCCTCGTCAACGGACCGGCGTCGGTCTTCGTCGAACGCCGAGGACGCCTCGAGCGCACGGATCTGCGTTTCCGCGACGAGCGTGAGCTGTCAGACCTCATCTATCGCATCGCCGCGAGCGTCGGACGCGAGCTCACGCTGGAGCGTCCATTCGTCGACGCGCGGATGCGCGACGGCAGCCGCGCCAACGCCGTCGTCGCGCCGGTCGGCGGGCCGGCTCTGTCGATCCGGAAGTTCCGCGGGCTCTCGCTGCCGCTCCGCGGCCCGCATCCCTCGTGGGTCGCGGATGGCGGGCTGCCCGATGCCTGCGCCGAGCTCCTCGAACGGTGCGTGCGCGCTCGTGTCGACATCGTCGTCAGCGGCGCGACGGGCACCGGGAAGAGCACGTTCCTGCGCTCGCTCGCGGCGGCGATCCCGCCGACGGAGCGGCTCGTCGTGATCGAGGACACGAACGAGCTCGTCCTGCCGCACCCTCACGTCGTCCATCTCGAGTGCGTCCCAGGACGGGCGGGTGCCTCCGTCGGTGTCGCGGATCTCGTCGAGAACGCGCTCCGCATGCGGCCCGACCGGATCATCGTCGGTGAGGTCCGCAGCCCCCGCGAGGCGTTCGCGCTCCTCGAGGCGCTGAGCACCGGTCACGAAGGCGCCCTCACGTCGATCCACGCCGCCGGCGCACAGGACGCGATCGGCCGCCTCGAGCTGCTCCTCGCGCGAGCGGGCGAGCTGTCGGGCGAAGCACTGCGGCGTCACGTCCTGCGGGCGATCGACCTGGTCGTGCATCTCGCGCGCGATCGCGACGGCCGGCGTCGCGTTCGCGAGGTCGCGGGGATCGAGGAGGACGGGCCTCGCGCGATCTGGCGGACAGGGGATGAGGCGGACGCGGCCCTACCACCGCGCCTCGCCGCGGCGCTCGGGTGAGCGTCGCGTTCGTCGGGTCGCTCGCGGTCGCGACGGCCGTGATCGCGGGCGCGCTCGCGGTGCTGTCGACGGGCGCGCACGCACCGGTCGTGGGCCATCCGGACGCCTCGCCTCTCGCCGATGCCGGCTGGAGGGGCGGTCTCGCGCGATGGGAGTCGCTGCGCGCGGCCGCGACCGTGGCCTGCGCGGCCGTCTGCGTGGCGACGGGCTCGCCGCTGGTGCTGGCGATCGGTGCGGCCATCGCCCCCTCGCTCTGGATCCGCGTTCGCGCCGACGGCGCGCGCGACCGCGCCCGTCGCGCGTTCGCGCGCCTCATGGCGGCCACCGAGGGCGGCGTGCGGTCCGGCCTGTCGCTGCCCGAGGCGCTCCGCCGTGCCGCGGAGGCCTGCGACGACCGGCTCGCGTCGCGTCCCATCGTGCGGGCACTCGCCGCCTTCGACCTCGGTGCCGGGCTCGACGAGTCCCTGCTCGCGACTGAGAGCGCGTGCCACCGCTCCACGCGCGTCGCGCTCCGCTCGACGGCGCTCGCGATCGCTCACGGGCTGCCGCGTGAGCGCGTCGCCGACCTCCTCGCATCCGTCGTCGACCGCGCCGGGTTCGAGGAGCGCCTCGAAGACGAGATGCGCGCGAGCACATCGGGCGCGCGCCAACAGCAGTGGCTGCTCGCCGCGGTCGTTCCCGCCCTCGCGCTCTACCTCGCGGTCACGATCCCGAGCCTCGGCCAGACGCTCGGATCCGACTTGGGGCGGTTCGTGCTCATCCCAGCCGCCGCGGCGCTCGAGCTCGCCGGGATCGTCCTCGGCCGTCACTTCCTCCGGTCCGTCGCGGGATGATCCTCGGCGCGCTCCTCGCCAGCATCGCGGTCGGCGCGAGCGTGCTCGGGATCCGCGGGCAGAGCGGCATCGCGCGTCGGCTCGAGCGGATCGCGCCGGCGCCGAGTGCGTCTCCGCGCTGGCATCCGTTGTCGGATGACCTGCTGCGGCAAGCGGGCGTCGCGATCGACGCTCACCGCTTCTTCGGCATCAAGATCGTGACGGCGCTGGCGACCGCGCTGCTGATCGAAGCGGTGAGCCTGGTCTTGCCCATCGGGACGGCGATCGCGATCGTCGGGGCGTATGCCGGCTTCGTCGCCCCTTCCGTGTTGGTTGAGCGCCGCGCCGCGTCGCGCCGCGCGGAGAGCGAACGTGAGCTCGTGGTCCTTGTCGAGCAGCTCGAGGCGCTCGTCGCGGCGGGCCGGCCGGTCGAGACCGCGCTCGCGCTCCTCGCCAAGCGGGGGAGCGGCGCACCCATTCTCGACCGTGCGCTGCGTCGCACGGCCGACACCTATGCGCTCGGCGCGTCGCTGTTCGGCGCGCTGCGAGCTAGCGCTCTCCTGGAGGGTCTCGCCGCGTGCGCCGCCCTCGCCGAGGACCTCGAACGCGCGCGCGGCCTCGGCATGGGCTCGCTTGCGACGATCCGTGAGCGCCGCGCCTCGCTCCGAGCAGGCGAGCGGGCGCGAGCGCTCGCCGCCGCGTCGGAGGTCGAAGGGAAGCTCATGCTCGTGCTCGTCCTTTGCTACCTCCCGGCGCTCGCGCTCCTCGTCGTCATCCCACTGTTCGTCGGGCTCCTGCAGGGGCTCTTCGGGTAGAGGGTCCACGGGTACACTGGCTGCAGCGAAGAGCGCGGGCATCCGCGCGAAGGAAGTGGAGTCGAAGTGCCCAACATCGGCGGCGGCGAGCTCATATTCATCCTCGTGATCGTCCTGATCGTCTTCGGGGCGGGTCGGCTCCCGGAGGTCCTCGGCCAGCTCGGGAAGGGCGTCAAGACCTTCCGCGAGGAGGCGTCCGCCGAGCCAACGAAGCCAGCGTCCACGGACCAGCCCAAGCAGAGCTAGGTGCCGGCGCCGTGAGGGCGCTGCCACGGGTCGGATTCATCGGCCGCCACAACAGCGGCAAGACGACGTTCCTCGTGTCCCTCCTGCCGATCCTCGTCGCGCGGGGTCTGCGCGTCGGCTACCTCAAGCACGCGCACGAGGGTTTCGAGATGGACCACGAGGGCAAGGACAGCTGGCGCGCGCGCCGGACCGGCGTGATCCAGACGATCGTCTCGGGCGGCGGGCGGACCGCCGTCATCGATGACACCGGCGAGGCGGCGATCGACGAGGTCATCGACCGCTACGCGAGGTCGGATCTCGACCTCATCGTCGTCGAGGGCTTCAAGCGCGAGCCGCTGCCGAAGATCGAGGTCGCGCGCGTGGCGGTCTCGCACGGCGAACTCACGTGCGGCGAGGATCCGCTGCTCCTCGCCGTCGTGACCGACTTCGATCCGCCGAACGGGCTGCGGCGCTTCGCCTTCGACGACCACGCCGGCGTCGCCGATCTCATTTGGAAGAAGGTGCTCGGGCGCGCGTGAGCGCCTCGGCGGCCATCCTCGCCGGGGGCAGGAGCCGGCGCATGGGACGGGACAAGGCCTGGCTCGACCTCGGCGACGGACGGCCGATCGTCCGGCGCGTCGTCGACGTGCTCGCCTCCGTCGCCGACGAGGTGTTCGTCGTCGCGAACGACGACCGCTACCGGTCGCTCGGGCTGCGCGTCGTTGCCGATCGCTGGCCTGACGGCGGCGCGCTCGGCGGGATCGGCACCGCGATCGGCGCGGCGAGGCAGGGCCATGTCCTCGTGGCCGCCTGCGACATGCCGTTCCTCAGCGCGGCCGTGTTCCGGTTGCTCCTCGCGCGTGCCGACGGCGCCGACGCGGTGGTGCCGCGCATCGGCGACGAGCACGAGACGATGCACGCCCTCTACACGAAGGCGTGCCTTCCCCCGATCGAGCGCGCGCTCGCGGCCGGCCGGATGCGCGTGATCTCCTTCTACCCCGACGTGCGCGTCCGCGAGATCGGTGAGGCCGAGCTCCGCGCGGTCGACCCGGAGCTGCGCACCTTCACGAACGTCAACACGCCCGAGGAGTTCGAGACGGCGAAGCGGATCTAGGCGACGCGGGCGCGCTTCGCGTTCATGCGCCGATGGCGCTCGAGGTCGCAGTGCGGCCGTGCCTCCCACTCCTCGGGGTCGTCCTCGCGGCAGTCGTACACGCGGCAGTGGTCCGGTCGCGTGCCGTACACGGTGCAGCTCAGGTGATCCGTGTCGAACGCCTGGCACTCGAGCATCGGCTGGCGTCCGTCGCTGCGGCGCTCCCACCCGACGACGCGTACGTCGGTCCCGGCCTCGCGGTAGATCGGCCGTGCGTCCGCGAGGCTGAACCAGCCCGCGTCGTCCTCCATGAACTGGCGACGACAGCAGGGGGCTTCACATTGGTCACAGTCAGGCAGGCCTTTGGGGCGGCCTGCCCCGCGATCGGGGACCATCCGGTCCAAGGGTATCGATAGGCTCAGGCGGGGATGGCCGCGAATGAGGCTTCGCCGCGGCCGTCGCCCGCCACGTGCGCGAGCGATACGCGATCGATCCGGTCGCCGCGACGGCCGCGGGCATCCACGACCACGACGACCGCCTGCCCGACCTGCGTGCGAGCGGCTTCGCCGGCCGACACGCGGCTCGCCGCCGGATGGCTCCCGCCATCGCTCCTCGCGACGGAGGTCGGCCTACCGGACTAGTAGTCCCATGGGACGAGCCGGTACTCCTTCGCGAGCGACAACGCGCTGCTGTTCAGGTCGGTGACCGCGCCGCTCACGGCCTTGCCGTAGAAGTCATTGCTCGTGACCTGCGTCACCTTGAAGACGGCGTAGCCGATCACGTCGACGTAGTCCGCCGTGCCGCCGCTGCTGACGTCGACGGCGGTGCTCACCTTCAGCACCCGCGTGACCTTGTGTCCGTCGTCGTCGGTGGCGTACCCGCGGAGCCAGCCGCCGTAGACCTCGTTCGTCGTCGTGCCCGAAGGCACCTCCACGGTGAGCGTCGCGGTGCCGCCCACGACGACCGACGTCGTCTGCGTGCCGGGAGAGCTCGTCCCGAAGTAGCACGTCAGCGTGGTCGTCCCGTTCGTCGGGCACGTGTCGATCCGGAGCGTGATCGGATAGGAGCCGTTCGGGGTGGACCACTTGTTCTGCCCGGAGCCGTCCGTGACGCGCACCGTGTACGTCGCGTTCGTCCCCGCGGACGTCGACTTATAGGTGTCCGACGTGTCGATGTAGAACTGCTTCTTCTGGCCGGCGATGTTCACCGTGACGATGTTGAGCTGCGTCGTGCCGGCGTACGGCGCCCCCGCGACGCCCTTCAGGAACACGACGTAGATGCCCTGCGGGGCGCTCGTCGTCGTGATGCCCGACCAGGTCTGGGTGTAGCTCGAGACGTTCGCCGGCGTCGGGTTCGTGGCGAACGAGCCGCTCGTGGCGTTGCCGGTGTTCCACGGGTTCGTCGCGTCGCCGGTCCCGCCGGTGACGGTGCCGTTGTCCGGCACGAACGTCGTCGTCACCTGCGCGCTACCGGTCCGGAACTGGCTCGAGAAGGTGAAGGCGACGCTCTGATCCGACACGCTGCCGGTGCTGTTGCCCACGACGAGGCTCGGGAAGTTGATCGTGAAGTTCGGGATGGTCTTCACCGTGCCGTCGTAGAGCTGCGCGAGGAGATAGTCGTTCACCTGGTAGACCCGCGACATCGGGCTGATGAAGATCCCCGAGCTCGAGCCGTTGATGACCGCGATCTCGGCGCACGCATTGAACGAGGTCGTCGAGATGACGCAGATGCTCGGCCCCGGGTAGCCCTGGGTGATCCAGCTCGCTTCCGTGTCCTTGAGCGTGTTCACCGTCGCGTTCGCGGCGACACCGTTGTACGAGGTGTGCACCAGGTTCCCTTGGCCATCCGTCGTCTGGAAGTCACGGACGTCGAGCGCGATGTACCCGCGGAAGGAGTTGTCGTTCGTCGCCCGCTGGCCCGCGCCGAAGAGGACGAACTCGCGGCCGGGCGACGTCGTCGAAGCGCTCGTGCAGCCGCTGCCGCTCGAGACGGTGCACTGATAGTCCGAGCCGTTCGCCATCGTGTGGTCGATGAATCCCGAGTCCGTGCCGTCACCCGGGCCGGGTCCGTTCGAGTACTTCGGCACGACGATCGGGATGAGCCCGCCCGTCGCGATGGCGTAGGCCCGCGCGCTGAGGGATAGCGTCGTCAGCCCGGGGCTCGCGACCTTCAGCAGGTACGTCGGCAGAGCGACGCTGACCGCGACGCGGCAGCCCACGTACGGCGACGTCACCGGCAGGATCCCGTTCTTGAGGCTCGCGGCGGCCACGTTGTTGTCGTAGTAGGTCTCGCTGCCCTGGGTCGGCACGGTGTACGTGAACCCCGACGGCGAGTGGGTGAGGAAGTACGTCTCGAGGATCGCGTCGCCTGCCGCCCAGGCCGTCGCGCTGCTCGCGCCCCGCGCGTACGCGCGCACGCACGCGAGCGCCGACGCGTCGACGGCGTCCTGGACGAAGCGCCGCTCGCTGTAGTACCGGCCCGCATCGATCGCGAGGGCGCCGAACCCGAGCATGAGCGTGAAGAGGAGCGCCATGAGGACGACGGTCTGACCCCCCTCGTCCTGGGACGATCGGGCTAGCCGCAGCGGCACACGGACACCCCTCCGCCCTCTCACCAGGCAGGCAGTCTAGGGAGGAGGCGGTGTCGGAACGGTGTCGCCCGCTAGTAGGGCGCGACCTCCCAGGGGACGAGGCCGGATTTGTGGGCCGTCGCGAGCGCCGCGTCGTTCGGATCCGCGTACGCACCGCTGATCGCGCGCCCCTTCACCGTGTTCGAGTCGAGCGAGGTGATCATGAACAGGACGTAGCCCTGGACGTTGATGTACTTCGTCGCCGTCCCGGGCGTCGTCTGCACGTACAGGTCGAGCGGTTGCACGTGCACGACGGGCTGGCCGTCGCCGTTCGTCCCGCGCGCGCGCAGGATGAGCTCATACGTACCCGCCTTCGTCCCGGTCGTCGGGATGCTGATCGTCACGGTCGGCGGGCTGTTCTTGTCGGGCATCGCGCTGGTCGGCGAGAAGGTCGCCGTCGCGCAGACGATGTCCGCGACCGTGCCACCGACGAGCGAGAGCGCGACGTTGCCCGTGATGCAGGTGCCCTTGTCGAACGCGAGGGTGACGCTCGAGCCGCTCGAGCCGTTCTTCCACGCCTTCGACGACGACCCCGTCGAGAGCGTCAGGGAGTACGTCGCGGTGTCGCCGATCGTGGCGACCTCGGCCTCCGTCGTGCTGAAGTTCATCGCGAAGTCCCGGGTGACGGCGCCGACGTTCAGGGGGACCCAGGAGGTGTGCGTGCTGGTGGTGGTCCCCGTCGGGATGGGCTGCCAGTGACCGGTCCCCTGGATCCGCACCGAGTAGATGCCCGAGGTGACGCCGCTATCGACCTGCAGGCCCGTGATCGTCACGGAGGTCCCCGAGCCGCCCGCGGGGGTGAAGTCGTTCGGGCTGAAGGTGAAGTCGCGCAGCCCCGCCGGCGTGTCGCTGCCGGTGAGGTCGTAGGTGTCGCGGACCATCGCGAGGTCGACCCAGCACGATCCGCCCGATGAGCACGACGGGTCACGGAAGCGCTGGTTCGCGCCGACGCGGAAGCTCGGCCCGGTCGACGGACCCGACGGGCTGGTGACGTCGATCGTCGACGGGGCGTTGATCGTGAAGTCGGGGACCTCGCGGACCTGGCCGTCGAAGAGCTGCACGAGGATGCGATCGCCGCGCCGGAAGGTCTTGATGAACTCGTCGACGACCGCGCCGCTCGAGTTGCCCGACATCGTCGCGATCTGCAGCCTGGGCTGTACGGGGTCCGACCCTGGAACGTAGGTCTCGAGGTCCGGTCCGGGATAGCCGTCGACGACGTAGCCGGCCTCGGTGCCCTTCAGCTGGTTCGTGTTCGTGTTGCCGTCGACCCCGTTGTAGTAGAGGTGCGACGTGCTCGTGAAGTCGCGGATATCGAGCGCGATGAACCCGCGGAAGTCGGAGTCGGACGACGAGTAGCCCTGCCCCGCGACGACGGTCTCGGGCCCGAAGAGGCACGAGCTCGTGCACGAGACGTCGGAATACGCGGCGTCCGGGCAGCCGCCGCCGCCGTTCTCGCTGCACCTGTTCGGGTTCGCGAGCTGAAAGGCCTCCTGCTTCGTGTAATCGAGGAACGTGCCCGACGGCCCGGGCGGGTCGACGTAGCGGTTGACGACGACCGGGAGCATGCCGCCCTTGGCGACCGCGTGCGCGTTCACCGGGAGCGAGATCGTCGGCATGCCGAACAGCTTCAGGAAGAACGTCTGGAAGTCGACCTGGATCGCGACGCGGCAGTCGGTCGTGCCCGCGACGACGCCGTCGTAGAGGTTGCGCTTGTCGGCCGAGCCGAGCGAGTTGAACCAGGTGTTGTATCGGGGCGTGTCCGAGACGACGACGCCGGTGCCGGTGGGGTCGCCGGGCAAGTTGTGGTCGCGGAGGACCGTCTTCGCCCGGGTCTCGGCGTCGGTCGGCGAGCCGCCGGCGACGATCTTCTGGACGCAGCCGAGGGCGGCGGCATCGGCCGCGTTCTGGAGGAATCGGCGCTCGGCGTAGAAGCGTCCGCCGTCGATCGCGAGGCCGCCGAACCCGAGCAGGAGCGTGAAGAGCAGCGCGACGATGACGACGGTCTGGCCGGCCTCGTCTTCGGAAGCGCGCACGCGATCATGGTCGCTCACGGAGCAGGACACAGATCCGCTACCTCGTATCGTTCGGGTCGACCTCTCCGCAACTGGGCCGCAGGTACTACGCCGCCGGTACTGGGACCTTGGCTCCTTCGAGCACCCCGCGGGCGATCGAAAGCGCGGCGTCGACCTCGGCGCGGCCCACGTCGTTGTGCGTGACCATCCGCAGGCGCGGCGAGTCGCCGAGGTAGCGCGACATGCGCAGGCCCTGGTCGGCGCAGGCACGCTGGAACGCGCCGGCGTCCATCCGCGCGCGGTCGACCTCGAACGAGACGATGTTCGTCACGACGCGGCGCGGCTCGATGCGGATCCCCGCGATCTGCGCGAGGCCCTCGGCGAGCGCGCGCGCGTTCGCGTGGTCCTCGACGAGCCGGTCGCGCATCGTCTCGAGCCCGACGAGCGCCGCGGCGGCGAGGACGCCGGCCTGGCGCATGGCGCCGCCGAGGAGCTTCCGCACCTTTCTCGCCTTCGCGATCGTCTCGGCGTCGCCGCAGAGGATCGACCCGACCGGCGCTCCGAGGCCCTTCGAGAAGCAGAACTGGACCGTGTCGACCGGCTGCGCGAGCTCGCGCGCGTCGACGCCGAGCGCCGCCGCCGCGTTGAAGATGCGCGCGCCGTCGAGGTGGACGCCCGCGCCACGCGAGTGCATGAGGTCCGCTGCTGCCCTGGTCTGCCCGGCCGTGATGACCGTCCCGCCGCAGTTGTTGTGGCTGTTCTCGAGGCAGAGGAGCGCGGTGCGGGGGAACATGCCGGCCGGGCGGATCGCCGCCGCGACGTCGTCGAGCGCGGGCATGCCGTCGCGGTTCGGGACGATCCGCGCGTGGATGGACCCGAGGACGGTGAACGCGCCCATCTCGTTCTGGTGGATGTGCGCGAGGTCGCCCAGGATCACCTCGTCGCCGCGCTGCGTCTGCGACAGGATGCCGCAGAGATTGCCCATCATCCCGCTCGGGACGTAGACGGCCGACGCCTTCCCGACGGCGTCCGCGGACCGCTCCTCGAGCCGGTCCACCGTCGGGTCCTCGCCGTACTGGTCGTCGCCGACCTCGGCGTCGGCCATCGCCTTCCGCATCGCGGGAGTGGGCTTCGTGAACGTATCGCTGCGGAACTCGAGCGGCCTCACCACGCTCCCGAGGATACTGGTCCGCGTGACGACCATCGCGGTGCTCGGGTGGTTCCCGAGCATGCCCGCGGACATCGAGCGCGCCGTGCCGGAGGACCGCATCGTGCGCTACGAGCGCCGCGGACCGTTCGACGGCGCCGATGCGATCGAGGTCGCGCTCGGCGCGCCGGCGCCCGACCTGATCCGCGAGTTCCTCGCGCAGGCCCCGCGCCTGCGCTGGCTCCACACGATGTCCGCGGGCGTCGAGCGGCTCCTCATCCCCGAGGTCGTCGAGCGCCACCATTTCACGCTCACGAACAACAGCGGGCCGTACGACATCCCGATCGCGGAGTTCGTGCTCGCGACGATGCTGTCGGCGGCGAAGCGTCTCCCCGAATACGAGCGCGCACAGGGGCGCGGTCATTGGGACAAGGAGCAGCGCCACATCGAGCTGCGCGGCGCGACCGTCGTCGTGCTCGGCCTCGGCAGCATCGGCAGCGAGGTCGCGCGACTCGCCGCGGCCTTCGGGATGCGGGTCATCGGCGTACGCCGCCGCCTCGACCTGCCGGGCGTCCCGGGCGTGACGGAGGTCATACCGCCAGAGCGGCTCGCCGAGGTCGTCGGCGACACGGACTTCCTCGCGGTCACCGCGCCGCTCACCCCGGCGACGCGCGGCCTCGTCTCGCGCGAGGTGATCGCGCGGATGAAGCCGAGCGCGTGGATCGTGAACATCGCGCGCGGTGCGATCGTCGACGAGGCAGCGCTGCTCGAGGCGCTGAAGGAACGCCGGATCGGCGGTGCAGCCATCGACGCGTGGTGGACCGAGCCGCTCCCGGATGGGAGCGAATGGTGGGCGCTCCCGAACGTCATCGCGACGCCACACGCGTCGCACAGCTCCCCGCGGGTGCAGGAGCGCACGCTCGGGCTGTTCCTCGAGAACCTGCGGCGGTGGAAGGCCGGTGAACCGCTCCTGAACGTCGTGGACCTGCGCGCGGGGTATTGATACCGACCGTCCCTCGGGCGCGCAGACGGAGGCGCAGACGAGGTCGAGCGTCGCTACGCGCCGAGGGGCCCCTGCCCCTGGGGCTCGAGGGAGGAGGGCTTTGCCCGACCGGGGGTCGGAATACGATCCGTGCATGGCGCCGGGCACGCTCACGCGTGGCCGCCTCGCGGATCACCCGACCTGGGCCCGCGCGCTCGCGTCGGAGGAGCTCGAGGGACGGCTCGTCATGCCGCTGATCGTCTCCGACGCGGTCGAGGACCGCGAGCGCGTCGACGGCGCTGCGGCGTGCGAGCGCGTATCGATCACCGAGGCGATACGCGACGCGCGCGCGGGCGCTGCGGCCGGCATCGCCGGCGTCCTCGTCCTCGGGTCGTCCGACCGCCGCGACGAGCATGCGATGATCGCCGCGCAGCCGGACCACGTCGTGCCGCGGGCGGTGCGCGCGATCAAGGACGCCGTTCCCGACCTCGCCGTCGCGACCGACGTGTGCGTGTGCCCGTACGTCGTCCACGGTCAGTGCGTCCTCTTCGCGCAGGGCGGCGCGGACGTCGCGGGCACGCTCGCGCGCCTGGGCGAGATCGCGATCCGTCACGCCGAGGCGGGAGCCGAGCTGCTCATCCCGTCCGGGATGCTCGACGGGACCGTCGGCGCGATCCGCGGCGCCCTCGGCGACGCGCACGCCGCCGTGCCTGTCGCGGCGATGGCGAAGCTCGAGAGCGCGCTCCATGCCGTCGAGCGGACGGCGGTCGGGATCGCCCCCGTCGAGGAGCGCGCGGTGCCGCTCCTCGATCCGAGCGACGCTGCCGCGGCGGTCGCGCGCGTCCGGCGCGACGTCGCCGCCGGGGCGGACACGGTCGTCGTGACGCCCGGCCTCATCGCGCTCGACGTCGTCGCCTCACTCCGCGCGACCATCGACCGCGCCATCGTGGTGCTGCACACCGCCGGCGAGCACGCGCTCTTCGCCGCCGGGAGCGACGCCGACGGGGCCCGCGCGGAACGCGAGGCATTCGCGGCGTCGCGGCGCGCGGGCGCGGACCTGGTCATCGCGTACGGCCTCCAGCGCACCTTGACCTAACCTTCGGCGCGTGGACCACGAGCGGCACGTCCTGGCGAACGGCATGCGCGTGCTCGTCGCGCCGATGCCGGAGGCGCGTTCGGTGTCGATCACGATGTACGTGGGCGTCGGCTCGCGCGCCGAGACGCGCGCCAACGCGGGCCTCTCGCACTTCCTCGAGCACATGGTCTTCAAGGGGACCGCGAAGCGTCCGACCGCGGCGGAGATCTCGTACGCGGTCGAGGCGCTCGGCGGGTCGGTGAACGCGTCGACCGACCGCGAGGTGACCGTGTTCACCGCCCGCGTGCCCGCGCGGCACTACCTCGTCGCGCTCGACGTGCTCGCCGACATGGTGCGGTCGCCGCTCCTCCGTGACGCCGATGTGGCGACCGAACGGAACGTCGTCGTCGAGGAGATCCGCATGTACCGCGACCAGCCGCAGGACCGCGTGCACACGCTCATCGACGAGCTCCTCTATCCGCGCCACCCGCTCGGCTGGGAGATCGCGGGACGGGAGGCCGTCGTGCGCTCGGTCTCGGCGGGCGATCTGCGCCGGTTCATGGACGCCGGCTACGCCCCCGGGCGCAGCGTCCTGGCCATCGCCGGCCGGCTCGACCCGCGCGAGGCGCGCACGGCGATCGAAGAGCAGCTCGGCGACCTGACGCCGCGGCCGGGCCTGCCGTTCGCCCCGCCGCCACGACCGTCACGGTCGCGCAGGAAGGTGCTCGTGAAGCGCGGCGAGCAGGTGCACGTCTGCCTCGGGTGGCGCGGCGTGCCGCAGCAGCATCCCGACAAGTGGACCTTCGACATCCTCAACGCCGTCCTCGGGGAGGGGATGTCGAGCCGGCTCTTTCTCGAGGTCCGCGAGCGCCGCGCGCTCGCGTACGACGTCCATTCATACGAGTCGAACTACAGCGACGTCGGCCACCTCGTCGTGTACGCCGGCGTCGCGCCGGAGCGGCTCGGCGAGGCGGTCACGGCGGTGCTCGGCGAGGTCGCGCGGCTCCGCGACGAGCCGGTCGGGGACGCCGAGCTCGGCCGCGTGCGCGACTTCGTGAAGGGACGGATCGACCTGCGCCTCGAGGGCTCCGGCGGTGTCGCGAGCTGGTTCGCGGGGCAGGAGATGTTCTACGACCGGGTGCGGACCGCCGAGGAGATCGCGGCGATCGTCGACGCGATCGGGCCGTCGGAGATCCAGCGCGTGGCACGGCAGTATCTGCGCCCGGAGCTCGCATACGTCGCCGCGATCGGTCCCCGCGCCGCGGTCGGCGCGATCGGCGCACCCGAGCCCGAGATGATGGAGATGGCCTCATGACCGAGACGTCCAACGTCCAGCGCACGCTCGTGATCTTCAAGCCCGACGCCGTGCAGCGCGGGCTCGTCGGCGAGCTCCTCGCGCGCTTCGAGCGCCGCGGATTCCGGATCGCCGCGATGCGCGCGCTGAGGGTCGAGCGCCCGATGGCCGAGCGCCACTACGCCGTGCACCAGGGCAAGTTCTTCTTCGAGGATCTCGTGCGGACGATCACGTCGTCGCCCGTCGTCGCGTGCGTGCTCGAGGCGCCGAACGCGATCGCGGTCGTGCGCGCGATGGTCGGCGCGACGCGCCCGCACGAGGCCGCGCCCGGGACCATCCGCGGGGACTACGCGCTCGTTGGGCTCCGCAACCTCATCCACGCGAGCGACGCGCCGGAGACCGCGGCGAGCGAGGTCGCCCTCTGGTTCCCCGACGGCGTGATCGACTACGCGCGCGACGTTGAGAAGTGGGTGACGGACGAAGGGGCGCCCTGAGGGAGGGCTCGTAGCACCCTCGCGCGATCGCGCGCCGCGCCGCTGCCGGTCGGCGGCCCATGGGCGCGCCTCGGCGCGGCCGTCTCGGTCTTGATCGAGCGCGCTGGACTTGCCGCCTGAGCGCGGAACTTCGCTCAGGTGGTCAGATACGGTCCGATCAGCTGCGGCTGAAGGAGCGAAGCGACTACAGCGGACGGATCGCGCGGAGGAAGACCTCGGCGAACGCGGCGATCGGTCGCAGGAACGCCTCGGGCGCGATCCCGCCGAGCAGGAGCGCGGCGAAGAGCAGCGCGCCGATGACCCCCGCCGCCGGCCGGGGCTCCGGCCGCCACGACGGCAGGCCTTCGGCGAAGAGCCAGAGCGCCGCGCGGAGCTGCGCGAGCACGAGCAGGAGGGTCGCGACGACGAGCGCCGCGCCGAGCCACGTCGCGAACGCGTACCCCATGAGCTCGACGTAGAAGCGACCTGGGAACGCGACGACGGGTGGCGCGCCGACGATGCCGAGGCCGCCCGCGAGGAATGCCGCGGCCGCGAGCGGAGCGCGCGCCGCACGCGGTGCGGCACCGCCGGATCGCCGCTCGAGCGCGGAAGCGGCGAGGAGCTGCTGCGTCGCGCTCGCGCCCGTCGCGAGCGCGATCGCGATCCCGCCGACGACACCCGGGCCGGAGAACGTGCCGACGCCGACGAGTGCCATGCCGAGGTCGGAGATGACGGAGGTCACGACGAGCCGGCGCAGGTCCGTCGCCCCCGTCGCGAGGAGCGCGCCGCCGAGCGCGGACACGCCGCCGATCCCGAGCAGGAGGTCCTGGACCTTCGTGAGCTGCACGACCTGCGGCAGCAGGCCCGACCGCGCGAGGATCTCGGGCAGCGCGATGACGCCAAGCGGCGTGAGGACGCCGAACGAGAGCGCGAGCGCGGTCGCGGGCGCCTCGGCGGCGAGGAGCGCCGCGTGCGTGTGGAAGGGGATGATCGCGAGCTTCAGCGCGAAGGCGATGTAGAGAAGGACGACGAGGAGCACGAACGTCGCCTGCGGCTGCTCGCGCGGGAAGCTCGCGGCGAGCGCGAGCGCGGCGAGGCCGATCGTGCCGCCGAGCGAGACGAACGCGAAGTAGCGCACGGCCGCCTCGACGCTGCGGTTGCGGTGCACCTGGAAGACGAAGCTCCCGACCGGTAGGAGCATGCCGACGAGCAGCGCGGCGTACGTGGCGAGCGGCGACCCTAGGAGCAGGACGGCCACGACGGACGCGCCGACGCCGAGCGCGGTCGGGAACAGGTTGTACGCGGGCTCCTCGAGCCACGCCGTGAGCGCGATCGCCGCGAGCAGCACGAGGAGCGCGACCGCGGCGAGCCGGCCGAGCGGATCGAGCTGCAGCCGCAGGGCGAGGACGTAGGTCCCCGCGCCGTCGGGCTCGAGCGCGAGGATCGTCGCGGCGAGCAGACACGTCGCCGCCGTGAGGAGCGCGGCGACGGCGACGGCCTTGCGGACCATGAAGACGACCGGCGCCATCGCGACGAGGAGGACGAGCGGGACAGCGAGGTCGATCACTCGCGCCGGGCCCGCTCGTTCACGATGAGGAAGGCGCCGGTGAGGGCGACCATCACCTCGAGCCATGCGACGGCGACGGTGAGCTCGAGCTGCGGCCCGGGCGCGTACCGCATCAGCAGCTGCACGCCCGTGAGCATGAGCAAGGCGCCGAGCGACGTTCGGATCGCGCCGCGTGCCGTGACGAGGATCGAGACCCCCGACGAGAGGAGCCAGAACGCCGCGGTCTGCACGACCGCGGGATCGGCCGGACCGAAGAGCGCGACCGTCGGCGGCGCGTCGCTCACGCGCCGGAACACGACGTACGCGAAGGGGGTCGCGATCGCCGCGATGAGCGTCGCCGCCCAGACGCGCCACTGCGGATCCTCGCCGTACCGTCCGTCACGCGCGGCGATGAAGAGGATGCCCGCGGCCGCGACCCCCGCCGAGGCGAGGACGGCGAGCTGCCCGCGCGTCGTCGCGCCGCTGGCGATCGCGGTCGCCGCGAGTGAGACCGCCAGGAACGCGACGGCGCTCGCGCGCAGGCGCGACGCCGCGTTCGCCATGAGCGTCGTGAGCGCGACGACGCCGAGGAGCGCCATCAGCGCGCCACCCACGCGAGGAGGGCGACGATCACCGCCGCCGCGACCCACACGCCCGCGCTGCGCTCGAAGAGGCCGAAGACGATCGTCGCGCGCGTCGTGACGAGCTCCGTCGCGCGGAAGATCCCGACCGCGACGGGCGCGGGGTCGAGGACCCGCATCGCCGGGCCCGAGCGCGCGGCCGCGAGCTCGATGCGCGGGAGGAGCGGCCGCACCGTACGCGCGAGGACGACCCCCGCGGCGGACACGACCGCG
>CAZSRI010000013.1:0-36293 GCA_964609145.1 uncultured Chloroflexota bacterium
GGTTGCGGGCGCGGTGCGGGCCCCGCTGGGTGGGGCCCGGCCGGACCCCGCCCGCGGCGCGCCCCGGGGGGGGCGCGGTGCGCGGGGGGGCGCCGCGTGCGGACCCGGGCGGGGGGGGGCGCGGGTCGCGGTCGAGCGCGCGGGCGTCGATCGGCACGCCGGCGGGGAGGCCGTCGACGAGCGCCACGAGGCGCTGGCCGTGCGACTCGCCCGCCGTGAGGACGCGCATGGCTAGACCTCCCTCGGGAGCGCGGCGCGCATGACCTCGACCGGCGCGTCGAGGCCCGTCCAGAGCCGGAACGCGCGCGCGCCCTGATGCAACAGCATGAGCAGGCCGTCCACGACCACGCATCCTGAGGCCTTCGCGCGCGCCACGAGCGCCGTCTGGGCGGCCGTCGCGACGACGTCGGCGACGGCGACCTCCGCGGGGACGGCCACGTCCTCGAGCGGGTCCTCGCCGTGCATACCGAGCGACGTCGCGTTCACGACGAGCTCGAACCCCTCCACGCTGCGGACCGGCCAGGGCAGCGTGCCCGCCCGCGCGAGCCGCGCGGCGCGGTCGGCCGTGCGGTCGGCGACGACGAGGCGCGCGCCCACCCGGGCGAACACGTCGGCGCAGGCGCGCGCCGCGCCACCCGCGCCGAGCATGAGCACCCGCGCGCCGGCCGGCCGGATGCCGGCCTCGGCGAGCGCGTCGGCGAATCCGCCCGCGTCGGTGTTCGCGCCCGACAGGGTGCCGCCGCGCTTCACGAGCGTGTTCACCGCGCCGACGCGCTGCGCGACCTCGTCGAGCGCGTCCACGTACCGTCGGGTCGCCTGCTTGTGCGGGATCGTGACGTTCGCGCCGAGGACGTCGGGGTCGCGGATGCGGCGGACCGCCGCGGGCAGGTCCTCCGCGGCCACGCGCAGGAGCTCGTACCGATGTGGGAGGTGGAGCGCGCCGAACGCGGCGTTCTGCATCACCGGTGACAGCGAGTGCTCGACGGGATCGCCGATGAGGTAGACGACGGCCATGGCGTGCCTACGGCGCCGAGGTGTTGCCGACCTTCACCCTGTTCGCCTCCTGCTCCTCGAGCGTCTTCGCGAACAGGTGGTCACCCGAGCCGTCCCCCTTCGCGACGAAATAGAGGAAGTCGTGCTGCTGCGGGCGCGCGGCGGCCTCGATCGCCGCCAGCCCCGGGCTGGCGATCGGCGTCGGGGGCAGGCCCGCGACCTTGTACGTGTTGTACGGCGAGTCGACCTGCAGGTCGGGCAGGAGCAGCACGGCCCACGAGCCCTTCGCGTACTGCACGGTCGGGTCGGCGTCGAGCTTCATCCCGAGCGCGAGGCGGTTCGCGTACACGCCCGCGATCGTCGCGCTCTCCTTCCAGTCCCGCGCCTCGCGCTCGACGATCGAGGCGAGCTTCACGATCTCGTACGGCTTCAGGCCCTTCACGGTCGCCCCCGCGAACGCCGGGCCGGCCTTCTCCGAGAACGTGCCGAGGAGCCGCACGATGACGTCCTCGGCCGACGCGGTCGGCTTGAAGAAGTAGGTGTCCGGGAAGAGCACCCCCTCGAGCGGCGTCGCCGGATCGAGCCCCTTCAGGATCGGATCGCTCCGGGTGCCGACGACCGCCGCCCTTAGGAACGCCTCCGGCGAGATCTGCGGGAAGACTTTCGAGACCTCCTTCGCGATCTCCGTCAGGCGCCACCCCTCGATGATGCGCAGCGTGACCTGGTCCTGGGGCGGCTTCGTCACGAGGGTCTCGCCGACCTCCGCCGGCGTCATCGCGGGGCCGACCCGGTGCGGGCCCGCCTGCAGCCGGTCGGCGATGCCCTTCTCGTACATCGCGATGAGCAGCGCGAGGCGCGAGCGCACGATGCCCTCGCCCTCGAGCCGCCGCGCGACGTCCGAGACGCTCTCGCCCTTGCCCACGTCGAAGTCGCGCAGCTCGGCGTTCGGGTCGGCGGGCAGCATGACGGCGGGGCCGAGGCGGTCGGCGACGATCGATCGGATCGGCGCCTGCCGCAGGAGCGAGTCGCGGTCGCTCGCCAGCGCGACGACGGCGTCCCCCGCGAACGTGGGTCCGGCCGCGACGATGAACACGATGACGCCGATCGCGAGCAGGGTGAAGGCGAGCGGACCGCTGTTCGAGCGCCGCTGCGGCGGCGGGCGGCGCGTCATGAGCGGCGCCGCCGCGATCGCGGGTCCCCCCGGGAGGATCCGAGGTAGTCCTCGAGGAGGATCGCCGCGGCAGCGGCGTCGACGTCGGACGCGCCCTTCCCGACGGCCTCCGCCGTCGTGAACCGCTCGTCGTGGAGCGCGATCGGGAGCCCCAGACGCGCGCACGCCCCCGCGAAGCGCCGCACGCGCGCGGCCTGCGGGCCCTCTTCGCCGCGGAGCGTGAGCGGCAGGCCGATGAGCAAGGCCGACACCTCCTCCCGCCGGATGACGTCGCCGATCGCCGCGATGTCGGCGTCGGTCCCGCGACGCCGCAGCGTCGGCAGCGGCCGCGCGATCCCCCCACCTTCGTCCCCGACCGCGAGGCCGATGCGCCGCTCGCCGACGTCGAGCGCAAGATACCGCGCCACGCTCAGCGGGCGGTCTCCACGTTGATGCGCGCGTCCAGGAGCGGCAGGAGCGGCCACCACGACGGGACCCAGTCGAGCCGGACGAGGCTGAGGTGCTGGTCGGAGAGGATCTTCTCGGCGTCGCGGACCTGGCGGCCCGCGAGGAGGCGCGCGATCGTGCCCTGGTCGATGCGGCGCATCTGCTGGCCGCGCGCCGTCACCTCCCACGTCACGCCGTCCGCGGCGACGCTCAGGCCGCGGACGTCGAACGCCGCGCTCGCGTCGCTCACGTCGTTGCCTTCGTCGGCCTTGTCGCGCAGCTTCGTCGCGATCGCGTGCCGCGGCTCCGTGTCCGCCGTCACGTAGCCGCTCGCGACGCCCGAGACGGTGATGTCGAAGCTCTTCGCGTCGCGCGTCAGCTCCTTCCCCACGAGGTCCGCGCTCGACGGCGAGATCGCCGTCTGCCGCACGAGGACGCCGTTCACGACGGTCTGCCCCTGCCGCGGCTCGCGCAGCCAGCGCTGCAGCTGCTCGTCGCCCGCCCTCTTCAGCGCGTCGGGCGCGCGCTGTACCGCCGCCTCGTAGTCCTCGGCCTTCACGACGGGGATGCGCTCGAGCTTGCCGCCCGTCGTCGGCTCGGGGTTGTTCACCGTGAAGGTGTCGGCGCGCGGGCTCACCGTGATGCGACCGGAGGGGACGTTCCCCGTCTCCCCGCTCACCGCGGCCTGCACGCCGACGTTCGTCTTGCCGACGAAGAAGGTGATCGGCGGGATGATCACGCTGCGCGGGATCGTCGCGTCCGCGGTCGACAGGAACTGCAGCCCGTCCTTCGTCTGGAAGATCGTGCCCTTGGGCAGCTGCACGTCGTTCGTCGTGCGATTGGAGAGCTCGACGCTCCCCGTCGCGCGCACCTCGTCGACGCGCTCGCCTGTGGCCGTGCCGGTGACCTTCGCGGAGATCGCCTGCGCGATCGTCGTCACGGTGAGGTCGGCCGCGCCGCCGGTCGTCCCGCGCACCGTGACATCCATCGGGCCGATGGGCAGCGGCGTCGCGCCGACGGTCACCGTCGCCTCGGGGAGGAGGACGGCCGCGAGGATGAGCGCCGCGGCCGCGACGCTGCCGGTGAACGCCGCCGCGCGGCCGAGCGAGGGTCGCGGGCGCGGGACGGTCGCGGCGCGCGCCGACGCGACCTGCGCGAGGCGCGCCTTCTCGAGCCGCTCCGTCGGGTCGAGCTCGCGGCGCTCGAGCGCGGCGAGGCTCGCGTACGCGGGGAGATGCGCGGACGACGCGAGCGCGCGCGCGCGCGGATCACCCGTCACGAGCGAGAGCCGGCGCGGCGCGGCCTGCGCCCGCAGGACCTCGAGGAACACGGCGCTCCGCAGGACCGGCGCGCCGCCGGCGACGACGAGCGCGATGTCGCCGTCGGGCGGCGCGGCGGTGAGCCGCGCGGCCGCGTCGAGCACCGTCGCGCGCGCGTCGAGGTCGACGATCGTTCGCGCCATCAGGAGATCTCCGCGGCGAGCGCCGCCGCCCCCGCGGCGACGAGGTCGTCCGCGTGGAGCGGCTCCGGCGCGATCGCGTGCGACGCGACCGAGGCGCGGAGCGGCGCGATCTCGACGTCGGCGCCGCGCTCCGCGGCGACGGCGTCGCCGAGCGCACGCGGCAGCGCGACGAGCTCGTCGGGCACGCCGACGAACCACCACCGCGCCGGGAGCAGCGTCTCCCCTCCGGGCAGCGGCGCCGCGACGCAGCGCGCCCACACGGGCGCGTCGTCCGCGATGCGCTCTGGCCGGGCGAGGAACGCGTCCCGCCCGAGGCCGAACGCGCGCGTCCCGACGACGAGCGAGCCGCGCACGACCGCGAACGACGTCACGTCGGCGCCGAGCCGCAGG
Organism: uncultured Chloroflexota bacterium; assembly: GCA_964609145.1. Lineage (GTDB taxonomy): Bacteria > Chloroflexota > Limnocylindria > P2-11E > P2-11E > JACPOT01. The sequence continues at coordinate 4,443 of CAZSRI010000013.1, forward strand.
ACGGCGCCCTCGACGACGCCGCTCGCCGCGAGCAGGCGCCCGAGCGCGTACGCGCCGCTCGTGACCGTCCCGCGGCGCTTGGCCCACTCGAGCGCGGCGTTCGCCGCGCTCGCGAGCACGAGCGGAGCGACCTGGACGTCGGTGCGCACCTCGACGTAGCGCCCCTGGAACCCCACGACCGAGCTCAGGGGGCGGCCGTCGAGGACGAGCCCCGCGAGCTCGTCGCGCAGCTGCACCGTCGCGACGCCGCGCAGCGCGGCGTCGTTCGTCGCGGCGTCGCGCGCCGTGCGCTCGGCGTCGGCGCGCGCCTCCTGGAGCGCGCGGGTCACCTCGCCGCTCGAGACGGGCTGGTCCATCGCCTCGCGCTCGAACGTCGTCGCGACGTGGTACGTCCGGACGTCGTCGCCGTCGATCGCCGCGACGACCCGCGCCGCGCGGTCGCGGCCCTCCGCCGCCGTGAGCGCCGCCGCGAGCGCGGTCCCCACCGCCTCGCGGTCGACGACGAGGCCGCCCGCCATCGCGCCGGGGCGCAGGGCGCGATCGGCGACGCCGGTGACGCGCAGCGCCGACCGCTCGCGGTGCCCGGCGACGACGCGCACGCGGTCGGCGGCGAGGTCCACGCCCGCGACGGCGGGCCCGCGCTCGACCTTCGGCCTAAGCGCCAACGAGCCTTTCGCGCACGATGCGCGCGCCCGCCTCGAGCGCCTCGGACAGGCGCGCCACGTCCTTGCCTCCGCCCGTCGCGCTGTGCGGGAACCCGCCGCCGCCACCTCCGACGATCGACGCGATCTGCTTCGCGAGCTTGTTCGCGTCGACCGAGGCCGTGAGGTCCTTCGTCACGGCGACGGCGAGCGCGGCGCGGTCGTTGCGCACGCCGCCGAGCACGACGACGCCCGAGCCGATCTGCTCGCGCACCGTGTCGGAGAGCGCGCGCAGCTGCTCGGCGTCGGCGTCGCCGACGTTCGCGACGACGAGCCGCCGGCCGTCGAGCGCCTCGGCCTTCGCGACGAGGCTCGTCGCCGACGTGTCCATGCCGGCGCGCCGCGCCGAGGCGAGCTCCTTCTCCAGACGCGCGCGCTGCTCGAGGAGCTGCTCGATCGCGTCGGGGACGCGCTCCTCGGGCACGCGCAGCGCCGCCGCCGCCCGCGCCGCGCGCTCGCGCCGCGCGCGCACCTCGGCGAGCGCGCCGAGGCCGGTCACGGCCTCGATGCGCCGCAGCCCCGCGCCGACGGAGCCCTCCGAGGTGATGAGGAAGAGCCCGACGTCGCCTGTCGCGTGGCAGTGCGTGCCGCCGCACAGCTCGCGGCTCGTGGGCCCCGCCTGCACGACGCGCACCTCGCCGCCGTACTTCTCGTCGAAGAGGTGGAGCGCGCCCGACGCGAGCGCCTGCTCCAGCGGCATGACGTCGGCGTGGACCGCCGCGTTCTCGAGGACCGCGCGGTTCACCTCGTCCTCGACGCGCCGCAGCTCGTCCGGCGCCGGCGCGCGCGAGAACGTGAAGTCGAAGCGCAGGTTCGGCGCGTGCACGAGCGAGCCCGCCTGGTGCACCTCCTCGCCGAGGACGCGCCGGAGCGTCGCGTGGAGGAGGTGCGTCGCCGTGTGATTGCGCATCGTGTCTCGCCGTAGCGCGGCGTCGACCTCGGCGCGCGCCGGCGCGCCGACGCGCAGCACGCCGTCGACGACGGTCCCGATCATGACCGTGACCTCGGGCGCGGCGCTCTGCGTGTCCGCGACCATCGCCTTGCCTTCGCTCGTCGTGACCTGACCCCGGTCGCCGACCTGTCCCCCGCCCTCGGCGTAGAACGGCGTGCGGTCGAGGACGATCTCGACCTCGCTCCCCTCGGGCGCCTCCTGCACCGGCCTCCCGCCGATCGCGAGCGAGACGATCCGCCCGTCGCTCGCGAGCTCGCGGTGGCCGGTGAACGCGCTCCGCACGCCTTCGCGGTCGCGGAGGCTCGAATAGAACTGCCCGAACCGCATCGCGTCCTGCGTGAACTTCGCGTGCGCCCGGCTGCGCGCGCGCTGCTCCTCGAGGAGCTCGCGGTAGCGGTGCTCGTCCACGTCGAGGCCCGCCGCGGACGCGATCTCGCGCGTCATCTCGAACGGGAACCCGAAGGTGTCGTACAGGCGGAACGCCGTCTCGCCGTCGATCCCGCGCCGGCCGGCGGACCGCGCCGAGGCGATCGTCGTGTTCAACTGCTCGAGCCCGCTCGAGAGCGTCTGCTCGAACCGCTGCTCCTCCGTCTCCAGCGTTCCGGCGATGCGGTCGCGCTGCTGCGCGAGCTCGTGGTAGGAGCCCTGCATCACGCGCGTCGTCACGCGGCCGAGCTCCGCGATCGAGCCCGTCCGCAGACCGAGCCGGCGCGCGTGCATCGCCGCGCGGCGGATGAGCCGGCGCAGCACGTAGCCGCGGTTCTCGTTCGACGGCTGGATCCCGTCAGCGATGAGGAACGTCGCGGCGCGCGAGTGCTCCGCCACGATACGGATCGAGAGGTCGGCCTGGCCGTCGCCGTACGCCACGCCCGAGAGCTGCTCGATCCTCTCGACGATGGGCTTGAAGAGGTCGATGCGGAACGTGTCGCCGGGCACGCCCTGCAGCACCTGCGCGAGCCGCTCGAGGCCCGCTCCGGTGTCGATGTTCTTCTTCGGCAGCGGCACGAGGGTGCCGTCGGCCTGGCGGTCGTACTGCTGGAACACGTTGTTCCAGATCTCGACGTAGCGGCCGCAGTTCTCGCTCGGGTCGCACTTGTGCGGCGGGACGCCCGGCTGCGGCCCCTTGTCGATGAAGATCTCGCTGTCGGGCCCGCATAGGCCGGTGGGCCCCGGCGTCCAGAAGTTGTACGCGTCGCCGAGGCGGAACACGCGTTCGGGCGGGAGCAGCCGCAGATCCTTCGTCCAGATGTCGTACGACTCGTCGTCGCTGGTGTGCACGGTCGCGACGAGGCGATCGCCGTCGAAGCCGAACACCTCGGTGAGGAGCTGCCAGCTCCAGAGGAGCGACTCGCGCTTGAAGTAGTCGCCGATCGAGAAGTTGCCGAGCATCTCCCAGAACGTCTGGTGATACGCGTCGCGGCCGACCTCGTCGATGTCGCTCGTGCGGAGGACCTTCTGCACCGTGACGATCCGCTTCGCCGGGGCCGGCCTCTTCCCGGTGAAGTACGGCACGAGCGGCTGCATGCCGGCGCTCGTGAAGAGGACGCTCGGGTCGTCCTTGAGAACGAGCGGCGCGCTCGGGAGCCGGACGTGCCCGCGCTCCTCGAAGAAGCGGAAGAAGCCCTCTCGGATCGCGGTGCTGTCCATCGTGTGAATGATGCGGCACGCGCGCCGCTCGCCGCGCGCATACGCTCGCGTGCATGCCGCCGGCGATCGTCCCGCTGTTCCTCGTCGCCATCGGCGTCCCCGCGGCGTTCCGCGCCGTGATCGGCCGTCCGCACGCGCTCGCGAGCGCGTGGCTGGCGGCGCTCGCGGCGGTCGCGGTCGCTCAGGTCGCGGGTGAGCTGGCGGGATCGCGCACGGGCGTTCTCGGTGACGCGCAGCTCCTCTACGCCGCGACCGCGGCGGCGATCACGTCCGCGGCGCTCGCGCTCGCGGAGCGGGCATCGCGAGGACGGTGAGCGCGCCGGCATCGCGCGCCGCCTCGACCGTGAGATCGCCCGTCGGCATGCGCGCGATCGCGGCGAGGGCGAAGAGCGGCAGCAGGAAGAAGTAGCTGAAGAGGCTCCGCCAGGCGAAGTAGAGCGGCACCATCGCGAGGACGACGCCGAGCTCGGGGCTCCCCTGGCGCGTGCGCCACGCGAGGACGAGGACGCCGACCGCCGCGATCGCCTCGAGCGCGAGGTACACGTTCGGCTCCCAGAGGGGCAGCGCGCCGTTCGCCGCGAGCGCGATGAGCCCCGCCCCGCGCGGGAACATCGGCTCGGCGACCGGCGTCAGCACGCCGAGCCACCACGCTCGCGCGTCCCAGAGCACGAATGGCGCGTTCACGACCGCGAAGACGCCCGCGGCGATCGCTGCGCGCCGCGCGGCCTCGCGCCATCCGGCACGCGCCACCACCTGGATGAGGTAGAAGGCGGCGAACGGCCACGCGAGCTGCTTCACCGCCGAGGCGATCCCGAGCGCGACGGCGCTCCAGCTCCGCTCACGCCAGAGCCACGCCGCGACGAGCGGCAGCGCATACAGGAGATCCGCGCTCCCGCCGACGGTGAACGCGGTGATCGAGACCGCGCCGAAGAGCCCGGTGAGGAGGAAGCCGCGCGCCCCCGCTCCCGCGCGAACCAGCACGAGCGCCATCGCCGCGAGGAGGCTGAGAACGTAGAGGACGTTCGTGTCCCACCCGAGCGCGACGGGAGGCACGATGAGGAGCATCGAGAGCGACGGGTACGACGCGCGCGACTCGAAGTCCGGCGCCCGCGCCGCCCACGCCGCGTCCATCTCCTCCTCGCTCGGGTAGATCTGGTCGTTCGCGAACACGCCCTGCCGCAGCGGCGTGGTCCGGTCCGCGCCGATCGAGCGCGCGCCGAAGCACGCGTAGACGTCGATGCCGCGGTATGGGTCCTCGCCGCGCATGAGCATCTGCGCGCCGCATTCGTTCAGGGTGACGGCGTCGTTCGCGTACGGCGTGGGGTCGTGGACGGGCGGGTACGGTATCCCGCCGAGCCAGACGAGGCCGCTGAGCGACATCGCGGAGACGAAGAGGAAAGCCACACGCACGGCGAGGACGTACGAGCGCGGTCCGCGTGCCGTCGCGTCGCCGCGGCCGGTGCCCGCGAGCGCGACGGCCAGGAGCGCGAGTGCGGCCGCGACGACGACCGCGGTGAGGACGCCGCCCAGCGGCGACGGACGCAGCTGCGCCGCCCCGTTCGCCGTGCCGGCCTGGAAGAGCGCCGCCCCCGCGACCGACGCGGCCGCGATCCGCAGGAGCAGCCTCACCGGCGAAGTCTAGGAGGCGCTATGCCGCGAGCGCGCGCTCCACGGTGCCACCGCCGATGATCTCGTCGCCGTCATACAGGACCGCCGCCTGTCCCGGCGCGGCGAGCGCGGGCTCATCGAGGTACACGACCGCGCGCTCGTCGACGATCTCGAGCCGGCACGGCATCTCCGCGCCGCGGTAGCGCAACGCGACGGCCGACGCGAACGTTGCGGCCGGAGGCGCACCCGCCACGAACCGCACGTCTCGGAGCTCGTACGCGCGCGTCGCGATCTCCTCGCGCGTACCGACGACAGCCGTGTTGCGTTCGAGGTCGAGCCGCAGCACGTAGAGCCGCTCGCCCGTCGCGGCGCCGACGCCGCGACGCTGCCCGATCGTGAGGCCGCCGACGCCCTCGTGACGGCCCACGACCGTGCCGTCCGCGCGCTCGACCGCCCCGGGCAGGAACGCGCCGGGCGCGCGCGAGCGGACGAGGTCGCGGTGGTCACCCGGGACGAAGCAGATGTCCATGCTCTCGGCCGTCGCCGCGTTCGGCAGTCCGTAGCGCGCGGCGAGCGCGCGCGTCTCGTCCTTCCCCGCGAGCTCGCCGATCGGGAAGAGCGTCCGCGCGAGCTCCCGCTGGCCGAGCATGTACAGCGCGTATGACTGGTCCTTCGCGCGGTCGCGCGCGCGGAGCAGGCGGTAGCGTCCGCCCTCCTCGCGCACGCGCGCGTAATGGCCGGTCGCGAGGCGGCTCGCGCCGAACTTCCCGATGACGTCGCGCATCAGCGCCTCGAACTTCACGTGCGCGTTGCACGCGACGCATGGGTTCGGGGTCTCGCCCCCCGCGTAGGAGCGGACGAACCGCTCGACGACGTGCGCGCCGAACACGGCGGCGTAGTCGAGCGCGTAGAACGGCATGCCCAGGTGCGCCGCCGCGCGGCGCGCCTGCTCCCCCGCCTCGTCGGTGCCGCAGCAGCGCGGAGCGTCGGGCGACCCGCCGCCCGGCACGAGGCGCATCCACACGCCGACGACGTCGTACCCGCGCTCGGCGAGCATGGCGGCCGCGACCGAGCTGTCGACGCCGCCGCTCATCGCGACGAACACACGCTCGGTCATCGCGTCCGCGTCTCCGCATCTATCAGTGCGGCGCGCAGCGCGCCGATCGCCATGAGCGCGCAGCCTTCCTTGCGCGCCGGGAGGCCTCCCAGCGCGCGGATGACGTCGCCGGGCTCGACGCGCAGCGCCTCCTCCACGGCGCGACCGGTCACGAGCTGGGTGAGGACCGACCCCGACGCGATCGCCGCGACGCAGCCGAACGTGCGGAAGCGCGCCTCCTCGATCCGCTCGCCGCGGACGCGCACGGTGATCGTCGTGCGGTCGCCGCACGTGGGGTTCGAGTCCGTGCCCTTCCCATCCGGCTCCTCGACGCCGCCGACGTTGCGCGGCTCCGTGAAGTGCGAGACGGCGGTCTCCGTGTACAGATCCTCGGCCGTGCCGAAGCGCTCGACGCTCACGATGCCGGGACCGGCTCCTGCGAGACGGAGCGCAGCCGCTCGACGATGCGCGGGAGCACGTCGAGCAGGCGATCGACGTCGGCCTCCGTCGTGTCGCGGCCGACGGTGATGCGCAGCGAGCCCTGCGCGACCTCACGATCGAGGCCGATCGCCTTCAGGACGTGCGACGGCTCGGTGCTGCCCGACGTGCATGCCGAGCCGCTCGAGACCGAGATGCCCTCGAGGTCGAGCGCGACGATGAGCGACTCGCCCTGCGTCCCCGGGAAGCAGAACGACGCGTTGTTCGGCAGTCGGCGCGTCGGGTGGCCCGTGAGGATCGCGTTCGGGATGCGCACGCGGACGCCAGAGATGAGCCGGTCGCGCAGCGCGGTCATGCGCGCGAGGTCGCGCTCGCGGCGTGCCGCCGCGATCCGCATGGCGACGCCGAGCGCGACGATCCCGGCGACGTTCTCCGTCCCCGTGCGCCGGCCCTTCTCCTGGCCGCCGCCGGTCTGCATCGTGGCGATGCGCGTGCCCCTGCGCACGTACAGCGCGCCGACGCCCTTCGGCCCGTAGAACTTGTGCGCGTTGATCGAGACGAGGTCCACCGGGAGCGCGCGCACGTCGAAGGGGAGCACGCCGACGGTCTGGACGGCGTCGGTATGGAACGTCACGCCGTTCCTCCGGCACAGTTCGCCGATGCGCTCGATCGGCTCGATCGTCCCGATCTCGTTGTTCGCGTGCATGATCGAGACGAGCGCGGTGCCCTCGTCGAACGCCACGCCGACCGCGTTCGGGTCGACGAGGCCGTCGTGGTCGACCGGTACGTGCGTGACGCGCGCCTGGCCGTGCCGTACGAGGTCCTCGGCCGTGTCGAGCACGGCGTGGTGCTCGATCGCCGAGACGATCAACCCATCGGCCTCCCCCTCGCGCGCCTTCAACACACCACGCAGAGCGAGGTTGTCGGCCTCGGTGCCGCCGCTCGTAAAGACGATCTCGCTCGGGTCCGCCAAGATCGCCGCGGCGACGTCCTCGCGCGCGCGGTCGACGAGCGCCCGCGCCGCGCGGCCCTCGGCGTAGATGCTCGAGGGGTTGCCCGGCACCTCGGCGAGCACATGGGTCATCGCCTGCGCGACCTCGGGGTCGACGGGCGTCGTCGCGGCGTGGTCGAGATACACGCGGTCCACGCGAAAAGTCTAGGCCGCGGTCAGCGGCTCGAGGCGACGGTGCGGCCGTCGGGGCGCGTCGCGTTCCACGAGTGGATCGGGCCGCGCGAGCGGGACCTACGAGGCCTTCTGCGGCTTCGCGACGACGCGCAGCCCGAGCTCATCGAGCTCGCCCTGCGTGATCGGGGCGGGCGAGTCGAAGAGCGGGTCGTAGCCCGTCTGCGTCTTCGGGAACGCCTGCACCTCGCGGATGTTCTCGGTCCCCGCGAGAGTCATGACGAGGCGCTCGATCCCACCGGCGAAGCCGCCCTCCGGCGGCGCCCCGTACTCGAGGGCGTCGAGCAGGGCGCCGAACCGTCGCTGCGCCTCGTCCTTGCCGATCCCCATGAGCCCGAAGATGCGCTCCTGTACCGGCCGCTGATGGATGCGGATGCTCCCGCCGGCCGTCTCGCGGCCGTCGAGCGCGAAGTCGTACTGCGAGCTCCGCGCCCGCTCGGGATCCGTGTCGAGCCAGCGGAGCTCGTCCGGCGTGAGCGGTCCGGTGACAGGGTTGTGCGCGAACGTCCAGCCCCCCTCTCCCGTCCGCTCGAGGAGCGGGAACTCGTGGATCAAGACGGCGGAGTGCTTCGAGGTGTCGATGAGGCCGAGCGTCTCGCCGAGGTGCTGGCGCAGCGTCCCGATCGCCTCACTGGCGTTGCGCCATGGTCCCGCGACCGCGAGGAGGAGATCGCCGTCGCGCGCCCCCGAACGCTCTCTGAGCGCGGCCAGCTCGTCGGCGGACAGGAACTTCGCGACGGGCGAGCGCACCTCCGAGCCCGCGAACGCGAAGGACAACAGACCCTTCGCGCCCTTGCGCTTCGCGACCTCGGTCCAGCCGTCGACGTCCTTGCGCGACGCGTCGGCCTTGCCCGGCACGACGATCGCGCGCACCGCGCCGGCCGAGGCGACCGCGTCGCGGACGACCGCGAACCCCGTCGAGGGGAACGCCGGCGTGAGGTCGACGAGCTCCATCGCGAAGCGCAGGTCGGGCTTGTCCGATCCGAAGCGCCGCATGGCCTCCTCGAACGTGAGCCGCGGCCACGGCTTCGTCATGAGCGGCTTGGCGCTGAAGCGCTCGAGGATGCGCGTGTACAGGTCCTCGATGAGCGCCATGACGTCCTCGCGCTCCACGAACGCCATCTCGACGTCGAGCTGGCTGTGCTCGTACACGCGGTCGCTGCGCGGGTCCTCGTCGCGATAGGCGCGCGCGATCTGGAAGTACTTGTCGATCCCGCCGTGGATGAGGATCTGCTTCAGGATCTGGGGCGACTGCGGCAGCGCCCAGAACCTGCCCGGGTAGTAGCGCGAGGGGACGACGAAGTCGCGCGCCCCGGTGGGGTCGCCGCGCGTGAGGTTCGTGGTCTCGATCTCCCAGAAGCCTCGCTCGACGAAGTAGCGGCGGATGAGGTCGACGACCTCGTGGCGCAGGCGCAGCAGCTCGCGCGAGCGTTCGCGGCGCAGGTCGACGTAGCGGTGCTTCCACCGCAGCGTCTCGTCGACGTCGGTCTCCTCGTTCACGTAGAAGGGCGGCGTCTTCGCCTCGTTCAGCACTTGGATCGCGGTCGCGACGACCTCCACCTCTCCCGTCGCGAGCTTGGCGTTCTTCGTGCCTTCGGGCCGCTCGCGCACCCGTCCGGTCACGCGGACGACCCACTCGTTGCGCACGTCCTTCAGCGCGGCATGCGCCGCGGGCTGGTCCTTCGCGCCCGCGACGATCTGCGTCAGGCCGTAGCGGTCGCGCAGGTCGATGAACGTGACCGAGCCGTGGTCCCGCCGGGTGTGCACCCACCCCGCGAGCGTCACCTCTCGCCCGGCGTCGGCCGCGCGGACCTCGCCGCACGTATGCGTCCGCAGCATCGCTAATCCTCGCTCTGCAGCCCGCCGCTGGGCGGCTGGAGCCCCGGCTTCGGGTACTGCGGTACGTGGCGACGGAGCTCGGCGACGACGGCCGCGAGCCGCTTCACGGTCTGCTCCTTCTTCGCGAGGTTCCGCACGATGACGTGGCCGCCGCGCGCTTCCTCGGTCCCGCGGATGACCGCGAGCTTCGCGCCGTGCTTCACCGCGCTCTCGAGCTGCCGGTCGAGCGGGCGCGCCGTGTAGTCGATCGCGACCCTGAACCCGGCATCGCGCAGCGGCTCCGCGAGCTGATGACGGTCGGCGATGTCGTCGGGCTCGCCCGAGAGCACATACACGTCGGGAGCGCCTTCGCCGCCGAGCGGAACGCCCCGGCGCACGAGCGCGGCGTGGAGCACCTCGACGCCGCCGGCGACACCGATCCCCGGCATCCGCGGGCCGCCCATCGTCTCGACGAGTCCGTCGTACCGGCCGCCCCCAGCGACCGAGATCCGCCCCGCCTTGGTGAACTCGGGGTCGGTGAGGACGAACTCGAACACCGTGCGGGTGTAGTAGTCGAATCCGCGCACGAGCCGGTCGTCGACCTCGTAGCGGACGCCGAGGCGGTCGAGTCCCTCGAGGACCGTCGCGAAGTGCCGCTGATCCTCCTCGCTCACGAGCTCGCGCGGCTTCGGCGCGCCCGCGGCGATCGCCTGGTCGCGCGGGACCTTGCAGTCGAAGATGCGGAGCACGCTCGTCCGCAGGCGCTGGCGGCAGTCCTCGTCGAGCTCCGGCTCGAACGGCTCGAAGTACGCGCGCAGCGACCCGTTCACGCGCGCGCGCGACGCCGTGTCGCCGATCGTGTTGATGCGCAGCTCCACGTCGACGAGCCCCAGCTCCTGGAGGAGCCCGTTCGTGAACGCGACGACCTCGACGTCGGCCGCGGGCTCGGGCGCGCCGAAGCACTCGATGTCCCACTGGCGGAACTCGCGGTAGCGCAGGAGCTGCGGCCGCTGGCCGCGGTACATGCGCTCGACGCAGTAGACGCGCACGGGCTGCGGCGCGCGGTGGAGGCCGTGCTGGAGATAGAAGCGTCCCAGCGCGGCGGTCGCCTCGGGACGGAGCGCGAGCCCACCCTGGCCGTGGAGCGAGACCTGGTACATCTCCTTGCCCCCGACGTCGCTCGCCTCGCCCGCGGTCCGCAGGAACACCGCGACCTCTTCGACCGCCGGCGTCTCGATCCGTAGGTAGCCGTAGCGCTCCGCTCGCGCCGACACGACCGCTTCGATGCGGGCGATCTGCGCCGCCTCGGCGGGCAGGAGGTCACGCATGCCCCTGGGGGCCTGGTACTGCGGCACCGGTGTTGCGAGGGTAACGGGTATCGTCGGCAAGTGCCCCGCTTCTTGACCGCGGTCGCGCTCGCCGCGCTCGTCCTCGCCGCATGCGGCGGAGGCGCCGCCGGCACCAGCGCGACCGCGACCTCGAGATCATCCGCTGGAGGTGCTGCCACGGCCACTCCGACTCCGACGCCGACGACCCGGACCAGCGCGACCACCGCCACGATCGAGCTCGAGAAGGGCGGGTCGTTCACGATCACGCTCCGCCCCGACAAGGCGCCGCAGACCGTCGCGCGCTTCGTCGAGAAGGCGCGCTCGGGCTTCTACAACGGGCTGAAGTTCCATCGCGTGGAGGACTGGGTCGTCCAGGGCGGCGACCCGCTGGGCACGGGCACGGGCGGCGAGCGCGTCCCGAGCGAGTACAACGATCTGCCCTTCACGCTCGGCGCCGTCGGGATCGCGCGCGGTCAGGATCCCGCGATCAACAACGGGAGCCAGTTCTTCGTCGTGAAGAGGGACTCGCGCTTCCTCGACAAGCAGTACACGAACTTCGGCACCGTTACGGCGGGCATGGACGTCGTGATGAAGATCGCGATCGGGGACAAGATCAAGACGATCACGGTCGAGTAGGCCGAGGCGGTCCGCGGCCGAGATCGAGGCGCCCGAGCCGCGCGCCGAGCTGCGGCTAGCCGAGCAGCTCCCGCGCCGTCCCTTCCCAGAGGTCGACCATGAGGCGCAGCGACTCCTGGTCGATCCGCTCGTCGTTCCCGTGGAACATCGCCGCGAACTCGTTGAACGGGATGGCGTCGCTGAAGAGCCCGTAGCCGTACGCCGTCACGCCCTTGCGCCGGAAGAAGCGCGCATCGGTCGCGCCCATGACGAGGAATGGGACCGTCCGCGCGCCGGGGACCAGCCGCGCGGACACGTCCGTGAGCGTCCGCCACAGCGGCGTGTCCATGGGCGACGCCGTCGCGGGGTTGTCGCCCTCGGCGGCGATCTCGACCGCGCTCCAGAGGTCGCCGAGCGCGTCCTTCAGCATGGTCCGCACGGCGGCGCCGTCGATGCCGGGAAGCGTCCGGATGTCGATCGTGATCTCGGCGCTGTCGGGGACGATGTTCGTCTTCACGCCGCCGGCGAGGATGTTCGGCGAGAAGGTCGTGTGGGTGACCGCGTGCATCATCCGCGCGACGCCGATCGGGAGGCGCCCGAGCGCGAGCTCGAGGCCGGGTCCCGTCCGCAGGGCCGCCCGCTGCACGCTCGGAAGCCCGAGCCCGTCGATGAACCGCAGCCAGACGTCGTGCATCGTCGCGGGCGGCCGATAGGCGACGATCCGCCGCACGGCCTCCGCCGCCTTCACGACGGCGTTGTCGGTGCGGTACGGCATCGACCCGTGGCCCGGCACGCCGCGGACACGGAGCTGCGTCCAGTGCGAGCCCTTCTCGGCGACGGTGATCGGGAGCGCGCCGTTCCCGATCGGCACCCGTGAGCCGCCGAACTCCGTGATGAGGTGGTCGCACCGCACGGCGTCCCACTCGTGCTCCACCATCCACTGCGCGCCGTAGGTGCCCATCGCCTCCTCGTCGGCGACCGCGAGGTAGATGAGCGTCCCGCGCGGCCGCCAGCCTTCGCGGAGCAGCCGCTTCGTCGCGACGGCCATCGTCGCCGTGATCCCGAGCATGTCGATCGCTCCGCGCCCCCAGACGACGCCGTCGACGAGCTCGCCGCCGAAGGGGTCGCGCTGCCAGCGCTCCGCGTTCGCGGGCACGACATCGGTGTGGCCCATGAGGCAGAGCGCCGGCGCGCTCCGCTCGTTCCCCTCGATCCGCGCGACGAGGTTCACGCGTCCTGGATGCGACTCGTAGCGGCGCATCTCGACGCCGGGGCCCGCGAGATAGGCCTCGAGCGTCTCGACGCTGCGCACCTCGTGGCCGCTGTCCGCCGTGCCGTCGTTCACGCAGCGGTTGCGGATGAGGTGCTGGAGCAGGTCCGCCTGCTCGGCCACGGGGCCGCTACTCCGCGAGTCGCTCACTCCATGACGCCGCCGCGTGTCATCGGCAGCGGGTCGAGCACCCGGCGCAGGTCCGCTTCGGGCATCACCTTCTCCTCGAGCGCGACGTCGAGGAGCGAGCGCCGCTCGGCGAGCGCGCGCTTCGCGAGGGCGGCCGCCTTCTGGTAGCCGATGTGGGGCGAGAGCGCCGTGACGACGAGCGAGGGGCTCGCGTCGAGCAGCTCCTTCGCGCGCGCCGTGTCGATCCGCATGCCCTCGATCGTGCGCGTCCGCAGCTGCCGGACGGCGTTCGTGAGGATCGTCGCCGAGAGGCAGATCGCGTAGTTGATCCCCGGCATCATCACGTTCAGCTCGAGCTGGCCGGCCTGCGCGCCCAGCATCACCGCGGCGTCGTTCCCGATGACCTGGAAGCAGACCTGATCGACCATCTCGGCGATCGCGGGGTTCACCTTGCCCGGCATGATCGACGACCCCGGCTGGACCGCCGGGATGACGAGCTCGCCGAACCCCGTCCGCGGACCCGACACGAGCAGCCGGATGTCGTTCGCGATCTGGACGAGCTCGACCGCGGACGTCCGCATCCCGCTCGAGACGCGGACGAACGGTGCCATCGACTGCATCGCCTGGAAGAGGTCCTTCGCCGGGACGATCGGCTCGGCGTACCAGTCGGCGAGGTGGCGGCACACGCGCTCGCGGAACCTCGGGTCCGCGTTCAGCCCCGTGCCGGCGGCGGTGCCGCCGATGCCGAGCTCGCACAGCTCCGAGCGTGCCGCGCGGAGGCGCGCCGACGCGGAGCGCACGCGCGCCGCCCAGCCCCCGATCTCCTGCCCGAACGTGACCGGGACCGCATCCTGGAGGTGCGTGCGCCCGGGCTTCACGACGTCGCGGAACTCTTCGGCCTTCGCGGCGAGCGCGTCGGCGAGCGCGTCGAGCTCGGCCGCGAGTCCCTTCGTCAGCTCGAGGTGCGCGAGGCGCATCGCCGTCGGCGTCACGTCGTTCGTCGACTGGGCCATGTTGACGTGGTCGTTCGGGTCGACTTGCCGATACGTGCCCAGCGTCCCGCCGAGCTTGTGATCGGCGAGGTTGGCGATGACCTCGTTCGCGTTCATGTGGAACGAGACGCCGGCGCCCGCCTGGAAGACGTCGACGACGAACTGGTCGTGATGCTCGCCCTGGAGGATCTGGTCGCACGCCCACACGATCGCCTGACGCCGCTCCATCGAGAGACGGCCGGCGTCGTGGTTCGCGAGCGCGGCCGCCTTCTTCACCGAGACGATCGCGCGGATGAACGCGGGGAAAGCGCGATACCCGCTGATCGGGTAGTTCTCGATCGCGCGCTGCGTCTGCGCGCCCCAGAGCGCGTCCGCGGGGACGCGGACCTCGCCGAGCGTGTCTCGTTCCAGGCGCGCTTCGGAAGCGCGCGTCACGTCTTGCACTCTTCGAGGCGTATCCCCGATCCGCTCCGATCGCAACATTCCGTCAGGCCCGCATCCAAGCGCGTTTCCGCAACGTACAATAGGGTCCTAGGACCGGTGCAGAGGAACCGGCTCACCTGGACGATCGGCGGACCCCAGGGGAGCGGCATCAACGCGTCCGCCGAAGTGTTCGCGAGGGCCTGCAGCCGTGCGGGTCTGCGCGTCTACGCGAACATCGAGTACCACTCCAACATCATGGGGAAGCACTCCTTCTACCGCGTCCGCGTGGACGAGGAGGACGTGCGCAGCTACCGCGACCGGACGGACATCCTCGTGGCGCTCGACCACGAGACGCTCACGGGCGACGGCGACCACCGCCGCTGGCCGACGCACTACGGCCATCTCCACGAGGTGAACGCGGGCGGCGGCGTCATCTACGACAGCGACATCGGGTACGAGCCGCCGGCCGACCGCGCGGACCTGCGCTTCTACGCCGTCCCGTTCATCGAGATCATCAAGAACGCGCTCGAGGAGGTCGGGAAGGCCGACCAGGCGCGACGCTACGAGGTCATGAAGAACACCGTCGCGCTCGGCGCGTCGCTCGCGCTGTGTGAGTACCCGTTCGACCTCGTAGCCGACGTCATCCTCGGCCAGTTCAAGGGCAAGCGCAGCGAGGTCGGGCAGCTCAACGTCCGGGCGGCGAAGCTCGCGTTCGAGCACGTCCGCGAGCGCTTCGACGCGAAGGCGTTCCCCTACCGCCTGCAGCCGGGGGCAGAGCGCAGACCGCGCATCCTCGCGAAGGGCTACGAGATCGTCGCCATCGCGAAGCTCCGTGCCGGATGCGCGTTCCAGACCTACTACCCCATCTCGCCCGCGACGGACGAGAGCGTGTATCTGGAGAGGCATCAGCGGGACCAAAGCCTTCTGGTGGTGCAGTGCGAGGACGAGATCTCGTCGATCAACATGGCCATCGGCGCGGCGCACATGGGCGTGCGCAGCGCGACGGCGACGAGCGGTCCCGGGTTCGCCCTCATGGTCGAAGGCATCGGCTTCTCCGCGATCACCGAGGCGCCGGGCCCGGTCATCACGATGTACCAGCGCGGCGGCCCTTCGACGGGCCTGCCGACGCGCCAGGAGCAGGGCGACCTCCAGTGGGCCATCCATCCCGCGCAGGGCGACTTCCCGCACGTCGTCGTCGCGCCCGGCGACCTGCGCGAGTGCTACCAGGACACCTTCAGCGCGTTCAACTGGGCCGAGCGCTACCAGCTCCCGGTCATCGTGCTCACGGACAAGAAGCTCGCGGCCGTCTACACGACCATCGACAAGCTCGAGCTGAAGTACGACGAGATCGACCGCGGCAAGCGCTTCACCGGCAGCGAGTGGACGCCGTACGACGCGAAGGGCGAGGACGTCATCCACGCCGACGGCAACGGCCACCACCGCGACGTCGTGAAGGATGAGGAGTACCTGCGGTACGCGCTCTCGGAGGACGGCATCTCGCCGCGCAGCCGGCCCGGAACACCGCGCGGACGCTTCTGGAGCACGAGCGACGAGCACGACCCCGACGGCCACATCACCGAGGGCGTCGAGATGCGCATCGCGATGATGAACAAGCGCATGGGCAAGCTCGCGCTCATCGCGAAGGCCGTACCCCCCGACCAGCAGTACGCACTGCACGGTCCCACCGATGCCGATCTCACCGTCGTCGGGTGGGGGTCGACGAAGGGCACGATCCTCGACGCGATGAAGATGCTCGCCGAGGAGGGCGCGAAGGTCAACTTCCTCCAGTGCCGGCTCATGAAGCCGTTCCCGGCCCAGCCGGTGGAGAAGATCCTCACCGGCGCGAGGCGGCTGCTGCTGGTCGAGGAGAACTACTCGGGCCAGCTCGGCGCCCTCATCGCCGAGCACACCGGGGTGCGGATCGCCGACCGCGCGCTGAAGTTCGACGGCCGTCCGTTCAGCGAGGACGAGATGGTCGCGGTGCTGCGCGAGCGCCTCGGCGCGAAGGCGGAGCCACGTGCGGAAGTGGTGATGACGCGTGTCCGTTGAGGCGCCGGTGAAGACGTTCACCATCAAGGACTACAAGTCCGAGCTCCACAACGACTGGTGCCCCGGCTGCGTCATCCCGTCCACGCCGATCGTCACGCGCAGTGGGAAGCGACCGATCAGTGAGATCGCCGTCGGCGACGAGGTGCTCGGTCACGACGGCGAGTACCACCGGGTCACCGGGGTCATGTCGCACTGGCATCCGGCCTCACTCCGGCGTATTCAGATCCGAGGGCTCGGCTCAGTCACGCTGACGGACGATCATCCGGTGTACGTCGCGCGCCGGGACGGCGTCATGGGACTGCCGCAGTGGGTCCGTGCGGATGAAGTGAAGGTCGGCGATGAGATCGCCTACACCTGGGCGAGGCAGTTCACACCGGCGCGCGAGCGCAAGCTCGGGCTCATGGTCACCGGCGGTGGACGTTCCCCGGTCGAACACGACGTTGCCTCGGGTGTGATCCGCGGCGGCATCACGTACCTCATCGCAGCGGTGACGGAGAACGAGGTCGTCCCCTATGAGGGCACGGTCCACAACCTCGAGGTCGAAGGGGCGCACTCGTACGTCACCGACGCGGCAACGCTCCACAACTGTGGCGACTTCGGCATCCTGACCGGGATCCAGATGGCGCTCGCGAACATGAAGCTCGACCCCGACAAGGTCGCCGTCTTCAGCGGCATCGGCTGCTCCGGCAAGACCCCCCACTACGTCAACGCCTACGGGTTCCACACGCTGCACGGCCGCGTCCTCCCGGTCGCGACCGGCGCGCGCCTCGCCAACAGCGCCGTTACCGTCATCGCGCTCGGCGGCGACGGTGACGGCTACGGCATCGGCGCCGGCTACTTCGTGAACAGCGGACGGCGCAACGTCGACATGGCGTACCTCGTCCACAACAACAGCGTGTACGGGCTGACCAAGGGCCAGGCCTCCCCCACGCTGCGCAAGGGCAAGAAGACGAAGTCGATGCCCGAGGAGGCCATCCAGGACGGCATCAACCCGATCGCGATGGCCGTCGCCGCGGGTTACACGTTCATCGCCCGCGGCTACGCCCTCGAGCCGAAGCACCTCGCGGCGATCATCCAGAAGGCCATCGAGCACAGGGGCGCCGCGCTCGTCGACGTCCTTCAGACCTGCCCCACGTACAACGACCTGTACACGAAGGAGTGGTACGAGGGCGCCGACCTCCCCGAGAAGAAGAGCCGCCTCTACAAGCTCGAGGGGACGGGTTTCGATCCCGTCGTCCACAGCGTGTCGGACGAGCAGGAGATCGTGGCGAAGAAGGCCGCGGCGGTCGTGAAGTCCTACGAGAAGGAGCCGATCCCTATCGGCGTCTACTACCAGGCCTCGCTGCCGACCTATGAGGACGCCCTCGTGCAGCGCATCCCGACGCTCGCCGAAAAGCCGCTCGTCGAGATCGACGTCTTCCACCGCGACGTGAACAAGCTCCTCGACGCGATGCGGTAGACGAAGGGGCCTCCTCATCGTGGTCGGCGGGGCGCCCGCGCCCGGCAAGAGCACCGTCCGCACTCCTCGCGCGTGAGCCGCGGCTTCCGCTGCTGACGAAGGACGACATCAAGGAAGCCATCGCCGACGAGATCCCCGCCGACGACCGCGACGCCTCTCGGCGGAGGAGATCCCTTCGGTCCATCGAGCGCGTACTCGACGGTCGACTCGCTTCAGGCACGATGTATGCCGCGGTGTTTGGCGATGTATAGTGAGGCCGTGCGCCGGACTCAGATCTACTTCGACGAACCGCTCCATCGCCGGATACGTCGTGCTGCCGCTGCCCAGCGCCGCTCGGCGGCAGCCCTGATCCGCGAGGCAGCGGCACGGTATCTCGACCAGCTGAGTCCCGACGATGAGGACCCGATCCGAAAGCTGATCGGCGCTGGGAAGGGTGGCCCGCCCGACGCGGCGAAGAAGCACGACAAGTACCTCTACGGACGCAAGTACTGAGCAGCGTCCTTGTCGACACGGGCGCGTGGTTGGCGATCCAGAATATGGACGATCGCCTACACTCCCGCGCCGCCGCGCATTACGAGCAGCTGCGCAGGCGCGGCGTCCAGCTCGTCACCACGAGTTTCGTGCTCGACGAGACAGGAACACGTCTTCGCTATGACCTGGGGCTCGACCAGGCTCTGCGTTACAGGGACGCCGTCCGCCGGGCTGAGCAGCGCGGCGACCTTCGCATCGTCTGGATCGACCGGCGGCTCGGCGACGCGGGGTGGTCGATCCTCGAGCAGTACGCCGACGTTCCCTTCAGCTTCACCGACGCGACGACGATCGCCGTCGCACGGTCTCGAAAGATGCGAGAGATCTTCTCATTCGACGACGACTTCGAGGCGGCCGGGCTGACGGTGCTTCCCGGATGATCCGCCTCGACCACACGGTCATTGCCGTCTCCGACCCCGACCGCTCCGACGCCTTCTACCGCGACGTCCTCGGCGCCGAGGTCCGGCCGCTCTCGCGCGGACGACGCGCGTACCGCTTCGGCGACGTCCAGCTCAACGTCCACGCGCCCGGGGCGACGCCGGAGCCCCTCGCGCGCGTGCGCATCACACCCGGGAACAGCGACCTGTGTTTCGTCTGGAACGGCTCGATCGACGGCGCGATCGCGCATCTCCGCGCGCACGACATCGCCGTCGAGCTTGGACCGGTGCCGCGATCCGGCGCGTGCGGTGACGGCACGAGCGTCTACTTCCGCGACCCCGACGGCTCGCTCCTCGAGTTCATCAGCTACGGGCCGCAGGCCGCCTCCAGAACAGGACCGCGACCGCGAGCGCCCACACCGGCGCCATCTGGATGACGAGGGGCCGCAGCGTGTCGCTCGCGGAATGCGAGGTGGCATCGATGCGCACGAGCTCGAGCGCGGTCAGCGCTATGAGCGCGGCGATCACGAGCACGCGAGCGCCCCGGCCCCGGAGCATGAGAGCGGCATATAGCAGGTGCGCTGGGGCCGCATCTCGCCCGTAAGATCCGCTCCGTGGCCGACGTGTGGGCCGCCGAGGAGCTGACGCTGATCACGCGCGGACGCCGCACCGGCCGGCCGCATCGCGTCACGGTCTGGTTCGCCCGCGAAGGCGACGTCCTGTGGCTGCGGACGGATGAGCGCGCTCCGGACTGGCTCCTGAACCTGCGGGCCGACCCGCGGTGCGCCGTGCGCATCGCCGGCGCCGATCACCGCGCGCGCTACGAGCCCGTTACGGACGTCCGCGCCGCCGCGCTTCGCCACCTCGTCGGCCTCTGGCGCATGAAGTACGGGGCGGAGTGGGTCCAGCCGTGGTACGTCGAGCACGGCCGCGAGCCGGTGCGTCTTCGCCTGGTCGATACGTGAGAGCGCGCGGACCGAGCCGCTATCGCGGCAGCGAGCGCGCCCGTGCGGCGCGGAGGTCGTGCGAGCCGTCGGCCCGCGTCCATTCGTAGCAGGCGCGCGTCACGTCCCGTCGCTATGGCCCCCGCCCCCCCCGGGGGTCAGCGCGCGGCGACGGTGAGCAGGGTCGGATCGCCCAGCGCGCGCCTCTCCCCCACGAGGCCGTTCTGCAGGTCCACGTGCCAGATGCCGCCGCGCGTCCCGAAGTAGGCGTCCGGCCAGAGCGCGACCGCGCCTCCTGCCCGGGTCGCCACCGCGAAGGGCCCCGACCCGCCCCAGCCGCCGAGGACGTACGCGGTCACGCTGGATCTCCCGGGGGCGCCACCGAGCACGACGAACCGCTGTCCATCCGCCGCGGCGATCCCATCGTCCACGATCGGATCCGCGGAAGACCGTTGGACGAGAAGGAGCGTCGTCGATCCGGCGGGGATCCGATACAGCGTCCCCGATGAGGTGCCCACGACGATCGCCCCGTCGGCGAGGATGGCCGCGGCCACGATAGGCGCACCGGTGACGGAGATCGGCGTGACCTGCCCAACGAGGGTGTCGATCCAGACGATGCCGGCTTGGTCGCACACGATGGCGATCCGGCTCGCGCTCGCGAGCAGGCGATCCCCGCACGCGGCCTTCGAGACCGCGGACAGCCTGGCGAACGGCGACGTTCCGACCGCCTCCACGCGCACCCCGGGGTCGTAGGAGAGGGTGCCACCGCCGGCGCGGACGAGGGCGAGCACGCGGTCAGGGCGGTCTTGCGCGAGCGCGTGGTGGCCCGCGATCGGCGCGGCAAGCACGACCGACGCCATCTCCACGCCTGTCGCGAAGTCGAGCGCGCGCACGCGCGTCGATCCACCCGCGCCGTCCGCGACGTAAAGATGCGGCCCGTCGAGACCGCTAAGGGCGGCGGCCGGACCGGCCACGCCGACGCGATACGGCACGAAGTGGTCCTGGAGGCGCACCGCGACGAGTTCGGCCTCGACCTGGGCGACGACGGTCGCCGGCGACAGGGTCCCGCCCATCATCGCGGCGACGTCGAGGGGCACGGGTGTCGGCGAGGTCGACGCCGCAGCCAGCGATGGTCGAGGCGTCGCTGGCGCGCCCGTCGCCGCTGACGTGCAGGACGCCGCGACGACGAGCGCGAGCAGGGACAGGGCGCGGATCACGCGAAGCTCGTCCGGATGCGCCGGCGTGCCGTCACGCCAACGATCGCGAGACTCGCGGCCGCGGCGGCCGCCAGAGCGGCGAGCCGCGGGTCGATGGCAGGCGCGTAGTCGTTGAAGCGCACGGGGCCGAGGACCGGGAGCCCGGCGTCGGGCGCGATCGGGAGCGGCGCGGCCACAGGAGCGCCGACGGTGAAGCGGATGTCGGACCGCTCGTCGCCGATCCCGAACTTCCCGTCGTACGCGGCGGCACGGAACGGGTAGAAGATGCCGGCGTACGTCGCGCTCGTGCCGTCGGACGAGACGCGCTTCATCGCGACGTTGAGGCACTTGGTGCGCTCGCCGTCGGTCTGCATCACGACGGAGAGCGCGGAGTCGGGGAAGGCGAGCCCGGCCGGCGAGGTCGCGCGGACGACGAGGACGACGGGTGAGCCCTCCGTCCAGGCCGATCCGTCAGGTGTCTGGACCCACACCTGGTCGACGGCGTACGAGCTCGCGGCGGCGGGAGCGGCGAGGAGGACGAACGAGAGTGCGAGCGCTGGCAGCGCGAGGAGAGCCCGCATCACGACACACCTCCGCAGGGAGTGATGCCTCTCCTACACGTGAGCTGTTGCTTCGGTTCCCTCCCCGATACTTGGGCCAGTCGTGGACGACCGGATCAGTAGTGGCGGGTGACCAGGCCCTCCGCGCAGACACACCAGCCGTTCAGGTCGGCGCCCGGTCCTGACAGCCGGTAGAGGGCTCGATCGTTCGAGCCGTCGGCATCCACCATCCGCAGCTCGGTCGAGACGAGCTTCGCGCTCGGTCCTTCTCCGCAGATCCAGACCCCCTGAGTCGGCGGGCTCGGGCACGGCGTCGGCGAGGGCGGCGGTACCTCCTCGAGGTGGACGTAGACGATCGCGGATCCGTCGGGCGTCCACGTCGGCGAGGCACCACCCGCGGTGAGCGCGCGCTCATCGCCCGAGAGCGAGCCGATCCGCAGTACGGGACCACGCGAGTAGAGGAACTCGTCAGCACCCGGGCGCCAGCGCGGCGTGCCGATGGCCTCGGTCGTCGAGTCCGCCCGCAGGACGATGGTCCGCCGGCCCCCAGGATCGTCCGCGGTGAAGATGTATCGGAGGTCTCCGGCACCCGTCGTCTCCCAGCCCTGCGCGACGAGTCGCGGCGAGGCCGCGCGCCACGAAGCATCGCCGGAGACGACCTTCTCCATCGAGACGATCGTGCCGTCCGTCGCGTCGACGAGCCGATACCCGACGTTCTGAGCGAACGCGATCGACCGTCCGTCCGGCGTCCAGCCGTAGATGTAGGTCGGAGGTCCCGATGGCGGTGCCACCTGCGCGAGCCCGGTGCCGTCGGCACGGATCACCCAGAGGCCGTCATCCCGCGCGTTCCCCGGCTCGGGGCCTCCGCGCTTCCGGCTGAACGCGAGCCGGGTGCCTGCTGGATCCCACACCGGCTGGCCGTCATGGATGCCGGAGTCCGCCGTAGGCAGCCAACGCAGATCGCCGGTGAACAGATCCGCGATCACGAGATGGTGGTAGCCGTACGCGCCGACGGCCTGGAACGCGAAGCGCCGGCCGTCCGGCGCGAGCTGCCGCGCGGGCCAGGTCTCCGAGACCCAGTCGCGCGGGTAGCGGAGCACGACGCGCGCATCCGAGGGTGCCGCGATCGGGATCGCCCAGAGCTCGGTCGTTCCCCATCCGTCGCCGCTCACGGTCCGGGAGGCGAACACGAGGTCCCCCGAAACGCTCCGGAGCGGCGCGATCTCCACCCCCGGAACGGCGTTCCCCGCCGGGGTCGCCGAAGCCGAGAACGAGGACGGCGACGGCTTCGCCTCCACGGACGCGCCGGCGCCTGGGCTCGGGCGGACCGCGATCGCCTGCTCCGCCGCTCCAGGGCGCTCGCCCAAGGCTCGGCCGAGGATGGCCGCGCCGGCGAAGAGCAGCGCGGCGAGAGCGAGCGCGACGGGTCGCTTCATCCCCAAACACCC
Organism: uncultured Chloroflexota bacterium; assembly: GCA_964609145.1. Taxonomy (GTDB): domain Bacteria; phylum Chloroflexota; class Limnocylindria; order P2-11E; family P2-11E; genus JACPOT01. The sequence continues at coordinate 27,204 of CAZSRI010000013.1, forward strand.
ATGTGAACCATCGGTCGGGTCGAACGGTCGCAGCCTACCCGAGCGGCGGCGTCGTCCCGAGGTGCTTCGCGACGAACGCGATCTGCGCGCCGACCTGGCGGATCCGCTCCTCGACGACGAGCGAGCCGTGCCCGGCGTCGTAGCGATAGGCCTCGAACGTCTTCCCGAGCTCACGCAGCCTCGCCTCGTAGATGTCGGCGCTGCGTGAGGGGCAGCGCGGGTCGTTCTTCCCGACGAGCATCATGAGGGGCGCGCGGACCCGGTCGGCGTACGCGACCGGGTTCCGCTCGCGGTACACCTGCGGGATCTCCGCGGGCGTCCCCCCGAAGAGCGCGGCGTCGTAGCGCTTCAGCGGCTCCATCTCGTCCTCGAACGCCGCGACGTAGTCGCCGATGGGGACGCCCGCGAGCCCCGCGGCCCACCGCTCCGGCTGCGTCCCGAGGCCGAGGAGCGTGAGGTATCCGCCCCACGACGCGCCGCCGATGACGCAGCGCTGACGGTCCGCGAGCCCGCTCGCGATCGCCCAGTCCTGCACCGCCGCGATGTCGGCGAGCTCGGTGAGCCCCGGCTTCCCCTTGATCGCGTCGCGCCACGCCTTGCCGTACCCCGTCGAACCGCGGTAGTTGACCATGAGCACGGCGAACCCGTGGTCGACCCAGGCCTGCACCTCGGGGTCCCACTCGTCGCGGTCGAGCGACTCGGGACCGCCGTGGACGAGGAAGAGGGCCGGTCGCGGCGGTGACCCCGTCGCGGGCTCGGCGATGAAGACGTGGATGTCGCGCACGTCCGCGTCGGAGTAGGGCACCCCCTCGGGCGGCTCGTCGTCGCCGGGACGCAGCACGACCTCCGATCCGCTCATCGTCCGCGGCGGCGCCCACGCCCTGTTCCACTGGTACCAGACCGAGCCGTCCGGGCGGACCGCCGCGTCGTCGACGTTCCCGCGTCCGGTCTCGACCGCCCATAGCGCGCGCGTCGCGAGGTGATAGCGGTACAGATGCGAGCGGCCGCGGTGCTCGTGCAGCAGGAGGATCGCGTCGGCCTTCGGATACCAGCCTTTCGAGTAGACCTCGCCCGGCAGGTCCATCTGGAGCGAGAGCTGCGCGCCGCTCCCAGCGTCGAGGACGAGCGGGCGCCGCACTCCGCCGCGCTCGTGGTCGACGAGCAGGCGCTGGTCGCCCGCGATCGGCGACCAGCGGCCCGGGTACGACCCGCGTCCGGGCCCGTCCCACAGCTCGGCGATCGCGTTCCCGGCGAGATCGATGACGCGCACGGCTCGGTTGCGGCTGTCGCCGTGCTCGGAGTGCGAGAGCGCTAGCAGCGTCCCGTCCGCCGACGCGTGGCCGACCGACGCCGACTCGCGGTGCGCGTACACGCGCAGCGGCCGGTCGCCGTTCGGCATGACGTAGACGGTGGAGCCCTCTTCACCCGTCGAGCGCCCGATGGCCGCGAACGAGCGCTCCAGGGCGAGGCCCGCCGAGTACGAGGGCGCGAGCGGTGCCGCGTCCTGCCGGTCGGACCCGTCGAAGCGCTCGACGGTCCACGTCCCGAACTCGTCGCCCTTGCGGTCGTTCCACCACCAGATGCGCTCGCCCTGGGGATCGATGCGCGCACCGACGCGGTAGCCCGTGCCCTCGGGGCGGTCCGTCACCTGGCGATGCGCGCTCCGCTCCCGGTCCCAGGCGAAGACCTCGTACTTGCCGGTGTGGTCCGAGAGGTACACGAGCCGGTCGGGGCGCTCCTTCGCCCACGTCGGGAAGGCGCTCCGCGGCGCGCGGAATCTACGCCTCCACGGTGCCTCGCCGGCCACGCGTCGACGCTAGCAGCGTCCACCGCGCCGCGCGAAGGGCGACCACCGCTATGCGCGCGGACGGACCTCGATGTGGATCGCCTGCCGCTGCGCCGCGTCCGTAGATGCCGCCTCCTGGAGCTCGCCCACGTACCGGACGATCGGCACGCTGTCGCGATGGCGCACGAGCAGGGTCACCTGTCCCGCGACCCAGCGGTCGAGCCGGACGTCCCGCACCCCGGTGACCTCCTTGACGCGGTCCATGAATCCGAGCGCGTCACGCAGCTTGGCGAACGGACCCGCGTGGATCTCGACGTAGGTCGTGACCAAGGGCGACCACAAGGACGGATCGCGGACCGCGGGCCGCACAGCGGGAACACCGGCCGCACGGCGGTCCCCGGCACGCCGATGCGGCCGACCCACCTCGGCCCTCGCACTCTCCACTCCCGACACATCACCCTCCAGCACCGGACACGAGCCTGCCCCCCCGTGTGAGGGCGAGAAAGAGGGCCAGCCCCCGGGCGTGCCGGGAGGTATCCCCCACGGTCGCCGGCGGGTCACCCATCGCTTGCGGACGCCGACGAAGCGGTCATGCTCGCGGCGTGACCGACGGCCCCCGCCTCCGCCTCGCCATCGTCGAGGACGAGAGCCTGTACCTCGACCTGCTCGCGCGAGTGCTGGGGATCGATCCGGAGCTCGACGTGGTCGGGGCGTTCACGTCGGCCGACGCGGCGCTGCACGAGGTGCCGCGGCTGGCGCCGGACGTCGCGCTGCTCGACATCGAGCTGGGAGGACCGGTGAACGGCGTGCAGCTCGGCCTACTGCTGCGGGAGAAGCTCCCCGGCCTCGGCATCGTGCTGCTCTCGAACGTGCGCGCGCCGCGCCTCCTCGGGGCGCTACCGCGCGGGCAGGTATCGGGCTGGTCGTACCTCCTCAAGCGGACCGTGCGCGACACGACCGTGCTCCGCCGAGCGATCGACGGCGCGGCGCGCGGCCTGGTGACGCTCGACCCGGCGCTCGTGGCCGGGCGCGAGGCCCGGGAGCACGGACGGATCGGCGGACTGACCGAGCGACAGCGCGACATCCTGCGGCTCGTCGCGGAAGGCTGGACGAACGAGTCCATCGCCGCGCGCCTCCGGATCGCGGTGAAGACCGTTGAGAACCAGCTCGTCCTCACGTACCAGGAGCTCGGCCTCGACCGCGAACGCGACCCCGTACACCCGCGCGTGAAGGCCGTCCTGATCTACCTCGCCGAGACGAAGGAGTCCGCGCGCTAGCCGGCAAGCTCCAGCGGCAGCGTGCACGTCACCGTGGTGCCGTGACCCGGCGCGGTGTAGACGGCGAGCGTGCCTCCGAGGCGCTCGGCACGGTCCCGCATGCTCCGCAGGCCGACCCCGTCGCGCGCCGTGTTCGGGTCGTACCCGCGGCCCGCGTCCGACACCGTCACGGTCAGGGCGCCATCCCCGAGCTCGACGTGGACCGCCGCCGCGCTCGTGCCCGCGTGGCGCGCGACGTTGGCGAGCGCCTCCTCGACGGTCCGATAGACCGCGAGCCGGACCGGCTCCGGGATGGAGCTGCGCGCGGGATCGTCGAGCGCCTCGACCCCGCCGTCGGCCGTCACCGTCACGTCGAGCCTCGGCTCGAGCTCCTCGGCGACGTGCCGCAGCGAGACGAGGAGGCCGATGCCGACGACCGCCGGGTGCAGCTGGCGGATGGCCTGGCCCAGGTCCTCCTCGCGGATGCGGTCGAGGTCGAGCGCGAGCGCTTCGAGGGCCGCGGCCATGCCGCTCGGGTCGGATGCGAGCGATGCGTGCGCTTCCAGGAGACGGTGCGCGACGACGAGCAGGCGCGACTGCACGCGTCCGTGCAGGAGCTCGGCGATCTCGCGGCGGACCTGCTCCTCCGCCGCGGCGATGCGGTCCCGGGAGTCCGCCAGCTCCTCCGCTCGCTCCCGCAGCGCCGCGGAGAGGCGCTCATTGGCGAGCGTGAGCGCCGCGCGCGACGCGAACACGTCGGCGACCCGGATGTCGACCGGCGCCGGTCGATCGGCGAAATGGAACGCGAGCGCCCCCGCGACGGCGCCGTCGACCACGAGCGGGACAGAATACGTCCAGCGGAAGCCGAGCAGCGCAGACGCCGCGCGCAGAACGCCCGTCGGCATCGTGCCCACCGCGTGCTCCGCCGTGGGCGCGAGCAGCGCGCGGCCCTCCAGGAGGACCGTTCGCGTCGCGGCGTTCACGTCCGCCGGAAAACGGAGCCGCGCGAGGTCGAAGCCGGGCCCGACCCGTCGGGCGGCGGCGAGCATCCGCGCCAGTGCGCCGAGCGGCGCGATCGCCCCGAGCTCGTGCGCGCCCTCGTGGGCGTCGTACCACGACAGGCTCACCAACCGGGCGCCCGTGACGCCGAGCGCGTTGTCCGCGATGCGCTGGAACAGGTCCGTCCCCGGGTCGTCGCGCACGTGACGTCGGGGGGGCGACCGCAGCGGCACGGCCACGGTGAGTCGCGCGCCGCGGGCGTCCCCGCCGGCATCGACGACACCGTCGACGCTCTCGATGCGGTCGCGGATCGCGCTCACCGTCGACGGAGGGAGCGCGGCGGCCCCCCGCCCGGCCTCGTCCACGACCGCCGCGCGGAGCGCGCCGCCGCTGACGGTGAGCTCGATACGGCCGCTCCGCGACGCCGATCCCCTCCCGATGTCGCCGACCGCGTCCTCGACGGACCGGTAGACGGCCAGGCGCACACCGGGAGGAAGCGCGTTGCGCGCGATGTCGTCCAGGGTCAACACCCCTTGCGAGACGTCCACCTTGAGATCGAGACCGACGAATGAGTCCGAGAGCATCTCGAGGGCCGGGACGAGGCCGATCGAGATGAGCGAGGGATGCAGCCGATGGCTCGCCGCGCGGACGTCCTCGTCGCGCAGCCGGTCGACCTCGTCCGCCACCCTGACCACCTCCGCCGCGGCGTACGCCGGGGACGCCCCGAGCAGCGCACGGCATCCAAGAAGACGCTGCGCCACCACGAGCATCCGCGACGCGATCCGGTCGAGCGTCCCCGCGACCTCGTGGCGCGTCCGCTCGGCGGCGGTCGCGATGCGCTCGCGGGACCGCTCGATCTCCGCCGCGCGCGCGCGGAGCGCCTCCGCGAGACGGACGTTCTCGAGCGTGAGCGCGATCTGCGCCGAGAACGTCTCCGCCACGCCGAGCACGTGCGGGTGCGGCCGAGACGACCAGTGGAACGCGAGCGCGCCGACAACGGTCCCCTCGAGCCGCAGCGGCACCGAATGCGTCCAGCGGAGACCGAGCGTGTGCTCCGCGACGCGAGCGATGAGCGGGTGGACCGTCCCCTCGACGTGCTCCGCGAAGGGGGCGAAGTACGGCCTGCCGTTCTCGAGCACCCGGCGGACGGCCCCGTTCACGTCGCTCCGGAACCGAACGGCCATCGGGTCGAATCCGGGCGCCACGTAGCGCGCCGCCTCGAGGGCGCGTTCGAGGACCGCCGCGTCCTGAAAGGCCCACGCCGACCCGCGGATCCATCCGTCGGGCTCGAGCCAGGAGAGGTTCACGTACCGCGCGCCGGTCACGGCCGCGGCGTCGTCCACGACCCCCTGATAGAGCGCACGCTCGTCGTTCGCGGCTACCGTCCGTCCCTGCTGACGCTGAAGACGTCGCGCACGCCTTCGAGTCGGGCGAGGACGCGCGACAGCTGCTCCACGCTGGTGACCTGCATGACCGCGTTCACCGTCGCGGTCTTGTCGTCGGTGTTCGCCGAGAGGCTGACGAGCGGGACCTGGTCCTCGCTGATGATCGAGGCGATGTCGCGGACGAGGCCCGTGCGGTCCCACGCGACGATCTTCACGGCGACCGGGTACGTCCGCGGGCCCGCGCGCTCCCACTCGACCTCGACGATCCGCTCGCGTTCGGCGATGTTGCGCACGTTCGAGCAGTCGGCGCGGTGCACCGTGACGCCGCGCCCGCGCGTGATGTACCCGACGATCGGGTCGCCCGGGACCGGATCGCAGCACACGCCGAAGCGGACGAGGAGGTCTCCCGTCCCCTTCACGCGCACGCCGCCCTTCGCGGTCGGCGGCGGCGCGGGCGCGGCCTGCTGCGGGATCTCCTGCTCGGTCTCGTCGAGGATGCGCAGCTTCGTCACGACCTGTGCCGGCGTGAGGGCGCCGTAGCCGAGCGCGGCGAACGTCGAGTCGACGTCGTGGAGGTTGAGCTCCTCGGTCGCGCGCTGGAGGTCCGCGGGGTCGATCTCGGGGAGCGAGCGCTGCGCGATGCGCCGGAGCTCCCGGTCGAGGAGCTCCTTCCCGTGGACGATGTTCTCCTCGCGCTGCTGGCGCTTGAACCATTGGCGGATCTTCTCGCGCGCACCCGGCGTGACGACGACGTTCAGCCAGTCGCGTGAGGGTCCGCGCGCGGCCTTGCTCGTGATGATCTCGACGATGTCGCCCGACTGGAGCCGGTGATCGAGCGGAACGATCCGACCGTTCACCTTCGCGCCGATGCAGCGGTGGCCGACGTCGCTATGGATGCGGTACGCGAAGTCGATCGGCGTCGACCCCGCGGGGAGCTCCTTCACCTCGCCCTTCGGCGTGAAGACGAAGACCTGGTCGTGGAAGACGTCGACCTTGAGCGACTCGACGAACTCGGTCGCGTCCGAGACGTCGTGTTGCCACTCCATGAGCTGGCGGATCCACGCGAGCTTCGACTCGTACTTCGGGTCGGCCTTCCCGCCCTCCTTGTACCGCCAGTGCGCGGCGATGCCGTACTCGGCGAGCTGGTGCATCTCCTGCGTTCGGACCTGGATCTCGAGCGGCTGCCCGTCCGGCCCCATCACGGCGGTGTGGAGCGAGCGGTAGAGGTTCGGCTTCGGCACGGCGATGTAGTCGTCGAACTGCCCGGGGATCGGCGGCCACAGGCTGTGGACGACGCCGAGCGCGCCGTAGCACGCTGGCACGTCGGGCACGACGACGCGGATCGCGAGGAGGTCGTAGACCTCCGCCATCGAGACGCCCTTACGCCGCATCTTCTGCGCGATCGACCAGAGGTGCTTCGCGCGGCCGCTGATCTCCGCGCGGATGCCCGCGTTGGCGAGCTCGCGCGCGAGGATGCGCATCGCGTTGTCGATCGACCGCTCGCGCGCCTGCCGGCGCTGCGCGAGCTGCTCGGTGAGCCCGCGGTAGTGGTCGGACTCGAGGTACTTGAACGCGAGGTCCTCGAGCTCCCATTTGATCTGCCAGATCCCCAGGCGGTGCGCCAGCGGCGCGTAGATCTCCATCGTCTGCTTGGCGATGCGCAGCTGCTTCTCCTGCGGCAGCGGCGCGAGGGTGCGAATGTTGTGCAGGCGGTCGCAGAGCTTGATGACGACGACGCGCAGGTCGGTCGCCATCGCGAGGAACATCTTCCGCAGGTCCTCGGCCTGGCGCTGCTCGATCGTCGCGCCCGCGCTCCGCTGACCGGCGACCTTCGACAGCTTGGTGAGCCCCTCGACGAGCCGCGCGATCTCGTCACCGAACTCGCGACGGATGTCCTCGTTCGTCCGATCGGTGTCCTCGGGGACGTCGTGGAGGAGCGCCGCCGCCGTGCTCGCGGGGTCCATGCCGAGCTGCGCGACGAGGAGCGCGACCGCGGCGGGATGCTCGATGAACGGGCCGCCGGTCGCGCGGCGCTGTCCCTCGTGCGCGCCCGCCGCGTACTCGTACGCGCGCGTGACGAGCTCGACGTCTCCGGGCGTGTAGCCGTGCCGCTGGACCTCGGCGACGAGCGCGTCGAGGTCCGACGGGCCATGGCGCTGCAGGCGCAGGCGCTCGGTGACGCCGACGATCCGCGTGAGCATCAGGCAACGACCACGCGGGGGGCCCCGCCCCCCGCGGATCCTCCGGCGGTCTCGGCGGCGGCGACGCGCGCCATGTCGTTGGCGGTGCCGACGGGGCCGAGGTCGTGGATCTCGAGCTCGACGAGACCGCGCAGGCCGACCCCGACGGTGACGACGGCGTCGACGCGGCCCTCCAGCGCGACGTCGTCGGCGCCGTCACCGCGGCGGAACGCCATCGCGTCGAAGGTGAAGCGCCCCACCGTGAGCTTGCACCGCAGGTGGTCGAGGTCCGCGCCGACCGGGCGGACGCCGTGGACCTTCACGTCGCGCAGGAGGAGGTGCGCGCGCGGGTTCGACGCGCCGCACGGTTCCAGCAGCGCGAGCTCGAGCGCGAGCCGCGCGCTCAGCGCCTCCGGCTCGAGCTCGGCGTCGACGATCACCGTCGGGACGGGGCGCACGCCGCGCAGGCGCTCGCGCACGACGGCGTCGAGGCGCTCGCGGAACGCCTCGACGTTCTCGCCAGGGAGCGAGAATCCCGCGGCCATCGCGTGGCCGCCGTGCTTCGTGAGGAGGTCGTCGCACGCGTCGAGCGCTTCGGCGATGTGGACGCCGGGGATGCTCCGGCAGCTCCCCTTCCCTTCGGCGCCGTCGAGCGCGATGACCGCCGCGGGACGGCCGTGGTCCTCGACGAGGCGCGAAGCGGCGAGGCCGACGATCCCGGCGACCCACCCGGGATCCGCGACGACCGTCGCCCACGCGCCGGGGTGCTCGGCCGCACGTTCGCGCGCACCGCGCACGACGTCCTGGGTGAGCCGCTGGCGCTCCGCGTTCCGCTCTTCGAGGCGATCCGCGATCTGCTTCGCCTCCTCGGCGTCCTCCGTGAGGACGAGACGGAGCGCGTCGGTCGCGTCGGCGATGCGCCCGGCGGCGTTGAGGCGCGGTCCGACGACCCACCCGATCTCGGCGGCCCCGATCGAGCCCATCTTCAGGCCGGCGCGCTGCGCGAGCGCGCGCAGCCCGACGAGCGGCGACGCGTTCAGCGCGGCGAGGCCTCGGCGCACGAGGTGGCGGTTCCCCGCGCGCAGCGGCACGACGTCCGCGACCGTCGCGACGGCCGCGAGCTGCTGGAGCTCGGCCTCGTGCGCGGCGAAGCGATCGCCGAGGAGCTCGCGCGCGATCACGTACGCGACGCCGGCCCCGGCGAGGTCCTTGTCGAGCGACGGATCGCCGGGCCGTCGCGGGTTCACGACCGCGTACGCGCGCGGGATCTCGTGCGGCGGATGGTGGTGGTCGGTGACCACGAGGTCGATCCCGAGCTCGCGCGCAAGATCCGCCCCCGCGACCGCGCCGCTGCCGCCATCGACGGAGCCGACGAGCCGCCCTCCGTCCCCCCCCAGCGTACGCACCTCGCCGACGTTGATGCCGTACCCCCCCCCCTAGCGGTCGGGGCGCTCCGCGCCGACACCGAACCCCAGCGCCCCGCA
>CAZSRI010000014.1:0-35844 GCA_964609145.1 uncultured Chloroflexota bacterium
CCCGGCGCCGCAGGGCGGCTACTACTGCGGCGTCGGCGCCGACGAGGTGTTCGGCCGCGACGTCGTCGAATCGCATCTCGAACTCTGCCTGAAGGCGGGCCTGCGGATCTCCGGCATCAACGCCGAGGTCATGCCCGGGCAGTGGGAGTTCCAGGTCGGGCCGCTCACCGCTCCGGAGATCGGCGACCAGCTCTGGCTCGCGCGCTACCTCCTGTACCGCGCCGGTGAGCCGTTCGGCGTCTCGGCGACGCTGTACCCGAAACCGGTCCGCGGCGACTGGAACGGCGCGGGCGCGCACACGAACTTCTCGACGAAGCAGATGCGCGAGGGCTACGACCCGATCATGGCGGCGATCGAGGCCCTCAAGGGCAGGCACGACCTCCACATCGCGAGCTACGGCTTCGGGATCGAGGAGCGCCTCACCGGCCTCCACGAGACGGCGTCGTACAAAGAGTTCACGTTCGGCGTGTCGCATCGCGGCGCGTCGGTGCGGATCCCGTGGCAGGTCGCGAAGGACCGCAAGGGCTACATCGAGGACCGGCGGCCGAACGCGAACATGGACCCCTACGTCGTGTCGCGCCTCATCATCGACACGGTCTGCGGCGCGGCCTCCGCGACCAAGGACGCGAAGCGGGAGATGGCCGCCGCGACGGCCTAGAAGTCAGACGAGCGAAGCCGATGGAATGAGGGCCGCGGCCGCGATCCGCGCCAGCGACGGCGCGAGCGTCCGCGGCCCGTCTCGGCGGGGGTCGTAGCCGCAGATCTCGACGCCTCGGATCGTCGCGACGGCTCCAAGCGAAGCGAGCACGTCGCACAGCGAGCGCAGCGAGGCGCCGCCCGCGACGGGGAAGTTCACCGCGGGGACCTCGGCGGGGTCGACGACGTCGACGTCGACGTGGAGCCAGACCTTCTTCTTGCGCGCGAACGCGAGGAGGCCGGGCGCGTCGCCGCGCGCGTGGTCGAACGGGATCTGGCGCACCTTCGAGTTGGTGAGGTTGCCGACCTCCCCGGGGTCGAGGTCGCGCGCGCCGACGAGCGCGACGCGCTCCTCGGCGATCGACCGCGCCCCCGGCCACAGGAGCGGACCGATCTTCCGTCCGCAGACGTGCGCGAGGCACATGCCGCCGACGAAGTGCGAAGGCGTCGTCGCGAGTGTGTTGAAGTCGCCGTGCGCGTCGAAGTAGACGAGCGCGAGGTCGGGCTCCGCGGCGAGCGCCCCCGCAAGCGTGCCCGCGACGACCGTGCACTCGCCACCGACGACGACGCAGCGCGCGCCGTCCGCGACGGATGCCGTCACCGCGTCGGCGAGCGTCCGGCACGACTCGCGCGCCGCGGTGAGGTAGCGGTCGCGCGGCAGAAAGGGGATGCGCACGCGCTTCGCCGGCCGGACCGCCGCCGCGACCTCCGGCGCGAGCGCGGCGGGCGCCTCGGACATGCCGAGATAGCGCTGCTCCGTGATGATCCCGGCCTCGAGCAGGTGCACCGGCGCGGGCATTGGCGGGCATCGTACGGCGCCCGCTCGCCTGTTCGGTATCACCCTGAGGGGAACCCGATGGTCCCGTCCGGCGGTACAGAGGGGGCATGAGGGCGGTCCGGCCGCTGCTCCCGTACGCGCTCGCCTCGGCGGCGATCGTCGTGGCGAGCCTCGTCGCGCTCGGTGTCACCGTGCGGGCACCCGCTCCCGGCGCGGTCGCGCCCGCGGCCAGCACATCGCCATCCGGCACGGCCGCGGCGACCCTGTCCGACCGTGGCCGGCTCGCCTACTGGCGCACCGGCGCGAGCGGCACGCAGGAGCTCTGGGTCTCCGACCTCGATGGCGGGCGGCGCTGGCGCGCCGCCGTCGAGAGCGCCAACGAGAAGATCTCCCTCACTCAGTGGTCGCCCGACGGCAGCGCCGTCGCCTTCACCCCCGGCGGAACGGGCGTCGTCGTCCTTCGGCTGAACGGGACGGCGGCGCGGATCGGGATGCCGGTATCCCTCGTCGCCGAGAGCTGGCGGATCGTCTCGTTCGAGATCTCGCCGGATGCCTCGCGCATCGCCGCCACCTTCCGCGCGGCGAACGGCTTCAGCAACGAGAGCGACGTGTATCTCGCGGACGCCCGAGCCGGTGCGCTGTGGAGGCGGCTGACGACGCTCGGGAACGCGTACGCGGGCCGGTGGATCGATGCCGACCGGCTCTTCATCGAGACCGCGTACGGGCTGGTCGCCGTCGAGGATCTCTCGGCCGACTCGCTCCGCCCGCTGGCGACGGGGTCCGTGACGTCGCCGCGCATCGGGCGCGACGGTCGCGTGTACGTGGCCCGCGGCGGCGTGCAGCCCCAGGTGTTCGGGCCGCCAGGCGCGACCGGGTGGATCCAGAGCATGACCATCGACGGCGACGACCTGCGCGACGAGACGCCGCGCGGCGGCACGCCGGAGTACTACCCGGGCACGCCGCCGCTCCTGGGGATGCGGCTCGTCGGCATGCTCGCGGACGGTCGCGCGGCGGTGACGGCGAGCGGGTTCGGCTACCTCCTCGGAGAGCAGAAGGTCACGCTCGCGCTGGGCAGCGGCATCGTCCGCAAGGTCGCGGTCGCGAGCGACGGCAAGCGGGTCGTGGGCATGACCGACTCGCGGGTGCTCCTCATCGACGCCGCGAAGGTGCGCTCGAACGATCCGCCGTCGGACGCCGCGACGATGCTCCTTGCGGACGTGCGCGACCCCGACGTCTGGTTCCCGCCTCCTTCGGTGGCGCCCGTCCACGCGGCGAGGCCAGGGCCGCAGGCGCCGGCCGCGCGCCTCGCCTTCACGACCGGGACGGCGCTGTGGCGCACGGACGCCGACGGCACGACGCGCCTGCTGCTCGCGGAAGGGCCGGCCTGGATGAGCGATCCGGTGTGGTCTCCCGCCGGCGACCGCGTCGCGATCCTCGTCGGCGGCGGCGACGAACGCGAGGTCGCCGTGATCAGGGCGACGGGCACCGTCCGCTGGAAGCTGCCGCCTTCCCCTTGGGGGTACGTGGGCCTGTTCTGGTCGGCGGACGGCGCGACGCTCGCGGTCTGGACGGCGGACGCGAGGCCGGGCGGCTCGGGGCCGGTGGCGGTTCGCTGGTGGACGGACGTGTACGACGCGACCTCAGGGACGCGGGTCGAGCGCCTCGAAGGGCGCGTCCGGCCGGAGACATGGGGACGGATCCTCCTCGGCGACGGCGTGGCGCTCACCGGGGAGGGCGTGCGCGGCTGGCAGGTCGGCCAGACGATCGACCTGATCACCGCGCAGGGCCGCCGCCGCGTGGCTGATGCGGAGGCCCTCGCCGCCGATCCGCTCGTCCGTCCACTCGTGGGGGCGGAGGGCCGCGGCTCCATCCAGTGGGTCTCCGCCTCGGCGGATGGCCGGTATCTCGCGGTCCAGCTGTTCCGGGTGACGCCCGAACAGGCGAAGGGCGCCTATGTGGTGCTGGACGCCGCCGACGGCAGGCCGCGCTGGGCGGTGCCGACCGCCGGCTTCGGGATCGACTGGTCGCCCGTCGGCTCGCGCTTCGCGCGCACGTGGAGCGACCCGGCCCAGCTCCGGGGCGGCCCCGTGCGCGCGATCGTGCAGGATGCCGAGACCGAGGAGGTCGTGATCGACCCCCCGGGCAGCTTCGCCGGGTGGTCGCCGGAGGGCGACTGGATCTACGTCACGCGCGAGGACGGTCTGTACGCCGTGCGCCTCGACGGCTCTGTCGAAACGCGCGTGGGTCCGCTCGCCGTCAGCGTGGCCGCCGCGCGGCCCTAGGCGTCAGCCCCGCTCGTGCCATCCCGCGACCTCGAGCAGGTCGGTGAGAACGGCGTACGCGACCTGGTCGACGTGCGGGTCATGGAGCTGCACGACGACGCGGCCGGCGAGGTCGGTGTGCAGCTCGAGCGCCATCGAGAGCCCGTCCACGGCGTAGAGCGGATCGAGCGGCTCGAGGCGCCGCGGCCCGAACGACGCGACGCCTTGCGCGATCTCGACGACCGGCCGCACGCGGTCGCCCTCGGACGCCGCGCGCCGCGCCGCGCGCGCCGCCGCGTCGTCGATCGGCTCGCGGCGCACGTCGTCGACGCGCATGCGCGCGCCCATGAGCACGTTCGCGAGGATCGCCGCCTTGGCCGCGGCGTCGTGGCCCTCGAGGTCGCTCGCCGGATCGGCCTCCGCGATCCCGAGGCGCTGCGCTTCGGCGAGCGCGTCGGCGAACGGCACGCCGCGCGCAGCCTCTGAGAGGATGTGGTTCGTCGTGCTCGACACGATCCCGCGCAGCCGGGCGATCGTCGCGAGCGGGAGCGCGGCTCGCCGGAGGTCGAACACGGGGAGGCAGTCCGCGACCGTCGCCTCGAACCGCAGGAGGCGGCCGCGCTCGCGCGCGAGATCGCTCAGCCGCTCGTACCCGTGCGCGATCGGACCCTTGTTCGCCGTGACGACGTGCATGCCCGCCCGGAGCGCCTCGAGGCAATGGTCGAGCGCGGGCCGTCCGGTGCGGGCCTCGAGCGTGGTGAGCTCGACGAGGACGTCGGCCGGAAGGGCGCCGACGGGCGGGGGAGGGCCGGGCTCCGGCAGGTCGTCCAGCGACAGCGCCCGCTCCAGGTCGATCCCGTCCGCGTTCAGCCACCAGCCATGTCGAGCCGTCACGATCGCCGTCACCTCGAACGGCGCCTCGGCTCGCTTCCGGATGAGCACGCGCGCGAGCGCCCGGCCCACGTTGCCGAAGCCGAGGAGGGCGAGACGCACAGGCGCAGCATGAGGGCTGCGTGAGGCACCTGCGGCCGCCGCTCCCGTACGCCCTCGTCTCCGCGCTCGTCTCCGCCGCGAGCGTCGCGGCGGTCGTGCTCACGGCGCCGACGGGCGGCGTCCGCGATGCCATCCCGTCACGCTCGCCGACGGCGGCGCCGACGCTCGCGGGCTCGGGACTCTCCGACACCGACCGCCTCGCGTACTGGCGTGCCGCCGGCGACGGTCGGCAGGAGCTCTGGGCGAGCGACCTCGACGGCGCGCGGCGGCGCGTGATCGTGACCGAGCCGAAGGGCATCGCCATCGCGCTCACCCGCTGGTCGCCGAGCGGCGAGGCGATCGCGTACGCCGTCGGCGGCACGCGTCTCGCGGTCGCGCCGCTCGCGGGACCGACCGTGCGGATCGCCCTGCCGCCGTCGCTCGGCACAGGGACCTGGACGATCGTCGCGCTCGCGTGGTCACCCGACTCCTCGCGGGTCGCCGTGACGCTTCGCGCCGGCGCAGGCGTCGGGAACGAGCGGCGCGTCTTCATCGTGGCGCCGAGGGTCGGCGGCGTGTGGGACCCGGTCGCGGTGCCGGCCGACGCGGTCGCCGGATCGTGGATCGACGACACGCGCCTATTCATCGAGACGGCGAGCCGCACGGTCGGCGTGTTCGACCTCGCGCACGGATCGCTGCGTCCGCTCACGGCGATGCCCGCGGTCTCGCCGCTCGCCGGACGGGACGGCCGCGTGTACTTCGTCGGCGGCCAGGCGACGGCCGCCGACGTCCTCTCGACGTTCCCGTCGACCACCGGCTGGATCTGGAGCGCGACGGTCGACGGCGGCGAGGCTCGCCGCGTGGCGCCGGGCGCCGCCGCGTTCGCGCAGCCGACGCGCCTCGCGGACATGCTCGACGACGGCGAGCCGGTGGTCCTCTCGCTGGGGCGCGTGCTCGTTCTCGGCGACCGCGTCGCCGAGATCTCCTCGCCGTCCGGCGCCGTCTTGCGCGCGACGGTCGCATCGGACGGGCGCCGCGTCGTCGCGCGGACGGCCTCGCGCATCCTCGTGGCCAACGTCTCGGGGCCGTCCGCGTCGAGCGCGAGCGCCGGGATCCTTCCCTCGACGGTCCTCGTCGGGGATGTCATCGACGCGGACGCGTGGGCGGCGCGTCGCGTCGCGCCGCTCGCGTCGGCGCCGCCCGATCCGGCGGGCCGCGGCCGCTTCGCGTTCGTGCTCGGCCGCACGCTCTGGACGTGGTCGCCTCCGGCCGCTCCCGTCGCGCTCGCCCTCGACGTTGTCGTCGGACCCCCGACGTGGTCGCCCCGCGGCGACCGCATCGCGACGACGCTCTATCAGATCGATCCGCTCGGGCCGAGCACGCACCCCGTCCTCATCCCCCCGGACGGCGGCGGCCGCGTCGACCTCGACACGGGCGGGCTCGGCGGGTTCGCGCTCACGTACGGCGCGCGCGGCATCGCGTGGACACCCGGCGGCGACGTGGCCGTGCACCTCGCCCGGGGCGACCGCACGCTGCAGTTCGTCACGCGCCTCTACGACCCTTCGACCGGCGCCGTCCGGGACACCATCCCCGGCCGCGTCGCGTGGGCCGGCGGACGCGAGGTCGTCCTCACCGACGGCGACCTCGACAACGACACCGGGGACCGCGTCGAGCAGCAGGTCATCGTCCGCGACGGCGCCAAGGAACGGGTGCTCACCGACGCGAGGAGGATCGCCGCCGGTCCGCTGCTCGCGGGCCTACCCGACCGGGAGCAGGCGCCCGCGATCGGCGACATCGAGCCGACCGGCGACCCCGGCCTGCTCGCGGTGTGGTTCCAGCGGCAGCGCTTCGGCGGGTACTCGAGCGCGGCGCTCGTCGTCGTACGCGTCGCCGACGGCGGCGCGGTGTGGATCCTGCCGTTCTCGCCGCAGGACCCGCCGGCGGATGTCGCGTTCGCGCCCGCGGGGCCCTTCGTCGGATGGACCGTGCATCGGGCGCAGGCCGCACCCGCCGCCGATCCGCTCGCGACGGTCGTCGACGTGACGACGGACCGTGTCGTGCGGACGGTGGCCGGCCGCTTCGCCGGCTGGTCGCCCGACGGCACCACGTACTACGTCGCGCGGAACGAGGGCCTCTTCGCCTATCCGATCGCGGGCGGCGATCCGGCGTACGTCGGTCCGTTCGGCGTGCCGGTCGCGGCCGCTCCCTAGCCGATCGCCGCTATCAGCCCGTCGATCTCGGCGAGCCCCGCGCGCAGCGTCGCGACCGATCCGCCGAATCCGATGCGCAGATGCCGCTCCACAAGGAACTGCGACCCCGGGACGGCCATCGTGCTTCGCTCGTGGATGAGCCGATCGACGAAGGTCTGGGAGTCCAACGGGTACGAGTAGCCGAACATGCAGATCGCGCCGCAGCGCGGCCGCGTCCAGTGGAGCTCGCCGCCGTGCGCGCTCGCCCAGTCCTCGAGCACGGGCCAGCGCTCGACGAGGATCCTCCGCGTGCGCGCGAGGAGCTCGTCGCGATGTTTCAGCGCGGCCTCGGCGAGCGCCTCGGACACGCTCGAGACGGCGATCGTCGTGTAGTCCTTCTGCGCCCACGCCGCGGCGATGCGGTCCTCCGGAGCGACGATCCATCCGACGCGCAGGCCCGGCAGCGCGTACGCCTTCGAGAGCCCGCCCGTGCAGATGACCTTGTCGTAGCGGCCCCACGCGCTCGCGCTCTCGACGCCGTCGTGCTCGGCGCCGCGATAGACCTCGTCGGAGAGCACCCACGCCCCGACGCCGCGCGCCACCTCAACGAGCGCGTCGAGCTCCGAGGCGGAGAGGACCTGCCCCGTCGGATTGTTCGGCGTGCAGACGCAGACGACCTTGGTCCGCGGCGTGATCGCCGCCCGCAGGCGGTCGATGCTGAAGCTCCAGCCCTCGTCCTGGTGCAGCCACACCTCGCGCACGCTCGCGCCGAGGCCGCGGGCGATGCCGTGCACCTGCATGTAGTTCGGGAGCACGACGACGACGTCGTCGCCCCGTTCCACGAGCGTCGTCATGACGAGGAAGTTCGCCTCGCTCGTGCCGCTCGTGAGCAGGACGTCGTCGGCTTTCGCGCCGGGGTGCGTCGCCGCGACCTCAGCGCGCGTCGCTTCGCGCCCGCGCCCATCGGCGTACCCCAGGCGCAGGCCTGAGAGGTCGACGCCGAGCATCCGCTGCGCCTCACCGAGCGTCAGCGGCTGCACGCCCGACTCGGACAGGTCGTAGCGGACGCGGTGCTCCCACGTCGACTGCATCCGCTCCATCTCGAAGATCGGAAGGCGCATTGCCGTAATCTTGGGACGATCGTCCCCCGCGCGCGCAGACGGAGGCGCTGAGGCGAACGCCGAAGGGACGAGGTCGAGCACGCGGGCCCGAGGGACGGCTTCGCCCGACCGAGGGTCGCAATGAGGTCGCCAGCCCGGTCCGCGAGGACTCGGGCTTTTCGGGCGTCCGGGAAGGGACGAGATGCGCTTCTTCACGCGATCGACGGCGCCGCGCGTGGACCGGCTCGTCGTCGGGCTCGGCAACCCCGGCGACGGGTACGCCGCGACGCGCCACAACGTGGGCTTCCAGGTCGCGAGCCGGCTCGCGAAGCGCGCGCGGGCGGACTTCGCGACGAAGGCCGCGGATTCGCGCATCGCCGAGGCGACGCTCGGCGGACAGAAGGTCGCGCTCGCGCGCCCGCAGACGTTCATGAACGACAGCGGGCGCGCGGTCGGCAAGCTCCTCGACCGCTACCGGCTCACGCCGGCCGAGCTGCTCGTCGTGTACGACGACATCGACCTGCCGCTCGGACGCGTGCGCGTTCGATCGAAGGGCGGCCCGGGGACGCACAACGGGATGCGCTCCGTCGTCTTCGAGGTCGGCGAGGGCTTCCCGCGTGTGCGCTGCGGCGTCGCGCCCGCCGATCCGGCTGCGGAGATCCGCGGCGACCTCGCGGACTACGTTCTGCAGCCGTTCGACGCCGATGAGCGCGAGGCGGCCGAGGCGATGATCGCGCGCGCCGGCGACGCGGTCGAGGTCGCCCTGCGCGACGGCATCGAGGCGGCGATGACGCGCTTCAACGGGAGGGACGGCGCGTGAGCGCGATCCACGCCGGCGCACGCGCGCGACTCGAGGGCGTGCTCGCGCTCGCCGAGCGCAGCGCGCGCTTCGGAGAGCTCGCGTCGCGCATCGAGGCGCGCGAGCCGACGAACGTCGTCGAGGCGACCGCGGGCGCGCGCGCGTTCGCGTGGGCCGCGGTCGTCGCGCGCCTCGGACGCAGCGTGCTCGTCGTCGCGCCGAGCGATGAGCGCGCCCGGCGATGGCGCGCCGAGCTCGCGGGCTGGCTCGGCGAGGAGCGCGTCCTCGCGTTCGGGGAGCGTGAGGCGCTGCCGTTCGAGGCGTCGGCGCCGTCCGTCGCGACGGTCCATCAGCGCCTCGCCACGCTGTGGCGGCTGCGCTCGGGTGACCCCGTCGCGGTCGTCGCGCCGCTGCGCGCGGTGCTGCAGCACACGATCCGGCCCGACGACCTCGGCGGGCGCGCGCGCGAGATCGCGGCCGGCGCGAAGCTCCCATGGCGCGAGACCGCGATGTGGCTGGTGCGCGGCGGGTACGAGCCGGTACCGGAGGTGAGCGAGCCGGGTCAGTTCTCGCGGCGCGGCGGCATCGTCGATGTGTATCCGTCGGGCGCGGACCAGCCGGTGCGCATCGAGCTCTTCGGCGACGACGTCGAGACGATCCGCTCGTTCGACCCGGTCACGCAACGCTCGCAGGCGACGCTCGAGCGCGTCACCGTGCTCCCCGCGCGCGAGCTCTCGCTCGACGGCGCGCCCGCGCTCGCCGAGCGCCTGGCGGACGCGGGGTGGGAGCGCGTCGCCGACAACGAGGACCTCGCGGCGTTCGCGGCGGTGGTCGAGCCGATGCGCCAGCGCGCATACGCGCCGGGCGTCGAGGACTTCGCCGCGGCGCTCGGCGCGGACGCGTCGATCCTCGACCATCTCCCGGGGCGCTCGACCGTCGTGCTCGAGGACACCATCGAGCTCACGCTGTCGCACGACACGCATGAACAGCTCGCCGAGGAGCGGCGCGAGGAGCTGCGCGCGCAGGGCCTGCCCGTCGGCGTCTTCCCGGCGCCGTACGTCGCGCGCGACCGCTTCGAGCGCGGCACCGAGGAGCGCGGGGCCATCCGCGTGGGACCCGCGCGGGGGGCGGTCGCGCTCGGCTGGGGCACGGTCACCAGCTACGCCGGCCGCCTCGACACGTTCATGCGCGAGGTCGCGGCTGCCGGGACGGACATCCGGATCGTCGCGACGCCACAGGCCGCGCGCCTGGCCGACCTCCTCGCGGAGCGCGACGTCGCCGCGGCGCCGCTCGACGAGTCGGCGGATCCGCCCGCCGCGGGCGCGCTCGTCCTCCTGCGCGTCCCGCTCGCCGAAGGCTTCGCGCTGCCCGACCTCGGCGCGCGCGTCTTCACCGACGCCGAGATCTTCGGGTTCCGCAAGCCGCGCCATCCCGTGCGCCGCCGGCGCCGGGTCGCGATCGGGTCGCTCCTCGCCGACCTGAAGCCGGGCGACCACGTCGTGCACGAGGACCGCGGCATCGCGCTCTTCGAGCGCTTCTTCGAGCGCGAGGTCGCGGGCGTCGTGCGCGAGTACCTCGAGCTGCGCTTCGCCGACGGCATCACGTCGCTCCCGACGGAGCGCATCGACAAGATCACGCGCTACGTCGGCGGCACGCCGCCGGCGCTCTCGGCGATGGGCGGCGCCGACTGGCTGCGCACGAAGCGCAGGGCGAAGAAGGCGGCCGAGGACATCGCGCGCGAGCTCCTGCGCCTCTATGCCGAGCGCGAGACCGTGCACGCGACGGCGCTCGGCGCGGATACGCCGTGGCAGGTCGAGCTCGAGAACGCGTTCCCGTTCACCGAGACGCCCGACCAGCTGACCGCGATCGAGGACACCAAGAAGGACCTCGAGCTGCCGCGCCCGATGGACCGCCTCGTCGTCGGCGACGTCGGCTACGGCAAGACGGAAGTAGCGCTGCGCGCGGCGTTCAAGGCGGTGCAGGACGGCAAGCAGGTCGCCGTGCTCGTTCCCACGACCGTGCTCGCGCAGCAGCACTACGAGACGTTCGGCGAGCGGCTCGAGACGTTCCCGGTGAGGGTCGAGATGCTGTCGCGCTTCCGCACGCCGCCCGAGCAGAGGGAGATCGTCGAGCGGATCGCGGCGGGCGACGTCGACGTCGTCATCGGCACACACCGTGTCCTGCAGAAGGACGTGCGCTTCCGCGACCTCGGCCTCCTCGTCATCGACGAGGAGCACCGCTTCGGCGTGAAGCACAAGGAGCGCCTGAAGCAGATGCGCACCGAGGTGCACGTCCTCTCGATGACGGCGACGCCGATCCCGCGCACGCTGCACATGGCGCTCTCCGGGATCCGCGACATCAGCGTCATCGAGACGCCGCCCGAGGACCGGCAGCCGATCGAGACGCACGTCGTCGAGAAGACGGCGGAGCTCCTGAAGGAGGCGATCCACCGCGAGCTCGACCGCGGCGGTCAGGTCTACTACGTGCACAACCGCGTCATCGGCATCGAGCAGGAGGCCGAGCGGCTGCGGAGGCTCGTGCCGCAGGCGCGATTCGTCGTCGCCCATGGGCAGATGTACGAGCGCGCGCTCGAGAAGGTCATGGTCGGGTTCGCCGACGCGGACTTCGACGTCCTCGTGTGCACCACGATCATCGAGTCGGGCCTCGACATCCCGAACGTGAACACGATCGTCATCGACCGCGCCGGCCAGCTCGGGCTCGCGCAGCTCTACCAGCTCCGCGGGCGCGTCGGCCGCAGCACGGAGAAGGCGTACGCGTACCTCCTCCACGACAAGCACGAGCGGCTCTCCGACGACGCGCGCAAGCGGCTGCAGGCGGTGTTCGAGGCGAGCGAGCTCGGTGCGGGCTTCAAGATCGCGATGCAGGACCTCGAGATCCGCGGCGCCGGGAACCTCCTCGGCGCCGAGCAGCACGGCCACGTCGCCGCCGTCGGGTTCGAGCTCTACACGCAGCTCCTCCAGGAGTCGATCGAGGAGCTGCGCGGGATGCCGCGCGCGGCGGAGCTGCCGGAGGTCACCGTCGACCTCGCGCTCTCCACGGCGATCCCCGACGCCTACGTGCCGAGCCGGCAGCGCAAGCTGGAGACATACCGGCGCATCGCGGAGCTGCGCGAGCTCGACGACCTCGTCGCGCTGCGCGAGGAGCTGCGCGACCGCTACGGCGCACCTCCTCAGCCGGTGCGCGACCTTCTCTACGGCGTCGAGGTGAAGCTGCGCGCGATCCGCGCGGGCGCCGTCGAGGTCCGCGCGCGCGGCGCGGAGATCCGCGTCACGCTCGCCGCCGACGTGACGCCTCAGCAGCGCGGCGCGGTCCTCAGGGCGTTCCCGCGAGCGCAGGTCGGCCAGCGGCAGATCCGCGTCGGCATCCTGGACGTGCGCGGCGACCGCCGCGACGCCATCACGCGCGTCCTGAACACGCTCATCTCCCCCGCAGCGGAGCCCGAGGGGAGGGGACCCGGGCCGGGCGGAGCCCAGCCGGGGAGTGGGCCACGAGGGCGAAAATGGGGGCCCGACCGAGGGGTCCCCCCGAGGGAGGGTCGGGATTAGGATCGGGGTCGACCTAGACGACGTCGTGGCCGAGTGCGCGGTGCCGTACCTCAGGCGCTTCGCCGAGGAGTTCAAGGTCGAGCTCCCGGAGGAGGCCGGGTGGCACACGCTCGCGCAGCTCGAGCAGGTCCCGCCCGAGGACAAGGACCGCTTCCGCCGGGCGATCTACGACACCTCCTTCTTCGGCGACCTCGAGATGTACGAGGACGCGCCGAAGGTCCTCGAGCGCGTCGTCGCGGCGGGGCACGAGGTGTACTTCGTGACGGCGCGCGCCGAGCGCCGGCGCGTCATCACCGAGACGTGGCTGCGCGACAAGGGGATCTTCGACTACGCGAAGGCCGTGCACCTACGGCCGCTGGGGGACTTCGACCCCGCGCGCACGCAGCGCGGCGGCTACGACGCGGAGGGCTCCGCGCGCTACAAGGTCCGGCTCGCCGAGGAGCTGCGGCTCCAGATCTTCTGCGAGGATGACCGCGTGATCTCGCTCCGCCTCGCGGAAGCAGGGATCCGCGTCCTGCTGTTCGACCACACGTGGAACCGCGACGTTCAGCACCCGCTCATCGAGCGCGTGGCCGGATGGAGCGAGGTCGCGGAGAAGCTCGGGGTATGAATCACCCCGCTCGGCGCAGCCTGCGGCGCCGTCCGCGCCTGTCGCTTCGCGCCCGGGGGCCCCTACCCCTGGGGCCCCGATGAGCGAGACGACGCTCTACTTCGTCCGCCACGCCGAGAGCGAGGCGAACGCCGCCGGGCGCTTCGCCGGGCAGCAGGACAGCCCGCTCACGCCGCACGGCCGCGCCCAGGCCGAGGCCGTCGCCGACGTGCTCGCGCGCGTGGCGTTCGACCGCGTCGTGTCGAGCGACCTCTCCCGCGCACGCGATACCGCCGCGGCGATCGCGCGCCGCCACGGGCTCACGGTCGAGACCGAGCCCGACCTGCGCGAGATCGACGTGGGCGACGCCGAGGGACGCGCATTCGAGGACGCGCGACAGCGGCCCGACTGGACGCCCGATGGCTTCGTGCAGTGGCCGGGCGGCGAGTCGCTCGACGACGCCTACGCGCGGGCGAAGCGCGCGATCGACGGGGTCGTCCGGCGCTCACCGGGCGAGACCGTCTGCGTCGTCGGCCACGGCGGGATCACGCGGATCCTCGTGAGCCATTTCATGGGGCTCCTCCCGAAGCTGTACCGCCACCCGCGGCCCACCCGGAACACGGACATCACGATCGTGCGCGCGGACGGCGGAACGTATCGCATCGAAGCGCTGTTCGAGGACGCGCACGTCGGCCGCGCGCCCTCGCCCGAGGAGCGCGCATCGGAGCCGCCGTCGGTATGATCCGTCCGTGACGCCCCAGGATCTCGCGGCGAAGATCCGCGACGTTCCCGACTTCCCGAAGCCGGGGATCCTCTTCAAGGACATCACGACGCTCCTCAAGGACCCGCAGGCGTTCAGGGCCGCGATCGACGGCCTGCTCGAGCGCGTGCGCGACCGCCACGTCGACATCGTCGTCGGGATGGAGTCGCGCGGGCTCATCTTCGGCGCGCCGATCGCCTACGTGCTCGGTGCCGGGTTCGTCCCTGTGCGCAAGCTCGGCAAGCTGCCGTCGGAGGTCGTGAGCGTCGAGTACGACCTCGAGTACGGCTCGGCGACGCTCGAGATGCACAAGGACGCGATCCAACCGGGACAGAAGGTGCTCATCGTCGACGACCTCCTCGCGACCGGCGGCACCGTCGCCGGGACGATCGAGCTCGTGAAGCAGCTCCAGGGTGAGATCGTCGGTCTCGCGTTCCTCGTCGAGTTGAGGTTCCTGAAGGGCCGGGACCGCCTCGACGGCTACGACATCACGACGCTGATCTCCTTCTAATACCCGCGGCGGCGTACACTCGAGCGCGACTCGGGACGGCGGAGGCCCGCTGTGTCCCCATCAGACGGTGGAGGACCAATGAGCGCGGCCCCCCAGATACCTCAGATCCACATCGACGATCGCGCACCCCAGACCGCCGTGCGCGACTTCTTCGAGCGCGACCGTCTCCTCGCCGCGTACGCGCTCGCCGACCTCGACCCGAGCAACGTCGACGAGTCGCGCTGGTGGCTCGCGCGCCGCGGCCGCGACGTCGTCGCGGGCGTCCTCCTCGTCGAGGTGCCGCCGTTCCGGCCATGCTTCGCGATGGGTGAGCCCGAGGCGCTCGCGTCGCTCTTCCGCGAGCTGCCCGGATCGCGCCTGGTCATCGCGGTGCCGCCCTACGGCCGGATCGCGGTCGAGCAGTCGTACCGCCTCGACCGCGTCGACACGATGCGCCGCATGGTCGTGACGCGGAGCAGCTTCCTTCCGCACGTCACGCATCCGCTGACGCGGCTCGGCGCGGAGCACATCGAGGACCTCGTCGAGCTCTACGGCGAGCCGTCGCGACCGTACTTCACGCCACAGCGGATGGCGCGTGAGATCTACTGCGCGATCTACCAGCACGGACGGATCGTCTCGGCGGCGGGCACGCACGTGCGCTCCGCCGTCGCCGGCATCGCCGCGGTCGGGAACGTCCTCACGCGCGTCGGCCACCGCGACCGCGGCATGGCGACGAGCGTGACGTCGGCGGTGACCGAGGCCGCGCTCGCCGAGCACCGCGACGTCGTCCTGAACGTGCGGCAGGGGAACGCGGCCGCGATACGCGTCTACGAGCGGCTCGGCTACCGCACGCACGCGACGTTCATCGAAGGCCCCGCGACCCGGCGCGCGCCGTGGGAGCGGATCACGAACATATGGAGGAGATCATGACGACCACACGGGGGGCTGCGCCCCCCGCGAACCCCCCGCTTGCCTATGACGTCACGGATCTCGGCCTCGCCGAGGCCGGAGCGCGCCGTACCGCGTGGGCCGCCCGTGAGATGCCCGTTCTTTCCCAGATCCGCGCGCGCTTCACGAAGGAGCGACCCCTCGCGGGCGTGCGCATCGGGGCGTGCTTGCACGTCACCGCCGAGACGGCGAACCTCATGGTCGCGCTGCGCGACGGCGGCGCCGACGTGGCGCTGTGCGCGTCGAACCCGCTCTCGACGCAGGACGACGTCGCGGCGTCGCTCGTGGCGAACGAGGGCATCGCCGTCCACGCCCGCAAGGGCGAGGACCGCGATACGTACTACGCGCACATCCGCGCCGTTCTCGCGACGAAGCCGCAGGTGACGATGGACGACGGCGCGGACCTCGTCACCGAGCTCCACACGAAGCGGCGCGAGCTCCTGCCCGAGGTGATCGGCGGCACCGAGGAGACGACGACCGGAGTGAACCGGTTGCGCGCGATGGCGTCGGAGGGCGTCCTCGCGTACCCGATCGTCGCCGTGAACGACGCCATGACGAAGCACCTCTTCGACAACCGCTACGGCACCGGACAGTCCGCCGTCGACGGGATCCTCCGCGCGACGAATCTCCTCATCGCCGGCAAGACCGCCGCGGTCGGCGGCTACGGCTGGGTCGGGCGCGGCGTCGCGACGCGCCTGCGGGGGATGGGCGCGATCGTTCTCGTGTGCGAGGTCGATCCGCTCCGCGCGCTCGAGGCCGCGATGGACGGCTTCGAGGTGACGACCGTCGCCGATGCCGCGAAGCGCTGCGACCTCTTCGTCACCGCGACGGGCAACGTGAACGTCGTCGGCGCCGACGCGCTGAGGGTGCTGAAGGACGGCGCGATCCTCGCGAACGCCGGCCACTTCAACGACGAGATCGACCTGAAGACGCTCGGCTTTCTTGCCGAGAGCAGGCGCACGCTCCGACCGTCCGTCGAGGAGTACCGCCTGCGCGACGGGCGCTCGGCGGTCGTGCTCGGCGAGGGCCGGCTCGTGAACCTCGCCGCCGCCGAGGGCCACCCGCCGGCGGTCATGGACATGTCGTTCGCCGGTCAGGCATTCTCGGTCGAGTTCATCCGGAGCAACGCCACGACGCTTGAGCGGCGCGTCTACGCTGTGCCGCGTGAGATCGACGAGCGGATCGCGCAGGCGAAGCTCGAGGCGATGGGGATGCGGATCGACACGATGACGGACGAGCAGAAAGCATATGCCGCGTCCTGGAAGGCAGGCACATGAGCACCTCGTTCATGGCGGCCGAGCGGCTCCTTTTCACGAGCGAATCGGTGACCGAGGGCCACCCCGACAAGCTGTGCGACCAGGTCTCGGACGCCGTCCTCGACGAGTGCCTGCGCCAGGACGCGAACTCGCGAGTCGCGTGCGAGACCGCGACGACGACGGGCACGGTGTTCGTGCTCGGCGAGATCACGACCCACGGATACGTCGATCTCCAACGCCTCGTACGTGAGGTCGTGAAGGGCATCGGCTACACCAACGCGGCGTACGGCTTCGACTACGAGACGTGCGGCGTCATCTCCGCGATCAAGCCGCAGTCGACGGAGATCGCGCAGGGCGTCGACCACGCGCTCGAGTCGCGCGAAGGGCTCGACCCGGACGAGCTCGGCGCGGGCGACCAGGGGATGATGTTCGGCTTCGCCGTCGACGAGACGCCGGAGCTCATGCCGCTCCCGATCGCGCTCGCGCACCGCGTCGCGAAGCGGCTCGCCGACGTGCGGAAGAGCGGCGACCTCGAGTACCTGCGGCCCGACGGGAAGAGCCAGGTGACGGTCGAGTACGCGTTCGGGCGGCCGACGCGCGTCGACAGCGTGGTCGTCGCCGCGCAGCACGACGAGGGCATCGCGTACCGCCAGCTGCGCGACGACGTCGTCGAGCGCGTGATCCGTCCGGCGGTCGGCGATCTCATCGACGACCGCACGCGCTTCCTCGTGAACGGGACGGGCGCGTTCACGATCGGCGGGCCGATGGGCGACGCGGGGCTCACCGGACGCAAGATCATCGTCGACACGTACGGGGGCTACGCGCGCCACGGCGGCGGCGCCTTCAGCGGCAAGGACGCCACGAAGGTGGACCGCTCCGCCTCGTACGCCGCGCGCTACGTCGCGAAGAACGTCGTCGCGGCCGGCCTGGCGACGCGCTGCGAGATCCAGGTCGCGTACGTCATCGGCGTCGCGCACCCGGTCTCGCTCAACGTCGAGACGTACGGGACGGGGCGGATCCCCGACGAGCGCATCCGCGCGCTCATCGACGAGCACTTCGACTTCCGGCCGGGCCCGATCATCGAGCGCTTCGGGCTGCGGCGGCCGATCTTCCGCCGGACCGCGTCGTACGGACACTTCGGCCGTCCCGACCTCGATCTGCCCTGGGAGCGGACCGACATGGCCGAGGCGCTGCGCGACGCCGTGCCGAAGGGATCGGTCGCGGTCCGCTAGCCAGCCTGCTATCGCGGCGGGATGGCCCTGCTCTTGCATGGTCGCCCTCCGACCCGAAAAGGAGGGCGGACATGCGAGAGCAGCGCGTCGTGACCCAGGCGGGGACGTCGTGGGGCAGCGTCATCGGCGGATGGATCGCGGCGGTCGGCGCCGCGGCGCTCGTCGCACCCATCGTGGCCGCGATCCTGTCCGGTCGTCCGGCGGCGCCGAACGATCTCAGTCTCGCGGTGCCCGTCGTGCTCGGCCTCATGATCGCGTACCTCGCCGGCGGCTACGTCGCGGGGCGGATGGCGGGCTATCACACGAGCTGGCACGGGATGATGACCTCGTTCTTCGGTCTCTTCGTGACGCTGCTGGCGCTCCTCGCCGCGGCGGCCGCGGACCAGGGCCTGCTCAGCGCGTCGGGGATCCGTCCGGTCTCGGACACGTTCCCCGCGGTGCGTCAGCTCGACATGCGATCGCTCGGCGACTCCGTGACGTTCGGCGCGATCCTCGGCTTCCTCGCGACGATCTTCGCGGGGTGGCTGGGGGGCCTGCTCGCGCCCGAGCATGCGCTGCTGCTCGATGCGGCTGTGACTCCTCATTCGGAGCGGGCGAGGCGCGAGCCCGCGCTTCCGGAGCGCGAGCTGGCGCACCGCGAGCGCCCGCGCTTCCGACTGCTGCCGTCGTACGGGCGCAAGGGCGGCGAGCGCGTCGAGACCGTCGAGCGTCCCGAGCCGGAGCCCGAGCGGACCGAGACCGTCGAGCGGGGACCGCGGCTCTAGCAGGGCCATTCGGCCCCAGTACCAACGTCCTCGCTCCAACGCGTCAGGCCTTTCCTATTCCGTCGCGCCGCGGATCGTCGTTCCATCTGGCCATGCTCGTGAACCGCGTCGCGTACGACCGGTTCCAGATGCAGCTGCCGTCGGCTGAGCCGGGCTGGGAGCCTCTCGCGGAGCGGTCCGTCGCGCACGACGTCGCGTCGTGGCTCTGGCAGTTCGGGCGGACGCCGCTCATCGCGGTCGTCGCGCACGACGGCAAGAAGCCGAAGTGGGTCTCGAGCCGCCTTTCCGTCGACGTCTCCTGGCGCTCAGGCCCGGCATCCGCGGTGATCATCGAGCGTGAGTCCGACCTCGAGGCGTTCCTCGTCGAGGGCGCGCCCCACCTGCACACCGACCTGCTCTGGCCGCGGCGTTCGCCCGCGAAGACGATCGAGGCGCTCTACTCCGGCAAGTGGGCCGACGAGGTCGAGGGGCACGCGACGGTCTCCCCGTCCGGCGCGATCGAGATCCTCCAGCTCGAGCCGACGAGCCTCTAGCCCGCGCCGCGCGCGCGTATCAGAGGACGGCGGCGCGGAAGGGGCGGCGACCCGTCCGCCAGCGCTCGAGCGACAGGTCCGAGATGTCGAGCGAGGCGGCGCCGTCGAGCATCTCCTCGACGACGAGCTGGCCGATCGCGGGCGCGTGCATGAAGCCGTGCCCCGCGAAGCCCGCGGCGAGGTACAGCCCATCGACGTCGGGGACGCGGCCGACGTACGGATGGTCGTCGGGCGTCATCTCGTAGTAACAGGACCAGCGCGACACGATCGTCATGTCCTCGAACGCGGGATGGCGCCAGGCGGCGCGCCGGCGCGTCCACGCTTCGAGCGCCGCGGGGACCTCGAGGGGCGGATACGCGGTCGGCTCACCCACGCGAGGCTCGAACGCGGCCGGCGGGGATGCCGGTCGCTTCTCGACCGACCCGTCGTCGCGCAGGTTCGGCACCGCGAAGCGCTGGCGGCCGTCGACCGGCCGGAAGTGGAAGCCCGACTCCCACTCGATCGTCATCGGGACCGCCGCGAGCGCCGGCACCGGCCCGCACTCGAGGATCGACCGCCGGTACGGCCAGATCGGCACCGCCACGCCCGCCGTCGCCGCGAGCGGCGCGGTCCAGCAGCCCGTCGCGAGGAGCACGCGCTCGGCGGCGACGTCGCCGGCCGCCGTGCGCACGCCGCGCACGCGGCCGCCCTCGCGCACGAGCGCCGTGACGCGGGTGCCCTCGACGACACGCACGCCCTCGAGGACCGCCGCGGCGGCGAATCCGGCGAGCGCCGCGAGCGGATCGCCGTAGCCGTCCTGCAGGCAGACGCGCCCGCCGGCGAGGTCGTCGGTGCGGATCTCGGGGACGAGGTCCTCGATCTCGGCACGGTCGAGCATGCGGACGTCGAGGCCGATCCGCTCGTACATCGGGAGCGGCTCGCGCAGCTCGGCGAGGCCCCGCGGCGTCTGCGCGATGAAGAGGTAGCCCTTCTCGCTGAACTCGTGGTCGCTGCGCGTGTACGACGCGAAGTCGCGCCAGAACGCGCTCGCCATGAGCGCGAGACGGACGTCGAGCTCGTCGACGAACTGGTGGCGGATCCCGCCCATGCCGCCCTTCGTCGTGCCCGCACCGAGCCGATCGCGCTCGAGAAGCACGACGTCGCGCTCTCCGCGGTCCGCGAGGAAGAACGCCGCCGCCGCGCCCACGATCCCGCCGCCGACGATCACGGTCGACGCCGTGCGCGGCGGGACGTCGCTCAACGGTCCGGGATCTCCTCGAACCGGTAGCGGCCCTCGGACTCGTGGATGCGGCCGAAGCGGGGAACGTCGTGCGTGAACGCGACGGTCCAGCCCTCGGCGGCGGCGCGTGGCAGGAGCGAGCGCTTCGCCTCGAGCGTGTCGAGCGGGAAGAGGTCCTGCGCGGGGATCCACGGCAGCGGCAGGTGATGCCGGTCGGGCATGAAGTCAGACGAGAAGTAGAGCGCGGCGCCGCCGTCGTCGATCCGCACGATCTGCGTCCCGCGCGTGTGGCCCTGGATCCGCTCGACCAGGAGACGCGGCAGGAGCTCGGCGTCACCGTCGAGCAGCTCGAGCCGTCCCGCCGCCTCGAGCGGCGCGTAGTCGTCGACGAGGTAGGACGCGCGGGTCCGCTCGTTGGTGTGCAGCGCGTCGTGCCACTCGATCCGCTGGATCGTGTACGACGCGCGCGGGAAGGTCGGGACGACGCGCTCGCCGTCGCGGTACGTGTTCCCGCCGCAGTGGTCGAAGTGCAGATGCGTGTTCACGACGAGCGTGACCTCGTCCGGGCGCACGCCGCGCTTGGCGAGCTCGTCCAGGAGCGCGGGCGGTGTGTCGATCCCGAAGTTGCGCTTCTGCTTGTCGTTCAGCTTCGGGCCCGCGCCGGTCTCGACGACGACGACGTGCTCGCCGTCGCGGATGAGCAGGCAGTTCATGTCCATCGCGACCCGGTTCAGCTCGTCGGCGGGCTTCGCCTTCGCCCAGAGCGCCTTCGGCACGACGCCGAACATCGCGCCGCCGTCGAGGCGGAAGATGCCGTCGCTGAAGATCTCGACCTCGTACCGACCCACGCGCACGCGCGGCAGTATCGCGCGGACTAGGGGACGACCCCTGCCGCGGCCCGCGCGCGCATGCCGAGCGTCGCTATCCGCACGCCGGCGAGGATCACCGGCCCGCCGATGAGCTGCACGGGCGCGGGACGCTCGGCGAGGAAGATCGCCGCGAGGACGAGGGCGGCGACCGGGACCATGTACGACGACATCGCGCCGATGCCGGCGCCGAAGCGGCGCACTGCCCAGTAGAAGAGGATGAACGAGACGATCGTCCCGAAGAGGACGAGGTACGCGATCTCGAGCCACGCCCCGCCCGGCCACGACGGGACGTCTCGGAAGCCCTGCTCGACGAAGCCGAGCGCGAACAGGCCCACGGCGCCGATCGTCGCGGTCATCGCGACGAGCGCCATCGGCGAGCGGTCGCGCATCGCGATCCGGCCCGCGACGCCGTAGACCGCCCAGCACGCGGAGCCTCCGAGCGCCATGAGGTCGGCCACGAGCCGGTCCGCCGAGAAGGAGCCGCCGACGCCCTGCGCGCCGGCGATGACGAGCGCCGCGCCGACCGTCGAGAGCGCGAACCCGAGGACCTTCTCGCGTGTGAGCCGCTCGCCGATGACGGTGGCCGCGAGGGCGGTGAAGACCGGCGCGGTCGGCGGCACGATGAGCGCGCCGTCGGATGCCGTCGCGGTGCGCAGCGCGACGAAGACGAGGGCGTTGTAGCCCGTGATCCCGGCGACGCCCGCGACGAGCACCTCGCGCAGGTGGCGCGTCCCGAGGGGGACCCGCAGGACGGCGCACGACGCGAGGAGGACCGCCGCCACGATCGCGAACCGGATCGCGGACATCTCGATCGGCGGGATCGCGCCGACCGCCGCCTTCCCGACGACCCACGTACCGCCCCACGAGAGGGCGATCAACGCGTACGCGGCGAGGATCAGCACGTCCGGCTCATGTCGATAGGATGCCCTCGATGCCGCGGCGCGTCCTGATCACGGGGATCACCGGATTCGCGGGGAGCCATCTCGCGGAGCGGCTCGTCCGTCACGGCGACGACGTCCACGGCACCGCCTTCGAGCGGCCGCCGTACGCGTTCCTGGCCGCGGTGGCGGACCGCGTCACGATCCATCCCGCGAACGTCATGGATCGCGGTGCCGTCGCGCGGGCCGTCGCGGACGCGAGACCCGAGCTCGTGTACCACCTCGCGGGCCAGGCCGTCCCGACGAACGCGGCGGGCGACCCGATGGGCGCGATCAGCCTGAACGTCCTTGGGACGGCGAACGTCGCCGAGGCGGCTGCGGCCGCCGGCGCGCACCTCGTCGCCGCGTCGAGCGCCGATGTCTACGGGATGCCCGAGGCGTCGCCCGTCGACGAGGATGCTCCGCTCCACCCGCAGAACGTCTACGCCGCGACGAAGGTCGCCGCGGAGGTCGTGCTCCGCGCGCACGGCCGCCGCGTGACGATCCTCCGGCCCTCCAACCAGATCGGGCCGCGGCAGCATCCGCGCCTCGCGGCGTCGGAGTTCGCGAAGCGCATCGCGGAGGCCGAGGCCGGCCTCGCGGAACCCGTCGTGCATCACGGACAGCTCGAGCCGCGGCGCGAGTTCATCGACGCGCGCGACATGGCGGCGGCGTACGACGCGGCGGGCGCGATCGAGGACGACGGCCCGACCGTCTACAACGTCGGGAGCGACGGGACCGCGTCCATCGGCGATCTCCTCCGCATCCTCGTCGGCCTCGCGCGCGTCCCGATCCGCACCGAGCTCGATCCCGAGCGCGTACGCGCCGGCGTCCCGCCCGTCCTCGCGATCGACTCCCGCCGGTTCCGTGCGCGTACCGGTTGGTCGCCTGCCATCCCGCTCGAACGGTCACTCTCCGATACCCTCGACTTCTGGCGCGAGACCATCAGGGGCGACCGTCCCCCCGGCGCGCGGACCGAGGCGAAGACGAGGTCGAGCGGCGCTACGCGCGCAGGGGCGCCTACCCCTGGGGCCGAGCGACGAGCTTTGCCTGGAGCGAGGTCGGAATGAGTCAACGCATCGTCTTCGGGACCGATGGATGGCGCGCGGGCACGGCCGAGGAGTACACGTTCGACGCCGTCCGCATCTGCGCGCAGGCCGTCGCCGAGTGGGTGCGTCGCGAGGGCGGGGCGGAGCGCGGCGTCGTCATCGGCTTCGACCGCCGGTTCCGCTCGGAGCACTTCGCCGCCGCGGTCGCCGAGGTCTGCGCCGCGAACGGCGTGCGCGTGCACCTCGCGTCGGTCGCCGCGCCGACGCAGTCCTTCTCGTGGGCGACGATGCGCCGCAAGGCGAAGGCGGGGATCGTCATCACCGCGAGCCACAACCCGTGGACCGACAACGGCTTCAAGGTGAAGAGCGAGTCCGGCGCCGCCGCGGGCCCCGAGATGCTGAAGGCGCTCGAGGCGATCATCCGTCCGCTCGAGGAGGGGACGGGAACGCCCGAGCGGCGTCCGCTCGAGGACGCCGTCGCGGCGGGGCTCGTCGAGACGTTCGATCCCGCGCCCGACTACCTCGCGCGCGTCGCGGAGCTCTTCGACCTCGACGCCTTCCGCGGCGCGGGCTCCACGCTCGTGTGCGAGCCCCTGTTCGGGAGCGCGAGCGGCTACTTCACGCGGCTCCTCGGCGGCGGGCGCACGAAGGTCATCGAGATGCACACCGAGCGCAACCCGTACTTCGGGGGCGTGAACCCCGAGCCGATCCCGCCGAACATCAACGAGTTCCTCGCGCGCGTCCCCGCCGAGCACGCCGACGTCGGCCTCGCGGTCGACGGCGACGCCGACCGCGCTGGCCTCGCCGACGAGACGGGGCGCTTCGTCACGACGCTCACGGTGTACGCGCTCCTCATGTGGTACCTGCTCGAGGTGCGCAAGCTGCGCCGGCCGGTCGTGAAGACGGTGAACATGACCTCGATGATCGACCGCCTCGGCGAGCGCTTCGGCGTGCCGGTCTACGAGGTGCCGGTCGGCTTCAAGTACATCGGGCCGAAGATGCAGGAGACGGGCGCGATGATGGGCGGCGAGGAGTCGGGCGGGTTCGGCTTCGCGATGCATCTCCCCGAGCGCGACGGGATCGTCGCGGATCTCTTCTTCCTCGACTTCATGCTCCGCACGCGCAAGAAGCCGTCGGAGCTCATCGCGGAGCTCATGGACCTCGCCGGACCGTCGGCCTACAAGCGCGTCGACGTCCACTTCGACGCGGCGGAGTACGGGGAGAAGAGGACGAGGATCATGGCCGCGCTCGCGGAGGCGCAGCCGGCATCCCTCGCCGGCGTGGGCGTGAAGAAGAAGGTCATGCTCGACACGAAGGACGGCACGAAGTTCTTCCGCGACGACGGCTCATGGCTCCTGCTGCGCCTCTCCGGGACCGAGCCGCTCGTCCGCGTGTACAGCGAGACGCGGGACGAGAAGGACCTCGCCCCGATGCTCGCGGAGGGCCAGCGGATGATCGGCGTCGATCACGCGGGGAGTGGAAGGCGGGCGTAGCCCCCATGCGAGGAGAAGGTGCAGTGATGGACACGAGCGTCATCGAGACCGTCGAACGGATCAGGCAGGCGGACCCCGAGGACATGCTCGGGCGCATCAAGGAGCTGCCGAAGCAGGTGCGCGACGCGTGGGCCATCGCCGGCCGCGCGAGCATCCCGCCGGCGTACGGCGACGTGCGGAACATCGTCGTGAGCGGCATGGGCGGCTCCGCGATCGGCGGCGACCTCGCCGCCGCGCTCGCGCAGGGCGAGCTCGCCGTCCCGATGACGGTGCACCGCGACTACGGCCTCCCGGCGTACGTCGGGCGCGACTCGCTCGTCATCGCGTCGTCGTACTCCGGCAACACCGAGGAGACGCTCTCGTCGTTCGAGGAGGCACGCAAGCGCGGGGCCAAGATCGTCGCGATCACGACGGGCGGACGCCTCGCCGAGCTCGCGACCGCCGCGAGCTCTCCCCTCGTCACGTTCGCGTACGCGGCGCGCCCGCGGGCGACGCTCGGCTACTCGCTCACGCTGGTCCTCGGGATCCTCGTCCGCATGGGGCTCGTGCGCGACATGGCGAAGGACGTCGACGCCGCGCTCGCCGACGTCGCGAAGCTGCAGGAGCGCGTGCACGAGGGCGCGCGCTCGAACGACGCGAAGAAGCTCGCGATGGCGCTCGCCGGGCGCGTCGTCTTCGTGTACGGCGCGGGCGCGATGGGCGTCATGGCGCGGCGCGTGAAGGGTCAGTGGAACGAGAACGCGAAGAACTGGGCGGCGTTCGACGTGCTCCCGGAGCTCGACCACAACGCCGTCGTCGGCTTCCCGCATCCCGGCATCGCGAAGCAGGCGCTCGCGGTGCTCCTCCTGCGCAGCTCCGCCGACAGCGGGCGGCACCGCGTCCGATGGGAGGTCACGAAAGAGCTCCTCGACCAGGCGGGGATCGAGCACCACTCGATCGAGCTCACCGGATCGAGCCTGCTCTCGGAGGTGCTCCAGGCGACGTACTACACGGACCACGTGTCCTTCTACGTCGCGCTGCTGAACGGCGCCGATCCGTCGCCGAACCGCTCGATCGACTTCCTCAAGGACCGTCTCGCCAAAGCGTGATCGCGCGAGGCTCGGGCTCTGCGCGGCCGACCCGGTCCACCAGCCTCGAGCGTGTATCTCGCGAAGGCGGGATACCGAGCGGGCCCTAGCTCGTGGCCTTCGCCTTCTGCCCGCGGGACGGCACGCGCCTCCAGCCGAAGCGCATCGACGGCCGTGATCGACCGGCGTGCCCGGTCTGCGGGTTCGCCGACTTCATGCACCTCCAGGTCGGCGCGAACGCGCTCGTCGAGCGCGACGGCGGGGTGCTGCTCGTGCGGCTCTCGTACGGACCGCGCGAGGGGCGGTGGGCGCTCCCCGGCGGGCTTCTCGAGCGCGAGGAGACCCCGGAGGAGACGGCGGTGCGCGAGACGGCGGAGGAGACCGGGCTGCGGATCGAGCTCGACGGGCTCCTCGCCGCGTATCGGCGCGCCGATACGCCGGTGCTCATCGTCACGTACCGCGCGCACGTCGTCGGCGGCGCTCTCCGGACCGCGCCCGAAGAGGTCAGCGAGGCGCGCTTCTTCGCTCGGGACGAGGTCCCGCCGATCGAGGAGCTCGCGTGGCCGTCGACGGTGCACGGCCTCGATGCCTGGCGGGCCTTCGAGCGCTCAGGAGCCTAGATCCGGTCGTTTTTGGGTAGCGGTATGGTTGCTCCAGGTGACGCGCTCCTCGAGTGCAGCGGATCTGAGTCCAAAAAGGATCGCTGCGCGCGGGCAACATCCCCTCAGAGCACGGGACGCGTGAGAACTTCCACAGCCTGAAGGAGGAAGCCGATGCACTCCAGCCTCATCTCCATGGTCGAGAAGGCGAAGCGTTACGCCGACGAGCCGGACCGCATCCGGGTCACCGGGCTCGAGGTCGACTTCCGCGGCAACAACGGGACGCACCGCGTGTCGCTGCGGGGAGATGAATGGGTCTGTGAATGCGACCACTTCCAGGCGCACGGGCTGTGCGCCCACGTCATGACGCTCCAGCGCCTCTTCGGCGCTCACCTGCGCGACGAGGTCCGCTACACGGCGGAGCGCGTCGAGGCGTAAGGGTCTATCGTCCTCGGGCGCGCAGACCGAGGCGCTGAGGCGAATGCCGAAGCGACGAGGTCGAGCACCCGAGCCCGAGGGAGGGCCTTGCCCGACCGAGGGTCGGAATAGGCGGGGCTTCAGCGAAGCCGGTGAGAGTCCGGCACGGTCTGGCCACCGTGTGAGGGCGTTCGTCCTCGAGTCGGGTCGCCTGATGTCCCGCCCGCGGCCATAACACCTTCCGCAGAAAGGTGGCGGTCAGATGGACATCACGCGACGCGGCTTCCTCGGTCTCCTCCTCACGCTCGCGTTCGCTTCGTGCACCGCTCCGGGAGCGGGCACCCCGCCCAGCACGACGTCGGTCGTCACGACGTCGTCCTCACCGTCGGCGACCATCGCGTTCCCGGCCAATGTCGTCGACTTCCAGGGCCGCTCGACGACCATCGCGACGCGGCCCCAGCGCATCGTCTCGATCGGGCCCTCGAACACCGAGTTCCTGTTCGCGCTCGGCGCGGGCGACCGCGTCGTCGGCGTCGACGACTTCTCTGACTTCCCGAAGGAAGCCCAGGCGAAAGAGAAGGTCGGCGGGGTGAAGGTGAACGTCGAGAAGGTCGTCTCGCTGAAGCCGGACCTCGTCGTGACGATCAAGTTCTCCGACGGCACGATCGAGAAGCTCGCCGGCGCCGGGCTGACCGTGATGATCGTGGATCCGCAGAGCCTCGCGGACGTGTACCGCACCGCCGTGCTGCTCGGCACGGCGGTCGGCGCGGACGGACAGAAGCTCGCGTGGGACCTCGAGAAGCGCGTCGACGCCGTGCGCGAGAAGACGAAGAGCGCGAAGCGGCCGCGCGTGTTCCACGAGGTCGACGCGTCCGACCCGACGAAGCCGTTCACCGCCGGGCCCGGCTCGTACATCTCGGAGCTCATCGACGTCGCCGGCGGCGCGAACGTCGCCGCCACGGCGAGCTCCCCGTATCCGCAGCTGTCGCTCGAAGAGGTCGTGCGCGCCGACCCCGAGGTCATCGTCCTCGCCGACGCCGACTACGGCGTCACGGCCGAGCAGGTCGCGGCGCGGCCGGGCTGGTCGGGCATCGCCGCCGTGAAGAGCGGACGCATCGTGCCGGTCTCGGACAGCCTCGTGAGCCGGCCGGGGCCGCGTGTCGGCGAGGCCGCGGAGGCGTACGCGAAGCTGCTCCATCCCGAGCTCTTCAAGTGAGGCCCGCGCTCGCCGCCGCCGTGCTCGTCGCGGCGCTCGCGGCGAGCGTGGTCGCGGGGGTGCTCGTGGGCGCGGTCGCGCTGTCGCCGGGCGACGTCGTCGCGGCGCTCACGGGCAACGCCGACGGGCCGAGCGCGACGATCGTCCGCGACCTGCGGCTCCCGCGCGTGCTCGCCGCGGCGCTCGTCGGCGCCGCCCTCGCCGTCGCCGGCGCGCTGCTGCAGGGCCTCACGCGCAACCCGCTCGCCGACCCCTATGTCACGGGCAGCTCGGCCGGCGCGGCGCTCGGCGCGGTCGCGGCGATCGCGGTCGGCGGCGCGAGCGCCGGTCCGGTGGCGCCGGTCGCCGCGTTCGCCGGTGCGCTCGCGGCGGTCGCCATCGTCTGGCAGATGGCGCGCCTCGGCGGACGCACGACGGTGCTCACGCTCCTGCTCGCGGGGATCGTGATGACGGCGTTCGCCGGCGCCCTCGTCACCCTCCTCCTCGTCGCGAGCGACCGGCTCTCGCTGCGGCTGCGTTCGGTCATCGACGTGCTCGTCGGCGCGGTGAGCGTCCGCTCGAACACCGAGCTCGGCGTCGCGGCGGGGGTCGTCGTCGCGGGCGTCGCGCTCGCGCTCCTCCTCGCGCCGCGCGTCGACGCGTACGCGCTCGGGGAGGAGACGGCCGCGACGCTCGGCGTCGACACCGATCGCACGACGGCGCTCGTGCTCGGCTCCGCCGCCCTCCTCGCCGGTGCCGCGGTCGCCCTCGCGGGCCTCGTCGGCTTCGTCGGCCTCGTCGTCCCGCATGCGGCGCGCGCCGTCGTCGGCGCGGCGCATCGACCGCTCGTCATCGTGTGCGCCCTCGCCGGCGCGACGGCGCTCGTCCTGGCGGACGCGGGGGCGCGCGTCGCGCTCGCGCCCGCCGAGCTCCCCGTCGGCGTGGTGACCGGCCTCATCGGCGCGCCATTCTTCCTCGCGCTCCTCATGCGCACCGCGCGGAGGACCGTCCCCTGATCGCGGCAGAGGGCCTGCGCGCCGGCTACGGACCGCGCGAGGTCCTGACGGGGTGCGACCTCGCGGTGCGCGCGGGCGAGCTCGTCGCGCTCGTCGGTCCGAACGGAGCGGGGAAGTCCACGCTCCTGCGCTGCCTCGCGGGGCTGCTGCGGCCGACCGCCGGGCGCGTCACGGTCGACGGACGCGACCTCCGCGTGCTCGAACGCCGTGCGCTCGCGCGGCGCATCGCCGTCGTGCCGCAGACATCGGACACGATCTTCCCGTTCACCGTGCGCGAGATCGTCGCGCTCGGACGCACCGCGCGCCTCGGGCCGCTCGGCATCGCGACCGCTGACGACGTCCACGCGGTCGAGCGCGCCCTCGACGAGCTGGAGCTCGTGCCGATCGCCGAGCGCCGGATCGATCTCGTCTCGGGCGGTGAGCGCCAGCGGGCGGTCCTGGCCATGGCGCTCGCCCAGGAGACGGACGTCCTGCTGCTCGACGAGCCGACCGCACACCTCGACCCGGCGCATCAGCGCTCGACGCTCGCGCTCATCCGGGCCCTCGCCCGGTCGCGATCCGTGGCGGTGATCGCGGTGCTGCACGACCTCAACCTCGCCGCCAGGCTCGCCGACCGGGTCGTCGTGCTCGCCGCCGGGCGTGTCGCGGCCGACGGTGCGCCGTTGCAGGTGGTGACCGCGGACACCGTCGCCTCGGCCTTCGGCGGGGGGCTGGCGGTGGACGTCCGCGAAGGCGTCCCGTTCGTGCTTCCCGAGCGTTCCTAATACGCTTGCCCGGTCGAGGTGGTGTGGATGCCGCATCCGGTCCTGGTCTCGATGGCGCTCGTCATCGCGGCGCTGCTGCCGGTCCCGGCGGCGGCGTCGTCGACCGTGCCCGGCACCGGCACCACCGCGGCGACATGCACGGACGTCGTGGGACCGGGGATGGCCCCGCCGGCCGCCGTCGAGCTCGGGATCCCCGGCTACCACGCGGCGTGGTGGGGACAGACCGGGTCCGCCGTGCTCTGCCCGGGTCGCACGGTCCGCGCCACGGTCGGCTTCATGAATACGGGGACCCTCGGCTGGTACGCCGGGGTCCCCGGCGCGGCGGCCGCGCTCGGCACGTGGGGGCCCGACCCGGGCCAGGACCAGCCGAGCGTGCTCGGCGGCGTCGACGTCGGGTGGCTCGGACCCGCGCGCGTGGCCCCACAGTCCGCGCCGTACATCGGCCCCGGCCAGGTCTCGTGGTTCGAGTTCACGCTGCGCGCCCCGGCGGCCCCGGGCACGTACCGCCTCTCGCTGCGGCCGGTCATCGACGGCACGACGTGGATGGAGGATGAGGGCGTGTCGTGGACGGTCGTCGTGAAGAGCGACGACACGTCGCCGGTGTCGCTCCCGCAGCTCGCCCCGCCGTCGCCGAGCGTCGCGCGCACCTACTACCCCGCGACCGCCGCCGACGGCTCGCGCACCATCCGCGTGAGCGCGCTCATGTACCACTACGTCGAGTGGCTCCCGCCCAACGCCGACGCGCTGCGGAAGGACCTCACGGTGAGCCCGACGGACTTCGAGGCGCACCTCCGGTACCTCGTCGAGAACGGGTACCACGCGATCACCGCGGCCGACCTCTGGTGGTCGCTCACGGCGGGCGCGCCGCTGCCGCCGAAGCCCGTGCTCCTGACGTTCGACGACGGCTACGCCGACGCATACGACGTCGTGCTCCCACTCCTCAAGAAGTACGGCATGGTCGGCACGTTCGCCGTCGTCGCGAACCTCGTCGACCGTCCGGGCTATCTGACGCACGATCAGGTCCGCGCGCTCTCGGACGCCGGCATGGACGTCGAGTCGCACTCGACCGACCACGTCGCGCTCAGCCCGCTCCCGTACGAGGAGCAGGCGTACCAGCTGTGCACGTCGCGGCGGATCATCAGCGGATGGACGGGGAAGGACGTCCGGCAGTTCATCTACCCCTCCGGCTACTACCTGCCGCTCCCCGCCGCCGCGCTCACCGCCTGCGGCTACCTCGGCGCGTACCGCAAGGACGGCGGCTCGGTGCAGTCGAGCAACGAGATGTTCGCGCTCCGGCGCGCGCGCGTCCGCGGTCAGCAGGGCCTCGCGGCGCTCCTGGCCGCGCTGGCGCAGTAGGCCAGGTCGAGCGGGGATCCGGCTTTGCCGGTCCGAGCCAGTCCGTAGGAGCGGAGCGGCTAGCCGCGAGCCAGCGAAGCGAGCCGAGGGCTATTGAATGAGATCCAGCGCCAGGGTCGTCCAGCCGAAGTCGACCGCGCCCTCGCCGAGCCCGGTGAGCGGGTCGAAGAACTCGCGCATGCCGCTCGCGGCGACCATGGCGAGGGTCCTGCGGCGCAGCTCCTCAGCCTCGTCGGCGAAGCCGTGCTGCCGCAGGCCCCGGTAGAGGTACCAGTTCACGTTCACCCAGGTCGGCCCCCGCCACGTCGTCGCGGTCTTCCACCCCGGATCGAAGGCGGGCTCGGTCGCGGCGACCGACGGGATGGGGTACGGCAGCCAGAACTCGCGAAGGTTCAGCAGATGCCGCTCGACCAGCGCGCGTGCGATGGAGCGGTCGAGATCGGGGAGGATGAGCGGGAAGAAGATCGAAGAGGTCAGCACACGGACCGGGTGCTCGGCCCCGCCCGAGAGGTCCCAGAAGGCCGCGCCATCGGCGTCCCAGCTCTTCGCGACGAGCGCGGCGAGCGTCGCGCGGTAGCCCTCCTCGCAGGCGGCAGCGTCGTCCTGGCGCCCGGCCGCGCGGCACAGGCCCGCGAGCGCGCGGAGGCCGTCGGCGTAGATCGAGTTCACCATGACGTCCTCGACGAGGAACACGTCGGCGAGCGGCTCGCCGCGCGGCCCCAGGCCCTCGTACGCGCGGAAGAGCCGCTGCATCGAGCGCCGCAGCGCCGGCAGGACCGCCTCCGGCGGACCGGGAGCGACGCCCATCGCCTGGTCGTACTTCGGGCTCGCGTCGAGCCCCGACTCGTCGGGCTGGACGATCGCGACGAGGCCGTCGCGATCCGGGTCGCGTACGTCGCCCCACCAGCGGAAGATCGCGAGGATCCGCGGCAGGACCTCGCGGACGAACGCGACGTCGCCCGTCGCGTCGAGGATCCGCTCGACCGAGCGTGCCAGGACCGGCGGCTGCACGGTCGCCGTGTAGAAGGGATGCGCCAGGCGGATCGAGTACTCCGCGAGCGCGGGGCCGTGCGCGCTCTTCTCCCAGAGGATCATGTGCGGCATGAAGCCGTCGGGCTGCGCCGCCTGGAGCAGGCAGCGGATCTCCTGCTTCGCGAGCTCGGGATCGACGTGGAGCAGCGCGATCGCGTGGAAGGCCGAGTCCCACAGCCACTGGAACGGGTACGTCGTCGGCGACGGGCAGACGAAGTCGTAGCGGCGCCCGTCCCACGCGGAGACCCCGCGCTGCCGGTTCCGCGCCAGGACGCGCTTCGCGTCGGCGACGACGCGGTCGAGGTCCTGCCGCGCCAGATCGATCACTTCGGTCGGTCGGAGGATAGATACAGGAGAGGGCCGGACTATGCTCCGGACCTTGCCAGCGCGGATCGTCCCAGAAAAGGAGGGGAGCATGACCAGGTACTCGCGTCGCGCGTTGCTGAAGACCGCGGCGGTGGCCTCCGTCATCGCCGCGTGCGGACCCGCCGCGGCCCCTGGCGCCTCGCCATCCGGCGCCGGCACCGCCGCCCCGACGGGGGCGAAGGGCCTCACCGGCACGATCACCGTCTCGTACCCCGACGAGCTCGGGAAGAAGCCGCCGTACGTCGACAAGGCCGCGGCCGCGGTGATGTCGGCGAACCCCGGTGCGAAGGTGAACGTCGACCTACAGAAGATCCCCAGCGGCGACTTCATGACGAAGCTCCTCCTCGCGCTGCAGGGCGGCCAGGCGCCCGACGTGATCCACGTCGGCGGCGACCAGATCGGCGCGCTCGCCGACGCCAACTACATCGAGCCGCTCGACAGGTACGTCGCCGAGTGGGCGGACTGGAAGTACTACCCGGACTCGATCAAGAAGGGCGCGACCTACAAGGGGAAGGTGTGGGCCATCCCGTACGGGATGGACACGCGCTTCCTCTACTACCGCAAGGACGAGTTCATGAAGGTCGGGCTTCCGATGGACTGGACGCCGACGAAGCTCGACGACGTCGTCACCGCGGCGGCCAGCGTGAAGTCGAAGGACTCGAGCGTCATCCCGTACGCGCTCTACGCCGGCACGGCGTCCGAGAACAGCGCGCGGGACCACGCCTTCGTGCCCCTCGTCTGGGCCTACGGCGGCGAGGTCCTCACGGCCGACGGCAAGTGGATCGGCAACAGCGCCGCCATCCGTAAGGCGTTCGCGTACTACCAGAAGGTCTACGGCCAGGGCCTCTCGCCCAAGGAGATCCTCACGACGACGAAGCCGTGGACGGCGATGCGCGAGAAGCTCGGCAACGGCGGGCTGGCCCTGCTGTTCGAGGGCGGGTGGGTGTACGGCGGCTGGCAGTCCAAGGACAAGGCCGGTACCGAGGCGAACGTCGGCTACCTCCTGCACCCCACGGAGGCGGGCGGGCCGTCCTTCACCATCGGCGGCCTCGGGACCTGCTGGTACATCACCGCGGCATCGAAGGCGAAGGACCTCGCCTGGGCGTTCATCAAGACCTGGAACAACGCGGACACCGTGGCGAAGCTGAACATCGAGGACCCGCACCCGGTCGCGCGCACCGACTCCGCGGAGATGGCGGAGTTCAAGGCGCAGAAGTTCCTCTTCGATTCGACGAAGTCGCTCGAGAAGGCGAAGTTCCTCCCGCCGGATCCGAACCTCGGCAAGGTCTCGATCGCGATCCAGAAGGCGACCGGCCGCGTGGCGACGGGCGAGATGGGTCCGGACGACGCGGCGAAGGCGTACCTGGCGGACCTCCAGCAGTCCCTCGGCGCGGACAAGGTCACCTCGCAGTAGGCACGGCGACAGCTCCCGGAGGGGCGGCGTGAGCCGCCTCTCCGCCTCCGACCGCATCGGCGTGGCGGTCAT
The DNA here is from genome assembly GCA_964609145.1 of uncultured Chloroflexota bacterium. GTDB lineage: Bacteria > Chloroflexota > Limnocylindria > P2-11E > P2-11E > JACPOT01. The sequence continues at coordinate 33,779 of CAZSRI010000014.1, forward strand.
CGGCGTGGGCCTCATGGGCCGCCGGCACGCCGAGCACGCCGCGGGGGGCGCCGGCGACACGCGCCTCGTCGCCGTCTACGACGCGGCCGCGGATGTTGCGCGCCGCGTCGCGGCGGACCTGGACGCCGTCGCCGCCGCCTCGGTCGACGAGCTGGTGGCGCGCGCCGACATCCGCGTGGTCGTCATCGCGTCGCCGGACCGCTTCCACGCCGATCACGCCGTCGCCGCGCTCGAGGCGGGGAAGGACGTGCTGCTCGAGAAGCCGATGGCGCTCACGCTCGCCGACTGCGACCGCGTGGTCGAGGCGGCCCGCCGCGCCGGAACACGGTTGCAGATCGGCTTCATGCGCCGCTACGACGGGGCGCATGCCGAGGCCCACCGGATCGTCCGCTCCGGAGCGCTCGGCGCGCCGCTCCTCTACGCGGGGAGCAGCCGCGACCGCGATCCGGCCCGCGTTCCCCCCGCGCTGGACGTCGCGGAGGTCCTCCTCGGGTCGGCGATCCACGACCTCGACTCCGCGCGCTGGCTCCTGGGCGACGAGGTCGTGCGCGTGACCACCGTCGCCGCGGCGCGCCCGGGGGCCGAGCCCGGCGCCGTGCCCGGCGCGACCCTCACGACGCTCGAGCTCGCGCAGGGCACGCTCGCGAGCGCGGAGACGTACCGCGGCGCGCACTACGCCTACGACATCCGCTGCGAGATCGTCTGCGAGCGCGCGACGCTCATGATCGGCGACCAGCCAGCACCCGGGTCCGCGCCGCGGCTCATCGTCCGAATGGCCGAGGGCGCAGCGGTCGCGCGCGGCGACCCCGGCTGGCTCGCGCGCTTCGAGGACGCGTACGCGGCCGAGCTCGCCGACTTCGTGGGCGGAGCGCGTGAGGGCCGTCTGCCGGCGATCACGGCAGCGGACGGGAAGGCCGCCGTGGCGATCGCGCTCACGGGCGTCGCGTCGTTCGCGAGCGGCCGCCGGGAGCGCGTCCTATGGTCTCCCGCGCCGTGAGCGCCCTGCTCGCGCGCGACCGGGCGTACGTGGCGGGGATCCTGCCCGCTGCCGCGCTCCTCGCGCTCTTCTTCGTCGGCCCGGCCCTCTGGGCGCTCTACTCGAGCCTCACGAACCTCGCCCTCGTCGGCATCGACGCCGCGAACCCCCGATTCGTCGGGCTCGCCAACTACGTCCGGCTGTTCAGCGATCCCGACTTCCGCGTGGTCCTCCGGAACTCGGTCGTGTTCGTCGTCGGCTCGGCGATCGTCGGCCAGTTCGTGCTCGGGCTCGGCCTCGCCCTGCTCGTCGACCACGCCGAGCGGCGCGGCTGGCGGATGGGCGCCGTCGCCTACGCGGCCGTCCTTCTCGCCTGGGTGAACCCGACGCTCATCGCCGGGTTCCTCTGGGTCGCGATGTTCGACTAGGAAGCTCGAGCGGGTCGCCTGCGCGCCGCATAGCCGACGGATATGGCGGCCGCGCGCGCGATGGGCGTCGACGGACTTCCTCTCTGCTAGCGAGCGCGCCCACTGTCGAGTGGCCTGCAGTCGGACGACTTCCGGTTTCGGCATCTTCCTCGCTGCCGAGCGGAGTTCTACGGTGGCGGACGCGCGTGCACTGCTGGGAGGTATTAGATGACCGACGTTGGGACCGAAGAGGCGGCTCGATCCGGGCCGCCATCGCAACCGAATGCTAGGCGCGTGGTGAAGGTGGTCCTCACAGCGCTCGTCCTCGCAGTCAGTGTCATCGGTTTGGTCGCCCAGTCTCGGCCGGCTGACGCGGCGACCGGCAATCGACTGCCATATCCGAACGGCTTGACCTACACCGCTCACACGCACGGTGCGGGACAGGATCAGTACGCCTACGACTTCACGATCGGGCTCGGAGGCACGGTCTCGGCGGCTCACCATGGGACGGTATACGGAACGAAGTTTGATTCGAATACTGGAGCGTGCGACCCCGCATATGCGAACTACGCGAACTTCCTGACTTTGAAGCACAACATTGAGACCGACAAGGCCAGTCTCTACCTGCACCTTCAGTACGCGTCGGCTCAAGTTTCCCGCGACCAGGTCGTGTACCAGGGTCG
>CAZSRI010000015.1:0-35712 GCA_964609145.1 uncultured Chloroflexota bacterium
CGGCATCGACGAGCACGCCGCGCTGTGCGTGGATCCCGGGTCGGGGACCGGGGCCGTGGGGGGCGGCGGCGGCGTCACGCTCGTGCGCGGCGGGTCGCCGAGCGCGTTCCCGAGGGGCGCGCGCATCCCGCTGACGGAGTTCGGCCCGTTCACCATGGCCGATGCCCGCGGCACGGTCGCGTCGGAGCTGCGTCGCGAGATCGAGGAGTCGCACGTAGAGCGCGAGGCCGAGGCGCCGCCCACCGTCGACGAGCTCGTGGCGACGCGCGAGCGCGCCCGCGCCTCCGGCGACTGGAGCACGGCCGACCGGCTGCGCGAGGAGATCGCCGAGAACGGCTGGCGGATCGAGGACACGCCGCACGGCCCGCGCGTCCTGCCGCGACGGGACTAGCCTCGCCGCGCAGTGATCCGCATCGGCGTCGACGTCGGCGGGACGAACACCGACGCCGTCGTCATGGACGGGCCGCGCGTCCTGGCGTGGGCGAAGACGACGAGCACGCCCGACGCGACGACGGGCCTCGTGACGGCCGCGCGCGAAGCGCTCGCGCGGAGCGGCGTCGCGCCGGCGGCGGTCCGCGCGGTCATGGTCGGGACGACGCGCTTCACGAACGCGGTCGTCGAGCGGCGCGGCCTCGCGCCGACGGCGGTCGTGCGCCTCGGCCTCCCCGCGACGCTCTCCGTCCCGCCGCTTGAGGACTGGCCCGCGGACCTGCGCGCCGCGATCGACGCGCGCACGTTCGTCATCCGCGGCGGGCACGAGATGGACGGGCGCGAGATCTCGCCGCTCGACGAGGCCGACCTGCGCAAGATCGCGCGGCGCATCCGCGACGACGGATACCGCGCCATCGCGGTCGTCGGCGTGTTCAGCCCCGTCGTCGACCGCCACGAGCGCCGCGCCGAGGCGATCGTCTGCCAGGCGTATCCCCAGCTCGCGTGCAGCCTGTCGCACGAGGTCGGGCGGCTCGGACTGCTCGAGCGCGAGAACGCGACGACCCTGAACGCGTGCCTCGCGGACCTGGCCGCGCGCACGATCGACGGCCTGACGGCGGCGCTGCGCGAGCTGCGCCTCCTCGTGCCCCTCTACCTCACGCAGAACGACGGCACGCTGATGACCGCGGACGTCGCCCGCCGCTATCCCGTGCACACGTTCTCGTCCGGGCCGACGAACTCGATGCGCGGCGCCGCGTTCCTCTCGGGACTGCGCGAGGGCGTCGTCGTGGACGTCGGCGGCACGACGACCGACGTCGGCACGATCGTGCGCGGCCTGCCGCGCGATGCCGGGCTCGCCGTGTCCGTCGGGGGCGTGCGCACGAACTTCCGCATGCCCGACGTGCTCTCGATCGGCCTCGGTGGCGGCAGCCTCGTGCGTGACGGCGCCGTCGGGCCGCGCAGCGTCGGGTACCGGCTCGCGCAGGAGGCGATCGCCTTCGGTGGCGCGACGCTCACCGCCAGCGACGTCGCCGTCGCCGGCGGCCGCGCGAGCATGGGCGATCCCGCGCGCGTCGCCGGGCTCGATCGCGCGGCGGTCTCGCGTGCGCTCGGGCGGATCGACGCGATGGCCGACGAGGCGATCGACCACGTCCGCACGAGCGCCGAGCCCGTGCCGGTGATCGCGGTCGGCGGCGGCAGCGTCCTGCTGCCGCCGTCGCTCCCGAGCGCGTCGCGGATCGTGCGGCCCGACCACTACGAGGTCGCGAACGCGGTCGGCGCGGCGATCGCCGAGGCGTCGGGGGAGGTCGACCGCGTGTTCATGCTCGACGACGGGCGCGACGCGGCGCTCGCCGAGGCGAAGGCGCGATCGGCCGAGCGCGCGATCGAGGCCGGCGCGGATCCCGCGCGGCTCGAGATCGCGGAGGTGGACGAGGTGCCTCTCACCTACCTCCCGAGCAACGCCGCGCGGATCCGCGTGAAGACCATCGGGGCGCTCCGCGCATGAGCGGGGCGCTCCGCGCGGGCGACATCGAGGCGATCGCCGTGGGCGCGGGCATCCTCGGGACGGGCGGCGGCGGCAACGTGACCGTCGCGAAGCTGTGGGTGCGCCGTCTCCTCGCGCACGGCCGCGCGATCCCGCTCCTCGACGTGAGCGGGATCGACGACGGCGCGCTCGTCGCGTCGTGCGGTGGGATCGGCGCGCCGACGGTCTCGTTCGAGAAGCTGCGCCGCGGTGACGAAGAGCTGCGCGCGATGCGCGCGCTCGAGGAGCGGCTCGGTGAGCGCGTCGCGGCCGTCGTCTCCGTCGAGATCGGCGGCGCGAACTCGATGCGCCCGATGGCCGTCGCCGCCCAGGCCGGCCTGCCCATCCTCGATGCCGACGGGATGGGCCGCGCGTTCCCCGAGCTGCAGATGGAGACGTTCGCGATCTACGGGGTCTCACCCACGCCGGCGGCGATCGCCGACGACAAGGGCGCGGTGACCGTGTGGGACGCGCCGATGGCGGCGCGTGACCTGGAGCGCGCCGCGCGGGCGCGGTGCATCGAGATGGGCGGCAGCGCGGGCATGGCGCACGCGATGCGCGGGCGCGACGTGAAGCGCGCGGCGATCCCGGGCAGCGTGTCGCTCGCCCTCCGGCTCGGGAGCGCGGTCCTCGAGGCGCGCGAGCGCAAGGCCGACCCGATCGCCGCGGCGCTCGGCGTCGCCGGCGGGCGCGTGCTCGTGCGCGGGAAGATCGTCGACGTCGAGCGGCGCACGACCGCGGGCTTCGCGCGCGGCCGCGTGCGGATCGCGGGGACGGGCGCCGACACGGGACGCGAGGTCGCGATCGACTTCCAGAACGAGCATCTGATCGCGCGCGAGGCGGACGGCGCCGTGATCGCGAGCGTTCCCGATCTCGTGTGCGTCGTCGGCGCGGACGACGCCGAGCCGATCGGGACCGAGCTGCTGCGGTACGGCTATCGCGTCGCGGTCCTCGGCCTGCCCGCGCATCCGCTGCTGCGCACGCCCGAGGCCCTCGCCGTTGTCGGCCCGCGGGCCTTCGGGTATGAGGTGGATCTCGCACCGCTCGTCTGAGCAGAGGTAGGGATGAGGCGAGGGGTGGGGAGGATCGACGTCCTCGAGGGAGACGAGGGGGAAGGATCGGCGCTCGTCGCGAGGGGCTTCCCCCCGGGGCGAAGTTGGATCTCGGCACCGATCCGGTGCCACTTGGGACCAACTTGATGCCGATCGGCACCGTCCTGATGCCACTTGGCATCAGATCGGTGCCGACCACCAACGCCGGCGTCGGCAGGGCGCCGGGCCGGACGGGCTCGAAGCAGGCCGCGGCTCAGAGCGCGCGCGACGATCGCCGCCGTCTCCTTCACGTCATTCGTTCGATCGCGCGGAGGACGTCGTGGAACAGAAGGGCCTGCGCGGCGTGGTCCATCCCATACCACGGCATGCTCAGCCCGACCGCGTCGGCGTGCGCGCTCCAGCGACGGAGCGCAGCGGGCAGCTCCTCCAGGGTCGTCGCGGCGAGGTGGTCGAGCACGCGCTCCTCGAGGATCCGCGCGGCTTCCGTACGCCGCCGATCGGCGATCGCCGCGAGGATCGCGTCCATCTCGTCCTTCATCCCGCTCTCGTCGAGGACGCGTCGGTACGAGGGGACGCAGTACACGCTCATGTACGCCGCGAGGCTCGCGCGGTCGCGGCCGACGACCAGCGGGAGCATGACCGGCGGCGCGGCGCGGCCGGCGCGCTCGGCGCCGCGCGCGAGCGCGGGCCGGACGACGGCGTCGAGATACCGCGCCGTCGTGAACATGTGGGCCGCGAAGCCGTCGGCGACCTCGCCCGCGACCGCGGTCATGACCGGGTTCACGCCCGCGACGTAGATCGGGACCTCGGGCCACGGATCGTCGGCGCCCGGCGAGAACACCGGCTGCCGAACGGCGTAGAAGTCGCCCTCGTAGCGGCCTCGCCCCCGCCGGTACGCGTCGTGGCACGCGCGCACCGCACGGACGTAGTCGCGCAGCCGCGCCGCCGGGCGGTCGGCCTCGACGCCGAACCGCGAGAGGAGCGTCGGTCCGACCTGCGAGCCGAGCCCGAGGATGAAGCGCCCGCCGCCGTACGCGGCGAGGTCCCACGAGGCCTGCGCCGTCGTCGCGGGCGTGCGCGCGAACGCGACGGCGACGTCGATCCCGACCGTAGCGCGCGTCGTCGCGCCCAGCGCCGCGGCGGACACGAGGTACGGATCGCGGCGCAGGTCCGTCACCCACACGCTCGAGGCGCCCGCGGCCTCGGCCTCGGCCGCGAGCCGCTCCGCCTCGGCGAGGGTGACGTTCGCGGGTAGCGCGACCCCCGGCGCCGTCATCGCAGGGGACGCAGCCTAGTGCGCCGGCTCTAGCGGGCCGAACGGACAGGTGCGCTGTTCGCGGCTGACGAAGATGCGCAGCGTGCGCAGCCCCCGCGGCGTCTCGCGGTCGATGAGGACCGGATGGCCGGCGCAGGCGACGCGCTCCGCGTCCTCGCCGCCCGCGCCGCAGCGGCTCGTCCAGTGCGGGCCGCAGATCAGCACGAGGGCGCCGGAGTCGGGGTCGAGAACGCGTGCGGCCATGCGCGCATCGTCGGCGCGGATCGCGTCAGACCGGCGTCAGGCGAGCTCGCGCCAGCCGCTCGCGCACGAGCGCGCCGACGTGCTCGAAGGCCGAGCGAGCGGCCTCGACGGGCATCCCGATGAAGCCATGGATCATCCCCGCGTAGCGGATGACGGTCGCCTCGACGCCCGCCTCGCGCAGCCGCTGCCCGTAGAGCTCGCCGTCGTCGCGGAGCGGGTCGAGCTCGGCGGTGACGATGACGGCGGGCGGCAGGCCCGACAGATCGGGCGCGAGGTACGGCGACACGAGCGGGTCGGTCGCGTCGGCGTTGCTGCGCACGTACTGGCGCGCGAACCACTCCATCGTCGCACGGTCGAGGGTGTAGCCGTGGCCGTTCGCGCGCATGCTCTCGGTCGCGTTGGTGGCCATCCAGAGCGGCGGCACGAGCAGGACCTGCATGGCGAGCGCGGGGCCGCCGCGATCGCGCGCGAGGAGGCACGCGGCGGCGGCGAGGTTCGCGCCGGCGCTCGTGCCGCCGACGACGAGACGGCGCGCGTCGATCCCCATCCCTTCTCCCTCGTCGCGCGCCCAGCGGATCGCCGCGTACGCGTCCTCGAGTCCTGACGGGAACCTGTGCTCGGGCGCGAGGCGGTAGTCGACCGACAGGACGGCGCACCCGGTGGCGTTCGCGAGCCGCCGGCAGGTCGCGTCGGACGCGTCGAGCGATCCGAGGACCCACCCGCCCCCGTGCAGGTAGACGAAGGCCGCGGGCCGGTCGACGCCGATCGGCCGGTACGTGCGGACCGCGAGCGGCCCGCCCGGGCCCGCGATCGATCGCTGCAGCACCATCGCGACGGCGTCGGGCGCCGGCGCGAGCAGCTCCGGGAGGCGGCGCGCCTGTTCCGGCGTGAGCGTCTCGATGCTCGGCTGTCCCGCGGCCAACGCGATCGCTTCGCGCACCTCGGGCGGCACCTCGCCCGGCCTCCCCACGACGTTGTCGGCGCCGCGCTCGATCGCCACGCGAACGGTGTACTACGGCTCTTCGTGACGCGTCCGCCCGTGGCCGACCTGGAGCTCGCGCTCGAGCTCGCCTCGCTCGCCGACGCGATCACGCTGCCGCGCTTCCGCTCGCGTGACCTGCGCGTCGAGACGAAGCCCGACCGGACGCCGGTCACGGACGCCGACCGCGCCGTCGAGCGCGCGCTCCGCGAGCGCGTCGCCGCGCGCCGCCCGGGTGACGGCTTCCTCGGCGAGGAGGAAGGCGGCGCCGACGCGGCCGTCCGCTGGATCGTCGACCCGATCGACGGGACGAAGAACTTCTCCCGCGGCGTGCCGGTATGGGCGACGCTCGTCGCGCTCGAGCGCGACGGAGAGGTCGCGTGCGGCGTCGTCTCGGCGCCCGCGCTCGGCCACCGCTGGTGGGCGGCCCGCGGGGAGGGGGCGTTCCGCGACGGGCAGCGGATCCGCGCCTCCGCGGTGTCGCGCATCGCGGACGCGGCCGTTTCGGCGACGCTCGGGCACGACCTCGCCGCGATCGCATCCGCGGCCTGGCACGTACGCGCGTTCGGCGACTTCTGGCAGCACGCGCTCGTTGCCGAGGGTGCGATCGACGCGGCCATCGACGCACGGCTCGAGCGGTGGGACTACGCGGCGCTCCTGCCGCTCATCGAGGAGGCCGGGGGGCGCGTGAGCGCGCCCAGCGGCGGCCCGCCGCGGCCGAAGGAGCAGGTCGTCACCTCGAACGGCCTGCTGCACGACGAGGTGCTCGCGCTGCTGCGCTAACCGAAGGCCACGTTGAAGAGGCGCCCGAGGCCATAGGTGATCGCGGCCGCGGCATACCCGATCGCGACCTGGCGCAGACCCGCGCCCACCCACTGCCGGCCGGTGACGAGCGTGACCACGGCGCCGTTCGCGAACAGCACGGCGCCGGTGAGCGCGACCGCGGCGAGCTGCGCGGCGTAACCCGACGTGACGGCGAACGGGATGAGCGAGACGGCGGCACCGGCCGCGAACATCCCGAACGAAGTCGCCGAGGCGATCCACGCCGACCCACCGAGGTCGCCGATCTCGTCGTCGGAGGAGGCCCGACGGGAGGGCTCGAACGACGTGTCTGCCTCGCGCTCGAGAAGGAGCTGCCGCTCGAAGAGCTCGCGCGAGGTCTGCACCGAGAGGTACTCGCCGAGCGCCATCGAGAGGGAGCCCGCGAGGAGTCCCGCGAGCCCCGCGACGACGATCTCGTGCGGGGTGCCCCCCGCGCCGGCGACGCCCATGACGAGGCTCAGGTTCGCGACGAGCCCGTCGTTCATGCCGAGCACCGCGGCGCGGAGCGCATTGCCGAGCCGCGCCATACCGGTTCCCGACAGCTTCTCGCGCGTGATCCCCGCGAGGACGGAGGCGTGCGCCCTCTCCTCGTCGGTCAGACGCGCCGTCTCCGGATCGTCCTGATGCTCGTACCGCTCGCGCTCGGCCGCTTCACGCGCCGCGACGGACCGCGCGACGACGTCCCCGCCGAACCGCGAGGCGAACGCGATCAGGAGCGCCGCCCGCCACGACGGCCGCGGAAGCCCGCGCCACGCGCTCGCGTCGCGCAGCTTCCTCGCCCAGAACCGCGCGTGGCGCGACTCGGCGAGCGCGAGGCGCCGGTAGGCGGCGGCGACGGTGCGATCGCGCTCGGCGCGCGCGAGCGAGCGATAGATCGCGACGCCGTCGATCTCGACCTGGAGGTTGCTGCGCCAGCGCTCGACGTCGCGCATCCCGACCATCTTCTCGGGCGAGCGTCGGCGCCACGAGGGCCGTTCGGGATCAGGACACGGAGCCGCCGTCCGGCCGCGTGTCCAGGATCTCCTCGGCCGGGAAGCCGTGATCGCGCACGAGCGCGAGGACGGAGCGCGCGTGCTCGCGGTCGCGCGTGTCGACGATGACGTCGAGCCCGACGCGGCCGAGCGTGGTGTACGGGCCGAGGCGGTGGATGCCGACGTGGAGGATGTTGATGCGCGCCGCGGTGAGCACGCCGGTGAGGGCGTGCAGCCGGCCGGGCCGGTCGTCGAGCCACGTGCGGAACGCCAGGTAGCGGCCGGCCGACGCGAGCCCCTGCTGTATGACCTTCGCGAGCAGGTTCGGGTCGACGTTGCCGCCGCTCACGACGACGCCGACGCGGCGCCCGAGCGCCGCGCCGTGTGCGAGGACGGCGGCGAGCGCGGCGGCGCCCGCGGGCTCGGCGAGGAGCTTGTGGTGCTCGAGGAGGAGCAGCATCGCGCGCGCGATCGCCTCGTCGGTGACGAGCCGCACGTCGTCGACCGAGCCGCGCGCGAGATCCAGCGTGAGCGCGGACGGGCGAGCGACGGCGATGCCGTCGGCGATGGTGCGCGCCGGGACCTCGGCCACGGCGCCCGCGGCGAGCGAGCGCGCGAAGGCGGGCGCGCCCTCGGCCTGCGCGCCCACGAGCCGCACGCCGCGCTCGCGCGTGACGAGCCCGCAGCCGGCGAGGAGCCCGCCGCCGCCGACGGGCACGACGACGGCGTCGAGGTCGGGATCGTCGTCGAGCATCTCGAGCGCGACCGTGCCCTGTCCGGCGATCACGTCGGGGTCGTCGAACGCGTGGACGTACGTCGCGCCGCGCTCCCGCGCGAGCTCGAGCGCCGCGTCGTGTGAGGCGTCGTAGTCGGCGCCGGCGATCACGACCTCGACCCCGGTGCGCTGGATGGGGACGAGCTTCGCGAGCGGCACGCTCTCGGGGAGGACGACGCACGCGCGGATCCCGAGGAGCCGCGCGGCCTCGGCGACGCCGCGCCCGTGGTTGCCCGCCGACGCGGCGACGACGCCGCACTCGCGCGCCTCAAGACGCAGGAGCTTGTGCAGCGCCCCGCGCAGCTTGAACGCGCCGGTGCGCTGGAGGCTCTCGAGCTTGAGGGAGACGTCCGTTCCCGCGAGCTCCGAGAGCGCCTCCGAGCGCTCGAGCGGCGTGCGGCGCACGTGCGGCGCGATGGCGGCCGCCGCCTCCGAGACGCTTCGCGCGTCGAGCCTGGATGCCATCTCGATCGCCATATCCGTTCCCTCCCTTGAATGAGAGAGGCCCCCGCCGGTCGTTCCCGGTGGGGGCCTCATCGGATCCGTTCGCTCTGGTCCCGCGTTAGCCGCCTCCCAACCGGTCACGCGCCCGCGCCATGCGGGCGATGGCGATGGCGATGCGGGTGATGTGGCGCATGAGAGCGTGACGCTATGGCCGGCCGTCACCGAGGGTCAACGGCCACATGCGGCAGGGGGTGCGATGTGCACCGCGATCGGCCGGAGCGCGCGGCTCGACATGGCGCAGGACGAGGCAGGGCGATCATCTCGATCTGACCGAGCGAACCTTCCGCCGAGCACCCCTAACGGGAGGGCGAGCGGAGCTGACGGACCTTCCGAAGGAGGACGGATCGCGCGAGGTCAGCCCAGGGGCCGCACCTTCGCGAGCAGCGCGGCGTGCGGGTGCGCCCCCACCGCGGCACGCCAGCCGACGAGGTCGGGACGAGCGCCGAACAGGACGATGACCTGCCCCTCGCGGTCCGGTCCCGGCTGTAGGCCATCCGCCACGCGTTCGCCCCGCGCCTCACCGCGGCACAGCGCCGCTGAAGGGGCCACGAGGCCTCTCGCGCCGCGAGCACGCAGCCGTATCGCTTCGTCCTGACAGGCAGCATAGCTTTCTGTATCTCCTGTGAGCGTCGTCCGATCGAGCTCGGGTCGGGCGAGCGCGCCGTCGTCGGGCATCTCCACCGCCCACACCGTCCCGCGGATCGTGGCGAGGTCCTCGGCGTCGACGATCTCTTCGTGTCGGACGAACTCGGCCCACGCGCCGTCCGGCGTGTCGGCCAAGTACTGCACCGGGCCATCCCCCGCGCGGTGCCAGCGGCCGGGTGGTTGCGCCTGACGGCGTTCCCACAGGAAGGGGAGGCCATCCGGGACCCGGCGGAACAGGATCACGTCGCGATCGGCGCCGTCAGCGCGTACGCGAGCTCGCGTACGCGCACCGCGCTCTCCCCATCGACGCGCCAGTCGCCGCGCAGGAGCTGGCGCGGCGACCTGCCGTCGAGATGCGTCCGCGGACGGACGAACCAGCGCCTGATCCCGAGGTCGTTGTAGCTGCCGGTGAGGTCGGAAACGACGAGCGCGAGGTAGTGCAGCCGCTCCGCGATCGCGTCCGGCGTCCGTCGCGCGGCACCGGCATACCGACGGATGCTCGACGCCGAGATGCCGAGGAGCTCGGACAGGAGGTCGGGTCCGAGGACCGGCAGCAGCGCTCCCCATTCCGCCGCCGGTGCCGGCGACCGCTCCAGCGCTTCGTAGAGCTGCCGCAACGCCGGCTCGATCCGCTCAGGGCGATCCGCCCGGCGGAGACTCGGCAGCACGCCGCGGCCGATACCGGATGCCGAAGCCGTCCGGGCGATGCGCTCGAGCACGGCGCGGTCGAGACGCCGGATCGGCCCGCTCCCGCGGAGGAGGCCCATTCCCTCGGCGAGCGTGAGCACGCGAAGCGCGAGCCACGACGCCTCGGGGGAATCGAGGGGCGGCGCCGTGGACGCGATCTGGATCATAGTCATTGTCCATATCGTACCCGCCTTGCGCCCGGTCTCCTACGCCGGCGGGCGCCGCGAGGCGATGGCCTTCTTCTCGGCGAGGGAAGCCGTGATCTCGTCGGGGCCCAGATCGAGGTCGACGGCGAGCACGAGGAGCGCGTAGAGGAGGTCCGTGTACTCCGAGATCGCGCGCTCGCGCGTCTCCGTCGTTGCGGCGAGCGCGAGCTCGAGCGCCTCCTCCCCCACCTTCTGCGCGATCGCGCCGCGACCCTTGCGGAAGAGCTCCGCCGAGTAGGAGCCGGCGGGCAGGCCGCGCCTGCGCTCGCGCAGCAGCGCGACGAGCTCGCTGAGCGTGCGCGAGAGCGGCGGCGCGACGTCGTCGCCCCAGCACGTCGCGCTGCCGGTGTGGCACACGGGCCCCTTCGGGTGCGCGCGGACGAGCAGCGCGTCGCCGTCGCAGTCCGCCTTCACGTCGACGACGTGGAGCGTGTTCCCGCTCGTCTCGCCCTTGCGCCACAGCGCGTCGCGCGAGCGGCTGTGGAAGTGGACCTCGCCGCTGGCCCGCGTCGCGTCGAGCGCCTGCCGGTCCATCCACCCGAGCATGAGGACGCTCCCGGTGCCTGCGTCCTGCACGACCGCCGGGACGAGACCCCGCTCGTTCCACTTCACGTTCACGGACGCACCGTTGCTCGCAGGGGACTCCGCCCCCTTCCACCCCCGCCCGTGCCGGGACGCACCGCGATCCCCGCCCGCGCCAACGCTTCTTTCACGTCGTCCACCGTCGCCTCACCGTAGTGGAAGATCGACGCGGCGAGACCGGCGTCGGCGGCGCTCCGCTGGAAGAGCGCGACGAAGTCGGCTGGGCCCGACGCGCCGCCCGAGGCGATGACGGGCACGCTCACGGCGCGCGCGACGGCGTCGGTGAGCGCGAGGTCGAAGCCGAGCCGCGTGCCGTCGGTCGCCATGCTCGTGAGGAGGATCTCTCCCGCCCCGCGCTCGACGGCCTCCCTCGCCCACGCGATCGCGTCCTGGCCCGTCGGCGTGCGCCCGCCGTCGATGACGACCTCGCCCGCGCGCACGTCCATCGCGAGGACCATCGCCTGCGAGCCGAACCGCTCCGCGACGGCGGTGATGACGGAGGGGTCGCGGACCGCGGCGCTGTTCAGCGCGACCTTGTCGGCGCCGAGGCGGAGGATCTCGCCGGCCTCGTCCGCGTCGCGGATGCCGCCGCCGACGGTGAACGGGATGAACAGGACGTCGGCGACGCGCGAGGCGAGGTCGACGACCGTGCGGCGCCGCTGGGCCGACGCCGTGATGTCGAGGAACACGAGCTCGTCGGCGCCCTGCGCGTCGTAGCGGCGCGCGAGCTCGACCGGGTCTCCCGCGTCGCGCAGCTCCGTGAACCGCACGCCTTTGACCACGCGGCCGTCCTTCACGTCGAGGCACGGGACGATCCGCTTCGCGAGCGTCACGCCACGGCCTCGGCGAAGTTCTGCAGCAGCCGGAGCCCCGCGGCGCCCGACTTCTCGGGGTGGAACTGCACGCCGAGCAGCCCCGCGCCGCCGACGATCGCGCAGCGCTCCCCGCCGTAGTCGACGGTCGCGATCGAGAGGTCGGCGTCGGGGTCGGCGGCGTAGGAGTGGACGAAGTAGTACCAGCCGTCCGCGGCCGCGAGCCACGGGTGCGCCGCGCGCGTGCGCACCTCGTTCCAGCCGATCTGCGGCAGCCGCGGGACGCCGCGCATCCTCTTCACGCGGCCGGCGATGAAGGCGAGTCCCGGCGCGTCATCCGCCTCCTCGCTCCCCTCGAAGAAGAGCTGCATGCCGACGCAGATCCCGAGGATCGGCACGCCGCGCTCACGCGCCTCGGCGATCGCCGGCGCGAGGTCGTAGCGGTGGAACTCACGCGAGCAGTGGCCGAAGTGGCCGACGCCCGGCAGCACGATGGCGCGCGCGTCGCGCAGCCGCCGCGGATCGCGCACGAGCTCGGCGTCGTGGCCGACCGCGCGGAACGCCTTCCGGACCGACGCGAGGTTCCCAACGCCATAGTCGGCGATGGCGATCATCCATCCGCCTCGGCCAGGTCGTGGTCGGCGATCGCGATCACTGGATCGCGCCCTTGGAGGACGGCACTCCCCGCCGCCGCGGATCGCGCTGCGCGGCCACGTCGACGACGCGCCCGAGGCCCTTCATCGCGGCCTCGAGCAGGTGGTGGGGGTTCCCGGTGCGCTCCTGCCGCACGTGCAGCGTCAGGCGTCCGGCGCGCGCGAACGACTCGAGGAAGTGCGGCATGAGCGTCGTGTCGAACTCCCCCACGATGCGCTCGGTCGGCGCGAGGTCGTATGCGAAGCCCGCGCGCCCGCCGAGGTCGACCGCGACGGTCACGAGGCACTCGTCCATCGGCACGGTGAGCGACGCGAAGCGGACGATCCCGCGCCGCGTGCCGAGTGCCTTGTCGAGCGCGGCGCCGAGCACGTGACCGAGGTCCTCGACGGTGTGGTGCTGGTCGACCGCGAGGTCGCCCTTCGCCTTCACCGTGAGGTCGATGAGCCCGTGCGTCGCGAACAGGTCGAGCATGTGGTCGAGGAACGGGATCCCCGTCGCGACCTGTGCCTTGCCGCGGCCGTCGAGCTTCAGCGCGACCGAGACGCTCGTCTCCTTCGTCTTGCGCGCGACCCTCGCGCTCCTCATCCGAACACGTCCGTGAGCGCCGCGATGAAGCGGTCGTTCTCGGCCGGCGTCCCTATCGACACGCGCAGGCAGCCCGCGCAGCCCGGCCACGTCGAGAGGTCCCGCACGAGGACGCCCTCGCGGAGGAAGCGCGCGTGCGCGTCCTCCGTGGTGCCCGAGCGCAGGCGGAAGAGGATGAAGTTCGTCACCGAGTCGAACGTTTCGACCGTGCGCACGCGGCGCAGCGCCGCCAGGACCTTCGCGCGCTCGACGCGGCAATCCTCGACGCGCTCGCGAACGGCCTCCTCGTCGCGCGCGATCTTCGTCGCGACGGCCAGCGTGAGCGCGCTCACGTTGTACGGGAGCTGGACGCCGCGGTACATGTCCGCGACCAGCGGGTGCGCGAGGAGCAGCCCGAGGCGGAGCCCCGCCGACGCGCGCGCCTTCGAGAACGTGCGCGCCACCACGAGGTTCGGGTGCTCGGCGATGAGCGGCACGACGCTGACGCCGGCGAAGTCCGCGTACGCCTCGTCGACGAGGACGAGCGACCGCGGCGCCGCGCGCACGACGGCGCGCACGACGTCCTCGCCGACGAGCGTGCCCGTCGGGTTGTTCGGCGAGCACAGCACGACGACGTTCGGGCCCGCGCGCTCGACCGCCGCGGCCGCGCGCTCCGCCGACAGCGCGTACGGCAGCCCGATCGCCTCGTCGACCACGGGGCCGCCCGCGGTCCTCGCCAGCCGCGCGTGCATCGAATAGGTGGGCTGGAAGAGGAGCGTCGGCCGGCCGTGGCCGCCGAACAGCAGAAAGGTGTAGAGGAGCACTTCGTTGCTGCCGTTCCCGAGCACGATCTGGCCGGGGTCGACGCCGTAGCGCGAGGCGAGCGCGGCGAGGAGGTCGACCGCGGCGCGCGGGTAGCGGTTGAGGAGGAGCCGGTCGAGCTCGCCCTCCGCGACCCAGCGCGAGGCCGGGTTCGGCTCGGCCCACTCGTTCGCCTGCAGCCGGACGTCGGCGTTCATCTGCTGCGTCCGGTACGGCGCGAAGCCGGTGAGGTCGGAGCGCGGCTCGGGCAGGGTCATCCGCGCAGCTCCATCGAGGACGCGTGGAAGCGCATGCCCTCATAGCGTGCCACCGCGGCCCCGGCGGCCGCGGCGGTCCGCACACGGCCTGTCGCCGTCACGCGCGTCGTCCAGCGCACGAGGTCCTCGACGCGCAGCGCCGACGACCATCGCGCCGTCCCGCCCGTCGGGAGGACGTGGTTCGACCCCGCGGCATAGTCACCGAACGCGACCGCCGTCCGCGTCCCGACGAACACGGCGCCCGCGCGTCGCGCGCGCGGGGCGAGCCGCTCGGCGGCGCGGCCTTCGAGCGCGAGGTGCTCCGGCGCGGCTTCGGCCGCGGCGTCGATCGCGGCGGCGAGCGACGGCGCGCGGTAGAGGCCGATCGTCCCGGCGGGCGCGCCGATGAGGTCGATGCCGCGGGCGACGGCGCGCAGGAGGTCCGCGTCGTCGCTGAGGAGCGCCGCGTACGGGCCGCCGCCGTGCTCGGCCTGCGCCTCGAGGTCGAGGACGATCGCGGCCGCGTCGGCGTCGCCGGACGCGACGACGACGAGCTCGCTCGGCCCCGCGAGCGAGTCGACGCCGACGTCGGCCGAGGCGAGCCACTTCGCCGCGGTCGTGTACGCGTTCCCCGGTCCGACGATCGCGTCGACGCGCGGCAGCGTCGCCGTGCCGTACGCCAGCGCGGCGACGGCGGCGGCGCCACCCGCGCGGTACAGCCCGCTCGCTCCCGCGACGATCGCGGCGTACGCGAGGACCGGATCGAGCGACCCGTCGCGCGGCATCGGCGACGCGAGGACGAGGTCACGCACGCTCGCGACGGCGGCCGGCGCGCCGATCATGAGCGCGGTCGACGGGTAGCCGACGGCGCCGCGCGGCACGCACCCGCCGACGCGCTCGAGCGGCTCGGGCACGAGGTCGACGCGGAACGGGCGCCCGCGGTGGACGACCGGCCGCGGGCGCTGCGCGCGGTGCGCGCTCGCGATCGCGGCGGCGGAGCGGTCGAGCGCGCGCCGCAGCTCCGGCGGGCACGCGCGCGCGGCGGCGCGCAGCGCACGGCGGTCGGCCCACAGGTCCTTGGGGCGGGCGCGGGCGAAGTCGAAGCGGCGCACCTCCGCGAGGACGGCGTCGTCGCCGCGCCGGCGCACCGCCGCGATGACGCGTCGCGCGTGGTCGACGACGCGCGGGTCGAGCACGGCGCGACGCTGTCTGGCGGCGCGCGTGCGGAACGACGCGAGGGTGCCGATGCGCACCTTCATCGCAGGGGGCTCCGGCCCCTTCCACCCCCGATCATTTCCGCGCCCTGGCCGCCCGGTCCTCGAGCTTCGCGACGAGCGGCGCGATGCGGCGGCGCTCGCGCGCGTAGGCGGCGCGGTTCGCGATGAGGCGCGCGCTGCACGCGACGATCTCCTCGACGATCGCGAGGCCGTTCTCGCGCAGGGTCCGGCCGGTCGAGACGAGGTCGACGATCCAGTCGGAGAGGCCGACCTGCGGCGCCAGCTCCACCGCGCCGTTCAGCTTGATGATCTCGACCTGGATGCCGCGCGCCTCGAAGTGCCGCTGGGCGACGCGCGGGTACTTCGTCGCGACCTCCAGCGATCCGAGATGGCGGTACTCGTCGAGGTCGCGATAGAGCGACCCCTCCGGCGCCGCGACGACGAAACGGCAAACGCCGAAGCCGAGGTCGACGAGCTCGATGACGTCCTCGTCGGACTCGAGGAGGACGTCCTTCCCGACGATCCCGAGGTCGGCGGCGCCGTGCGCGACGTAGGTGGGGACGTCGGAGGGACGGGCGAGGATGTAATCGACGCTCTCCCCGTTGACGCTCTCTCCCTTGAGGAGAAGGCGACGGTCCGCGCCAAGGCCATCGATCGGAAGGTCCGCGCCCGCGAGAGCCCGCTTCGTCTCCTCGAAGATCGCCCCTTGCGCGAGCGCGACCCGAAGCGCGGTCACGCGAGACCCCGCAGCTCGGACGGGCTCATGCGCCGCCCGTCGAGCTCGACCGTGTGGTCGTCGATCACCCGGACGGCGATGACGCGGCGTCCGGCGCTCTCGGCGACGCGGCCGAGCGCCACGGCGACACCCTCGGCGCGCAGCGTGCGCGCAAGCCGCAGCCGGGCGGGGTCATCCCCGCCCTCAAGGGAGATGAGCGGTGCGCCGTCGGTCGGGGCCCACCCCTGCGCGACGAGGGCCTGGTGCAGGAGCGGCACCGCGATGGCGAACCCCGTCGCGGGACGGTCGAGATCGAGCAGCCCGTCGTACCGCCCGCCCGCGGCGATCGGCGCGCCGGCGTGCGGCGACACGGCCTCGAACACGACGCCCGTGTAGTACGGCAGCGCGGGGATCACCGAGAGGTTCGGCACGCCCCACAGAGGCTCGCCGGCGAACAGCTCGCGCGCGAGGTGGATCGCCTCGCGCAGCTCCGTCGCCTCGGGGACGTCGACGCCCTCGATCCCCCGACCGTGCGCGCCGAGCGCCGCGCGCGCGCGCTCGAGCGCCTCCCCGCTCATCCCGACGCGCGCCGCCTCGCGCAACGCCTCCGCGTGCTCGCCGGCGCGGAGGCGCGCGAGCACCGTCTCGCGCGCGTCCTCGCGGAGCGCGCCGAAGACGGCGCGCACCGCGCCGATGTGCCCGGCCTCGATCGAGAAGTCGCGGAGGCCGAGCGAGGTGAGCGCCTCGCACAGCAGCGCGAGCACCTCGGCGTCGCCGAGCGTCCCCGCGACGCCGACGAGCTCGACGCCGGCCTGGTCGTACTCGCGCTCGGAACCGCGCATCGAGCGGTCCTGGCGGAACACGGACGTGAAGTACGAGAGGCGCAGCGCGCCGTCGACCTCGCGGTAGCGCTGCGCGACGACGCGCGCGATCGCCGTCGTGAGGTCGGGGCGCAGCGCGAGGAGGCTCCCCTGGTCGAGGAACCGGATGAGCCGGCGCTCGTCCACGTTCGACGCGGCGCGCGCGTGCTCGACGCTCGGCGGCTCGAGCGGGACGTAGCCGTACGAGCCGAACGCGCGCATGAGCCCGTCGCGGATGGCGTGGAGCTCTCGCGCTTCGGTCGGCAGGATGTCGCGGAACCCGCGGGGGAGCGCGAGCTCGTCGCCGCTGGCCACTGGGCGTCCTCCCTCCCGGCGGACGCTATCAGAGGCCTACGATCGATCGGCCGTGAAGCGGATCCTCGTTCTCGGCGGCGGGTTCGCCGGGCTGCATCTCGTGCGCCGGCTCGAGGGCCGGCTGCGGCCGGGCGAGGCCGAGGTCACCGTCGTCGATCGCTCCAACTACTCGCTCTTCACTCCGCTCCTCTATCAGGTCGCGACCGGTGAGCTGCCGCCGCACGCGGTCGCGTACCCGCTGCGCGTGCCGACCGCCCGCGCCCCTTTCCGCTTCCTGCGGACGGAGGTGAGGGCCGTCGACGCCGAGCGTCGCGCCGTCGGGACGGCCGACGGCGATCTCGGCTACGACCTCCTCGTCCTGGCGCTCGGGAGCGAGTCGAGCGACTTCGGCGTGCCGGGCGTGCGCGAGCACGCCGTGATGCCGAAGTGGATGGAGGACGCGCGGCGGCTGCGCCACCGCATCCTCTCCGCGTTCGAGGCGGCCGCGGCCGAGCGCGATGGGGCGCGTCGGCGCGAGCTCCTCTCGTTCGTGATCGTCGGCGGCGGCCCGGTCGGCGTCGAGCTCGCGGCGTCCATGCGCGACCTCATGGATCACACGCTGCGGCGCATCTATCCGACGGTCGACCTCTCCGCGGACCCCTCGATCACCGTCATCGACGGCGCGGATCGGCTTCTCCCCGCGATGGACGAGCGTCTGGCGCGGATCGCCGCGGCGGAGCTGGCGCGGCTGCACGTGCGCGTGATGCTGCGCACGCTCGCCGCGGAGGTGACCGCGAGCGGCGTGCGCACGCGCGACGGCGCGACGGTCCCGGCGCACCTCGTCGTCTGGGCGGGCGGCGTCCGCACGAACCCCGTCGTCGCGTCCGCGATGGGACTCCCGCACGCGAAGGACGGCCGCGTCGTCGTCGATCGGGCGCTGCGCGCGGGCCGCGACGATGCCATCGCCTTCGGCGACGCGGCCTGGCTCGAGATGGACGGCCGGCCGCTGCCCCAGCTCGCGCAGGTGGCGGTGCTGCAGGCCCCGACCGCCGCCGCGAACGTCGTCCACGCCGTCCGCGGCGAGCCGATGGAGACGTTCCACTACCGGCGCAAGGGCGACCTCATCGCGCTCGGCCGCACGCACGCGGCGGCGGAGATCGCGCGGCCCGTGCACGTCGTCCTCTCGGGCTTCCTCGCCTGGACGGTATGGCGGACGAACTACCTCATGCAGCTCGTCGGCGCGCGCAGCCGGGGAACGCTCCTCGCGGAGTGGCTGCTCTCGTTCTTCGCGCGGCGGATCGTGACCGACATCACCTAGGCGCGGGGTCGTCGCGGCGAAGGAGGCGATGAGGTCCCACGCCCGCTCGCCTGCCGTTCGACGGCCTGAGCGAGCGGCGGCAATAGCATCGCGGCCGTGAGAGGCGTGGGCCGGACGATCCGGGGCCGCGTGCTCCTCGCGCTCCTCGTGACGCTCGTCCCGCTGCTGGCGCTCGAGTCGTACCTCATCGGGTCGGCCGAGGTCGGGCCCCACCGCACGACCTCGCTCGCCCTCGCGACGCTCGCGACGATCGTTTCGCTCGGCGTCGGCCTCTACCTCGGCGCGCGGATCGAGGAGACGTACGCGCGCGACCACGAGCGGCTCGAGCGCGTGCTGGACGAGATGCCGGTCGCGGTCGCGATCTACGACGGCCACGGCCGCGCCGTCATCCGCAACCGGACGTACCGCACGGTCATCGGCGCCGAAGGGGCGCCGGTCGGGATCGCGGAGACGCTGCGGTACTTCCATGCGCGGACGCCCGAGGGGCGCGAGCTCGGCGTGTCGGACCACCCGACGACGCGCGCGCTCCGCGGCGAGACCGTCCGCGCGCAGCAGGTCGTCCTCGACAACCCCGTGACGGGGGCGGCGGTGCACATCCTCGTGAACGCGATCCCTTTCCGCGAGGGCGGCCGCATCGACGGCGCGCTCGTCGTGTTCCATGACGTCACCGAGCTCCACCGGCTCGACCGCCAGCGCCAGGAGTTCTTCGACATGGCCAGCCACGAGATCAAGACCCCGCTCACCGCGCTCATGGGATACGTCCAGGTCGCGCGACGCCGCGCGACGGCGGGGAGCTTCGAGCGGATGGACGAGCTCCTCGCGCACGCCGAGACGGGCGGCAAGCGGCTCGCCGACCTCGTCCACTCGCTCCTCGACGCCTCGCGCCTGGACGAGGGCGCGATCGAGCTCGAACGCGAGCGCGTCGACCTCGGCGCGTTCGTCGCCGCCGTCGCCCAGGAGGTGTCGCTCGGGCTCGAGGGGCGGCGGTTCGACGTGCGGCGGCCGCGCGCGGCGGTCGCGATCGACGCCGATCCGCTCCGCCTGACGCAGGTCCTGCAGAACCTGCTCGACAACGCGGCCCGCTACAGCCCGTCCGGCGCCCCGGTCCACGTCTCCGTCGGGATCGAGGGAGGGAACGCGCTCGTGCGCGTGACCGACCGCGGGATCGGCATCCCCGAGAATGAGCGCGCGATGCTCTTCCAGCGCTTCTACCGGACGACGCGCGCGCGCCAGTACGGCGGGACGGGCCTCGGCCTCTACATCAGCCGACGGATCGCGGAGATGCACGGCGGGCGGCTCTGGCTCGAGAGCACGGGCCCGACGGGGTCGGTATTCGCGCTCTCGCTCCCGCTCGCGGCGACCGCAGCGGCGCCCGCCGCGACCCGCGCGAAGGACCCATGAGCGGCCGCAAGCGGGTCCTCATCGTCGAGGACGACGACGCGATCCGTCAGCTCGTGTCGGACCTGCTCAGCGAGGCGGGATACGAGGTCCAGACCGCGACGGGCGGGAAGGAAGGCCTCGACCGCGCGAAGAAGACGCCGCCCGACCTCATCCTTCTCGACCGCGTCATGCCGGAGGGCGACGGGACGACGTTCGCCACGACGTATGCCCGGACGCGCGGCAAGCGCGCGCCGATCGTCGCGCTGTGCGCGGCGCGCGACGTCGAAGGCTGGGCGCGCGCGATCGGCGCGGTCGCGCACGTCGTGAAGCCGTTCGACATCGAGGACCTGCTCGACACCGTCGCGCGGCACGCGCGGTGAGCGCCTAGCTCGCGCGCGCCTCCATCTCGACGGCCGGCGCCGTCGCCATCGCGGGGCCGCACGGCAGCGAGACATGGACGCGCGTGCCCTCGCCGGGCGCGCTCTCCGCCCAGATGCGCCCGCGGTGCCGCTCGACGATCCCGCGCGCGATGTACAGCCCGAGCCCGAGGCCCGGCGTGCGGTGCGCCTCCGCCTCGGTCGTGCGCACGAACGGGTCGAAGATCCGCGTGAGCTGCTCCTGCGGGACGCCGATCCCCTCGTCCTCGACGACGATGCGCGCATCGACGCTGTCGGTCGAGATGCGGACACGGACGGGACCGCCGTCAGGCGAGTACTTCACGGCGTTCTCGACGAGGTTCGCGATGACCTGCTCGAGGTGGTCACGGTCGCCGACGATGACCGCGCGATCCGGCGCCGCCACCTCGTATCGGCGGCCCGGCGACGTCATCTGGTGCTGCTCGATGACGTTGCGCGCGAGCTCGGACAGGTCGACCGGCGCGAGCTCGAACTCGAGCCGGCCCGACTGGATCCGCGACACGTCGAGCAGCTCGCGGACGAGCCGGCCGAGCTTCGCCGACCGGTCCTGGATGATCGCGAGCTGGCGCGCGAGCCGCTCGAGATCCTCATCGTGCTCGCCGCCGTCGGCGCGCTCGAGCCGCGCGCGCACCGTGCGGAGCGCGAGCTGCGCGAACCCAGAGACGGCGGTGATCGGCGTGCGCAGCTCGTGCGAGGCGATCGACAGGAACTGGCTCTTGAGCTCGTCGAGCTCCTGCAGCCGGACGAGACGGCGCATGAGCTCGCGGCGCTCGACCGCGCGCCGCACCGTCGCGCGCAGCTCGTCCGGGTCGCTCGGCTTCACGATGTAGTCGTACGCGCCCTCGCGCAGCGCGGCGATCGACGACTCCAGCGACGCGTAGCCGGTGAGCATGATCGCGACCGTCTGCGGCCGCTCGCGCCGGACGACGGACAGCACGTCCTGCCCGCTCTCGTCGCCGAGGCGCAGGTCGGTGAGCACGACGTCGTACTCGGACGCGCGGATGCGGTCGATCGCCTCGCCCGCTGCGCGCGCCGTCTCCACCTCGTACCCGTCCATCCGCAGGACGGCCTGGATGGTGAGGAGGACGTTCTGCTCGTCGTCGACGACGAGGACGCGTGCGCTCACGGGACGGCCGCGGATCCGGCGGGCGCGGGCATCTCGGCGAGCTCACGCACGTCGATCGGGAGGACCGCGGTGAACGTCGTCCCGCGGCCGGGCGTGCTGCGCGCCTGGAGCGTGCCGCCGTGCGCCTGGACGATCCCGTACGAGACCCACAGGCCCAGGCCGCTCGAGCGCTTGCCCTTCGTCGAGAAGAACGGCTCGAAGATGCGCGGGAGGTCCTCCTCCGTGATGCCGATGCCCTCATCGCGCACCTGCAGCTGCACGCGCCGCGCTTCGGGCACGCCGACGAGCAGGCTCGCCGCGAGCGCTGTGCTCACGGTGAGCGTCCCGCCCTCGGGCATCGCGTCGGCGGCGTTCAGCATGAGGTTGAGGAGCACCTGCTTCAACTGGTCGGCCGACGCCCGGATGCGCGGCAGCTCGGGGTCCAGCTCGCGGGCGACGCGCACCTTGCGGTCGCGCATGCGCTTCGCGAGCAGGCCCTCCGCCTCGTGCACCAGGGCGTTCAGGTCGACCTCGGTCATCTCCGGCGCCGCGCGGTAGAAGCCGAGCATCTCGCGCAGGATCCGCGACATGCGCGAGGTCTCCTTGCGCGCGATGTCGAGGAACGCGTGGTCGGGGTCGCTCTCGGACGTCCGCTCGACGAGCACGTACAGCGAGTTCTGGATCGCCTCGAGGGGGTTGTTCAGCTCGTGTGCGATCGACGCCGCGAGCCGCCCCGTCGCCGCGAGCTTCTCGGACTCGAAGAGCACCTGCTCCAGCCGCCGGCGCTCGAGCTCGCGCACCTGCCCGATGTCCTGGAGGACGGCGACCGCGCCGATCGAGCCGCCGCGCGCGTCGCGCACGTCGCCGAGCGTCACGCCCATCTCGAGCCGCTCCTCCGTCTCGGGGTCGACGAGGACGAGCTCGCCCTGCGTCGCGCCGCCTTCGAGCCGCCGCTGGCCCAGGAACGACACGAGCCGCGTCCAGTTCGCGACGGCGGTCTGGCGTGCGCGGGCGGAGCGCTCCGAGCGGCCGAAGAGGCGCACGGCCGCGGGGTTCATCGTCGTCGGCTCGTCGCTGCCGAGCACGAGGATCGGGTTCGGGACGCTGCGCAGGATGAGGTCGAGGCGGTCGCGCTCGAGGCGCACGGCCTCGCCGACGCTCGCGAGCTCGGCGCGGCCGCGCTCGAGCTCCTCGTGCACGTGGCGGAGCTGCGTCACGTCCTTCAGGACGGCGACGACGCCGCGCGACCCGTCGCGGTAGTTCCGCGCGGCGCGCGCGAGGACCTCGAAGACGAGCTCGGTCCCTTCGATCGGGTCGACGAGCGTCACCTCGCGGTCCGCCTTGCGCGTTTCGGGCTCGAGCTTCCACGAGGAGAGCGCCGCGGTGAACAGGAAGTTGTTCATCCAGACCGCATGGCGGCGCCCCTCGCTGTCGCCCTCGTGCGCCCGGAAGAGGAGCTCGGCGCGCTCGTTGCGCATGACGATCTCGTTGCTCTCGTCGGTGACGACGACGGGGTCGTCGACCGCGTTCACCATCCACCACAGCCACTCGCGCGCGACCGCGTGCGTGTCCGCCGCCGCGAGCGCACGCCCGGCGGCCTCGCGCGTCACGGTGCGATCCGCGATCCGCGCGAGCGCGCGGAGCTCCGACTGGCCGACCGGCGTGGCGCGCGACAGGGCGAGCACGCCGATCGGCGCGCCGTCCTCGCTGCGGATGGGCACGATGACCGCGCTCGTCATGCCCGCCTCGAGCAGCACCTGCCGGGTCGACTCGGAGATACGACCGTCCTTCGCGACGTCGGTGACGCGCTGCGGCGCGCCCGTCTCGAGCGCGGCGCCCATGAGGCTCGGGTGGCCGTCGAGCGGGACCTCGAGCGAGGCGACGAGCTGCGCGGGTACGCCGTGGCCGGCGACGCCACGGAGGGAACGGCGCGCGCCGTCGTACGCGCACGCGAGCCCGCGCTCACACGCGAACGCCCGGACGAGGTCGTCGAGCATCGGCGCCAGCGTCTCCGCAGGCGCCGCCGCGGCAAGGAACGGGTCCGTCGTCTAGCGCTCCACGCGTTCGGCGCGCGCGGTCGTGGCGAGCGGCATCTCGAAGCCGGCGCCGAGACCTTCGCGCTGGGGCGTCGGCATCGCGGGACGCGCGACCGGGGTCGTGATCCCGAGGGCCTCCGCGTACCGCAGGTACGTGTCGATCGACGCGACGACGACGCGCGCCTCGACGGTGATCAGGTCGATGCCGACGAGGGACACGCGGAGCCAGGCGTCGATGATGATGCCCTTGTCGAGGACTCGATCGAGGACATCGATGAGGCTGGTGCCACCGGCTGCTCGTTCGACGGGCATTGGACCCTCCTATCTCTTCCGGGCGGACTTCGCGCTGGGCGCGGGGGTCGTGACGGTCGCGGGCGGGATGCGCTGTTCCAGGGACGCGATGCGGGCTTCGAGCGCGGCGACGCCGTCGGTCGCGGTCGCGGCCGCGACCGCCGGTGCGACGAGGTTGCGGTCGTAGCGCCACCAGTTCAGGCCGATCTGCTCCGCCTTGTCGATCGAGCACACCAGGAGGCGGATGCGGATCGTGAGGAGCTCGACGTTGGCGAGCGAGATCGAGATGTCACCCGCGACGACGAGGCCCTTGTCGAGCACGCGGTCGAGGATGTCGATGACGCTCACGGCGGGCGGCAGCCCGCGGCGGTCGAGGGTCATCGCAGCTCTCCCAGCGGACCGAGCGACAGTCGCAGCTCCTCGCGCGGCAGTCCGAAGCGTGCGGCCATTTCTCCCACCTTCTCGTCGAGTCGCAGGAGGGCGGTCCCGACCCGCTCGACCTGCCCGTCCGTCAAGGTCCCGTGGTCCATCCGGCGGATCGCCGCCCTCTCGAGGAGCTCGCGCACGAACTCGACGATCGTGAGGACGAGCTTCGCGAGACCGCGCTCGACGTCGTCGGGATCGACGGTGATGCGGTCCCCGATGCTCGCCCGCACGTGCTGGTGCAGCTCGGCGGCCATCGCGCCGGGAGCGTCGCGACCGATCCGGTCGACCGACGCCAGCGCGAGGTCGAGGCCGAGGTAGATGAGGTCGACGTCGGCCACGGAGATCGTCGCCTCGCCCGTCACGGAGACGCCCGTGTCGATGAGGCGGTCGGCGATGTCGAGGAGCGTGAGGTCGCGCCGGGTCGTCATGCGCCCTCCCGGCTCGAGCGGTACGGCGGCCATGGGCCGGTCGCGCGCAGCTCGTACCCGCGCTCGCGCCAGTCCGCGTTGAAGCGCGCGGTCGCCTCGTCGAAGCGGCGCTCGTCGCTGCGGCGGAGGACGTACGTCGCGCGGGACACGAGGTCCCCCGAGGTGTCGGCGATCGGCTCGTCGAACGCGGCCTTCGTCACGCGCGCGATCGCTGCGCGCGCCGCGGCGGTCGCCTCCTCGTCGAGCCGGCCGAGCTCGGCGCGACGCTCGCCGGCCCGCTTGCGCTCCTCGAGGTAGCGCCGGCCCTGGCCCGCGGGGACGGGCTCGCGATGCGCCATCGCATCGCGCATCCGGGCGAGGTGCTCCGCGGCCTGCACCGCGTCGCGGTACAGGCCGACGACCCATTCGGAGCGGCCCTCGAGCGCGCGCAGCTTCGCGCGCAGCTCGGCCTCGCGCTCGCGCAGCATCGCGCGCACGCGCTCCTCGCCGCGGTAGATCGTCGCGAACGGGACGGGGAGCGTCGCGCGCAGCGCGGCGTGCGCCTCGGCGTTCACGCTCTGGTGCGCCGTCGCGCGCGGCTCGAGCCACGCGGACTCCGCGACCCGCGCGTCGAGCGCGGGCTGGTCGTAGTCGCCGGCGGGGACGTCGCTCACGATGGCCGCGAGGTCGCCCTCGGCGATCGCGCGCACCTGCCCCGCCTCGAGCCCCTTCGGCGCGCGCCACGACGCGCCGTCGGCGCCGGCGATCGCGTACACCCAGACGAGGCTCACCGCAGCTCCTCGGGGAGCTCGACGACGACGCGCGCGTCGCCCTCGGCCGCCTCATCCGTCCCGGCCCGCGCGCGCTTTCGCTCGCGGACCTCGCGCAGCCGCGCGAGGAGGACGGTCTCCTTCGCGCGGTAGGCCCGCTCCTCGATCGCGCCCTCCTCGAGGGCGAGCTGCAGCTCGAGCAGCTCCTCCTTCACGGGCTCTTCGCTGTTCATCTCCTGCTCGGCCACGTCGGCGAGCGTGCGCAGCGCGAAGCGGATGCCCGACGCCGGCAGCGTCACCGGGAACGCGAGGAGCTTCAGCAGCACGTTCGTGGCTCGTTCACTACACGCCCGCCGAGCGCTCGAGCTGGAGGCGGATCGTGACGAAGTTGTACGGCGGCCACGGGCCCGTGTACCGGAACGTCAGCTTTCCCTCGTGCCGCTTCGCGATCTCCTGCACCTTGCGGTCGAAGTCCTCGGCCGCGTCGCGCGCCACGAGGAACGCCGCGTTCATGATCATCTTCTCGCCGATGACCTTGTTCGAGCGCGACGCGCTCGCGACGTCGCGCAGCTCGCCGTAGATGTCGCGCACGTAGTCCTCGGACCGGTCGGCGAGCGCCTGCTCGACGAGCCGGCCGAGCTGCATGCGCGCGAAGTACGTCGAGCGCTGCTGGTCGCCCGTGATCTCCGCCTTCAGGTGGCGGATCTCCTCGTTCGTCTCCTCGATCTCGCGCAGGACCGCGTCGCGGTCCCAGTTCACCTTCAGGCCGTACTCGAGCTTGTCCTTCATCTTCTGGAGGACGTCGCGCAGCGCGTCGTACGTGTCCTTGAGGAACTCGCGCGTGTCGTCCTCGGTCTTGAACAGCGTCCCGAAGCTCATCGGCACAGGAGTGAAGCCGGCCTCGATGAGCACCTCGTTCACGTGCTCGTGCGCGAGCGCGTTCTCTCTCGTGGGGTCGTAGACGACGAGAGGGCTGCGACTGACGACGGCGGCGAGATCGCGGACGTGGACCGTGAAGACCTCGTCGCCGCGGCCGCCGATGCCGATCTTGCCGAAGCTGCGCGCCCCGTCCTGCTCGATGATCGAGTAGACGTAGACCCCCATCGTCATCTGGCTCGGCGGCTCCACCGTTGCCGTCGAGGCGCTCTGTTCCGCCATCGCGTCCCCCCATGCCCGACCCGTCGGCCGGGCGTGACTGTATAGCGCGGCGGGCCTGCATTTCGTGTGCCAAGCAAGCCCTCCGTTGACCTTTCGTGGCTTCGGCGAGGCGCGAGGCCCCGCTCAGCCGGAGGGCGGCTTGGGTGCCGGCCGGGGGATCTCGGGCACGTGCCCACGCTTGAAGACCATCACGGTGCGCAGGAACGTGATGACGACGGTGCCGTCCGCGTAGTCCTCGAAGACGTGCATCAGCGGCGCGCCCTCGCGATGACGCGCTCCGCCTGGAGCGCGTCGGGCTTGTCGATCATGCGTCCCTCATAGGTCGTCACGCCCGCGCCCGCCGCGACGCTCCGCTCGAAGGCCTCGAGGAGCCCCCGCGCGTCGGCCACCTCCTCGTTGCTCGGCGCGAACCCCTCGTGGATCGCCGGGACCTGGGAGGGGTGGATCGCGAACTTCCCGGTCATGCCGAGCGCGCGCGCGTGACGCGCCTCCTCGCGCGCGCCCGCGGTGTCGGGGAGGTCGAGCCAGGGCGTGTCGACGCAGCCCATGTGCGCGGCCGCGGCGGCGAGCGCGATGAGCGTGCGCGCGACGTCGATCTCCGCCCCGCCGCGCGTGCGCGGGAAGCCGACCTCCGCGGCGAGGTCGCCGCCGCCGAAGAGGAGGCCGGCGACGCGCTCGTGCGCGTCGGCGATGTCGAGGGCGCGCAGGACGGCGCGCGGCGTCTCGATCATCGGGAGCACGGCGAGATGGCGCGTCGCGCGCGCCGCCGCTTCCGCCTCCTCGAGCAGCCACGCGCACCGGCGCACCTGCCAGGGCCCCTGCGCCTTCGGGAGGACGACGCCGTCCGCCCCCGACGCGACGGCCGCCGCCATGTCGTCCTCGAGCTCCGGCGGCGAGCTGTTCACGCGGACGACGACCGTCCGGCCCTCGGGCACGCCGAGCCGCAGCGACGCGACGACCTCCCGCGCGCGGTCCTTCTCCGTCGGGGCCGTCGCGTCCTCGAGGTCGACGATGACGGCGTCGGCGCCGGTCGCGAGCGCCTTCGGGAGCCATTCGCGCGCCTTCAGCGCGGGCACGAAGAGCCAGCTACGGGGCGGGAAGCGCTTCAGGTCGTCGATCGCCACCGGGGGCATCCTATGGGCACGTCGGGTGCAGCACCCGACGACATCCACTTCGGGGAGGCACGTCATGCGCATCTTCCGGCTGCGGACCGCGTACGCGCACTGCGACCTGCCCTGCGGGGTCTATGACCCGGCGCAGGCGCGGATCGAGGCGGAGTCCTGCTACAAGATCATCGAGAAGTACAACGGCTCGCAGGACGCGATCTTCAAGGAGCGCGCCGTCGTCATCAAGGAGCAGCGCGCCGACCTCGTGAAGCATCACCTCGACGTCCTGTGGCACGACTACTTCAAGCCCGAGCACACGGAGAAGTTCCCGGAGATCCACGAGCTCTTCTGGAAGGCGGCGAAGCAGGCGTCCGTCGTCAAGGCGTCGACGGACTTGGGCGACGCGGCGAAGCTGCTCGACATGATCGACAAGATCGACGACGTCTGGCGCAAGACGGGCGGCCCCGAGAAGACCCGGGTCCTCAAGGCGGCGAAGGCCTAAGCGATGCTCGGGCGCGTTCGGGTCGCGGGCCACTCGATGGAGCCGGCGCTGCGGCACGGCGACGAGATCCTCTACGCGCGCCTGCCGGCGAGCGTAGGCGCCGTCGTCGTGGCCCGCGACCCGCGGGACGCACTCGGCGAGCGACTGCTCATCAAACGCGTCGGCGCTCTGGACGGCGACGACGTCCTCCTCGAGAGCGATCACCCCGGACACGAGCGCCTCGTCGTGGCGCGTCGCGCCGTGCTCGGCCGGGCGATCCTCCGCTACCGTCCGACGTTGTGCTGGATCAGCGCGCCGTCCAGCCCGCGTCGATCACCTGCGTCGATCCGGTGATGCCGGACGCGTCGTCGGAGCACAGGAAGAGCGCGTAGGCGGCGACCTCGCGCGGCTCGAGCAGCCGCTTGATCGCGGCGGGCGCGAGCATGATCTTCTCGATGACCTCGTCCTCGCCGATGTTGTTCGTGCGCGCCTGATCGGCGATCTGCTTCTCGACGATGGGCGTCCGGACGTACGCGGGGCAGATCGCGTTCACGGTGACGCCCCTGTCCCCGGCCTCGAGGGCGACCGTCCTCGTGAGCCCGATGAGGCCGTGCTTCGCGGAGACGTACGCCGACTTGTACGGCGACGCGACGAGGCCGTGGACCGACGCGACGTTCACGATGCGCCCCCAGCGCCCGCGGTACATGTGCGGGATCGCGTACCTCGTCAGCAGGAACGCGCCGATGAGCATCGTCCGCACGAGGTACTCCCAGCGGTCCTCGGGGAACTCCTCCACGGGCGAGATGTGCTGGAGTCCCGCGTTGTTCACGAGGATGTCGACGCCGCCGAGGCGCTCGACGGCCGCGTCGACGAGCCGGCGGCAGTCGTCTCGCGAGGAGACGTCGGTCCGCTGGAACGAGCAGCCCGCCAGCGTCCGCGCCAAGGGCTCGCCTTGCCGGGCGTCGAGATCCGCGAGGACCACGCGCGCGCCCGCGCGGGCGAGCGCCTGCGCGATCGCGCGCCCGATGCCGCTGGCCGCCCCGGTGACGATCGCGCGGCGCCCGGAGAGGTCGACGGCCATCGCCCGCCAGTCTGATCGGACGGCCTCCCGCGACAATATATATATTTATCGGCTCTCAATGGCTCCGAAAGATAGCGATAGGGCCTCGCTGCGGATCGGCCGCGCGGCCGAAGTGCTCGGCGTCTCGGTCGCGACGCTGCGCCGCTGGGAGGCCGATGGGCGGCTCCGCTCCGTCCGGACCCAGGGCGGCCAGCGCGAGATCCCGCTGGCCGAGGTGGACCGGGTGCGCCGCGGGCGCAAGCCGAGGCGGCGCGCCGTCGTGGCGCAGTCCGCGCGCAACCACTTCGAGGGCGTCGTCACGCGCATCGAGCGCGACAAGGTCGCCGCGATCGTCGAGATCCTCGCCGGGCCGCACCGGATCGTGAGCCTCGTCACGCGCGAGGCCGTCGACGACCTCGGCCTCGAGATCGGAGCGTCCGCGGTCGCGGTCGTGAAGGCCACGAACGTGATGATCGAGCTCACGTCGGGAGGGTCGCGATCGTGACACGCGTCGTCGGCGTCCTCGTCCTCATCTCCACGCTCGCCGCGTGCGGCGGCGCGGCGGCACCGAGCGGCTCGGCCCAGCCGCCGGCGCGCCCCGAGGTCATCCTCGCGACGACGACGAGCACGCAGGATTCGGGCCTCCTCGACGTCCTCATCCCCGACTTCGAGCGCAAGACCGGCTACAAGGTGAAGACGACCGCGGTCGGGACGGGCGCCGCGCTCGCGATGGGGACCAAGGGCGAGGCCGACGTGCTGCTCGTCCACGCGCCGTCGGCCGAAGCGACGTACATGAACGGCGGGAATGGCGATCGCCGTCTCCTCGTCATGCACAACGACTTCATCATCCTCGGCCCGTCGGCCGATCCCGCGACGATCAGGGGCAAGACCGCGGTCGAGGCGCTCAAGGCGATCGCCTCGGCGAAGGCGGCGTTCATCTCGCGCGGGGACGACTCCGGGACCGACATCCTCGAGAAGTCGCTCTGGAAGCAGGCAGGGGTCGCGCCCGCGGGCTCGCCCTGGTACGTCGAGTCCGGGACGGGCATGGGCGCTTCGCTCACGGTCGCGGACAACAAGAGCGCGTACATCCTCACCGACCGGGCGACGTACCTCTCGCGCAGGTCGTCGCTGAAGCTCGACGTGCTCGTCGAGAACGACAAGCCGCTCCTCAACATCTACCACGTGATCACGGTGAGCCCGACGAAGTCCCCGAAGGTGAACAACGCCGGCGCGAACGCGTTCGCCGACTACCTCGTCTCGTCCGACACACAGAAGCTCATCGGGTCGTTCGGCGTGGACAAGTACGGCCAGCCGCTCTTCTTCCCCGACGCCGGCAGGAAGGACAGCGACGTCGGCGGCTGAGCCGACGCTGCCGCTCGCATGGACCTGATCCTCGACGGACTGCGCCAGGCCGTCGCGAAGCTGGCGACGGGGGATCCCGCGCTCGTCGCGGCGGCGAGCGCGTCGTTCGTCGTCACCGGCACCGCGACGGCGCTCAGCATCGTCACCGGCATCCCCCTCGGCGCGGCGCTCGGGCTCGCGCGCTTCCGCGGCCGCGGAGTGCTGCTCGCCCTCGCGAACACCGGCATGGGCCTGCCGCCCGTCGTCGTCGGCCTCTTCGTGTCGGTCATGCTGTGGCGCACCGGACCGTTCGGCGACCTCTCGTGGTTCTGCACCCGGCAGGCGATGATCGTCGCCCAGTACCTGCTCGCCGCTCCCACCGTCGTGGGGCTCACCGCGGCGGCGGTGCAGAGCCTCGATCCGATGCTCGCGCTCCAGCTCCGCTCGCTCGGCGCGACGCGCTGGCAGATGGTCCGCCTCCTCGCCGCCGAGTCGCGCCTCGCGATCCTCACGGCCGTGATGGCGGGATTCGGCGCGGTGATCAGCGAGATCGGCGCCTCGCTCATGACGGGCTGCAACATCAAGGGCGACACGCGGATCCTCACGACGGAGATCGTGTTCGACGTGGACAAGGGCGAGTTCGGCTCGGCCTTCGCCCTCGCGTTCATCCTCCTCGTGCTCATCTTCGCGGTGAACGCGGTCACGACGTGGGCGCAGCAGCGCGGAGCGCGAACGGCGTGACGGTGCTCGAGGCGCGCGACCTGGACGTGCGTCGCGGCGATCGCCTCGTCGCGCACGCCGACCGCATCGGCGTCGAAGCGGGCGAGACGCTCGCGCTCCTGGGTCCGAACGGCGCCGGGAAGACGTCGCTCCTCCTCGCGCTCGCGACGCTCGTCCCCTCGCGCGGCGAGCTCCGCTTCGACGGGCGCGCGATCCGCGACGTCGACGCGTTCCGTCGCCGCACGGCCGTCGTCTTCCAGCGCCCGCTCCTCCTCGACCGGGACGTGCTCGCGAACGCGGCGCTGGGGCTCGAGCTGCGCGGCGCCCCGCGCGCCGACCGCGAGGCGCGCGCTCACGACGCGCTCGCGCTCCTCGGCGTCGCGCACCTCGCCGATCGCTCCGCGCGTCAGCTCTCGGGGGGCGAAGCGCAGCGCGTGAGCATCGCGCGCGCGGTCGCCGTCGATCCCGAGGCGCTCCTGCTCGACGAGCCGTTCGCGGCGCTCGACGCGCCGACGCGCGAGGGCCTCATCGCGGACCTCGCGCGCGTCCTGCGCGACCGCGGCGTCGCGACGATCGTCGTCACGCACGACCGCGACGAGGCGCTCTCGCTCGCGGACCGCGTCGCGGTGATGATCGCCGGCCGCGTCCGTCAGGTCGGCGGCGCGGACGAGGTGTTCGCGAGCCCCGCGGACCCCGAGATCGCGGCCTTCGTCGGCGTCGAGAACGTGCTCCCGGCGCACGTCGAGCGGGTCACCGACGAGCTCACGTACCTGCGGATCGCCGACCGCGGCGTCGAGGTGACGGCGATGCCGCCCGAGGGCGACGACTTCCCGCTCATGTGCGTACGGCCCGACGACATCGTCATCACGCGCGACCCGGTCGCCTCGAGCGCGCGCAACGTGTTCGGCGGGCGGATCGTGCGCATCGAGCCGATCGGCCGCCGCGCCCGCATCGTCCTCGACTGCGGCTTCCCGCTCGTCGCCCACGTCACCGTCCAGACGGCCCGCGAGATGGCGCTCCGCGGCGGGGAGAGCGTGTACGCCTCGTTCAAGGCGACGTCGGTGCATCTGCTCCCTCGCCACCGGCCCACGGTCCGAAGGTCACCGAGCGCGCGGTCCGTCCCGCCCTCATGGCGCGGAGGCGTGCCCACCTAGACTTCGGACGAGGTGGTCGTCCACACCAAGCCCGTCCTCACCTCGGCGTACCGCGTCGTGCTCCGGCTCGCGCTCGCGAATCGTCCCGGGCAGTTCGCCGAGGTCGCGCGGATCATCGCCGAGCAGGGCGGCAGCCTCGGCGTCATCGACCTCGTCGAAGCGACGCCGAAGGTCCACGTGCGGGACGTGACCGTCGATATGCCCGACGAGGCGAGCGCCGCGCACCTCGCCGACGTGCTCCACGGGCTCGACGGCGTCGAGGTCCGCGACATCTCCGACGCCGCGTTCAAGCTGCACCTCGGCGGGAAGGTCGAGATGCGCGGGCGCATCGCGGTCCGCACGAAGGAGGACCTCTCCCTCGTGTACACACCGGCCGTCGGCCGCGTGTCGCAGGCGGTCGCGCAGGACCCGTCGAAAGCGTGGACGCTCACGGCGCGCGGCAACACGGTCGCGATCGTCTCGAACGGCTCGGCGGTCCTCGGGCTCGGCGACATCGGTCCGCTCGGCGCGCTGCCCGTCATGGAGGGCAAGTCGCTCCTCTTCCGCGACCTCGCTGGGATCTCGGCGTTCCCCCTCGTCCTGAACGCGCGCTCGGGCGCGGAGATCGTCGCGACCGTCGAGGCGGTCGCTCCGACCTTCGGCGGGATCAACCTCGAGGACATCGCCGCGCCGACGTGCTTCGAGGTCGAGCGCGAGCTCCGGCGGCGTCTCGACATCCCCGTCTTCCACGACGACCAGCACGGGACGGCGATCGTCGTCCTCGCGGCACTGCGCAACGCGGCGGCGGTCGTGCGGCTCCCGCTCGACGAGACGCGCTGCGTGCTCCTGGGCGCGGGGGCGGCGGGGATCGCGACCGCGCGGCTCCTCCACCGCGCCGGCGTGCGCGAGATCGTCGTCGTCGACCGCAACGGGATCGTCGGCCCGAAGCGCATCGACCTCGCGCCGGAGAAGCGCGCCCTCGTCGGCGAGCTCGGGACGATCCGCGACGGCACGCTCGCCGACGCGATCGCCGGCGCGCACGCGTTCGTCGGCGTCTCCGGGCCCGGCCTCCTCTCGATCGACCTCGTCCGAACGATGGCGCGGCCGCGCATCGTCTTCGCGCTCGCGAACCCCGTCCCCGAGATCGACCCGTACGTCGCCGGCCCCGAGGTCGACGTCATGGCCACGGGACGCAGCGACCACCCCAACCAGGTGAACAACGTGCTCGCGTTCCCCGGCGTCTTCCGCGGCCTCCTCGACGCGCGCGCGACGGGCGTCACGGACGACGTCGAGGTCGCGGCGGCCGAGGCGCTCGCGGGCGTCGTCACGCCGGAGCTGCGCTCCGCCGAGTACATCCTCCCCTCGCCCTTCGATCCGCAGGTCGTGCCCGCGATCGCGACGGCGGTCGCGGAGTGTGCGCGTAGGAGCGGGCTCACGCGCTGATCCGCGCTGCCTAGACTCGACCCTCTGATGGCGATCAGCCCGACATCGGCACGCGCGGCGGATCGGCTCCTCACCGTCGACGAAGCGCTCGATCGGATCCTCGCGGGCGTTCGGCCGCTCGGGCCACGCGACGTCCCGCTCCTCGACGCGGTCGGCCGCACGCTCGCCGTCGACGTCGTCGCCGACCGCGACGTCCCGCCGTTCCGCAACTCGGCGATGGACGGCTACGCGGTGCGCGGCGCCGACGTCGCGACCGCGCCGGTCCGTTTGAAGGTCGTCGGCGCGATCGCCGCCGGGGGCGTCGCCGGCCGCGGCGTCGGCGCGGGCGAGGCCCTGCGCATCATGACCGGCGCGCCGATGCCCAACGGCGCGGACACGGTCGTGCGCGTCGAGGACACCGACAACGGCAGCGAGGTCGTCACGGTGACGGCGGCGACGCCGACGGGCCTCTCGGTCCGCCAGGCGGGCGAGGACCTCCGGCGCGGCGAGGTCGTGCTCGCGAGGGGGACCGTGCTGCGCGCCGCCGAGATCGGCGTTCTCGCGTCGCTCGGCATCGCGAAGCCGACCGTCATCGCGCGGCCGCGCGTGGCGGTCGTCTCGACGGGCGACGAGCTCGTCGACGTGACGGAGCCCGCCCCGGGTCCTGGCAAGATCCGCGACTCGAACCGTTATTCGCTCGGCGCCGCGGTGTGGTCCGCGGGCTGCGGCGCGTGGCTGCGGCCGGTGGTGCGCGACACGCCCGACGCGCTGCGCGCGGCGCTCCGCGACGCGATGGACGCGGACGCGATCGTAACGAGCGGCGGCGTCTCCGTCGGCGACCACGATTGGGTGAAGCCCGTCGTGAGCGAGCTCGGTACGATCGACCTCTGGGCGATCGCGATCCGCCCCGGCCGCCCGCTCGCATTCGGCCAGCTGCGAAGGGCTGGGGGGTCCTCGGACGGCGGTGACCGCCCGGCGGTCGTTCCGATCTTCGGCCTGCCGGGGAATCCCGTGTCCGCGCTCCTCACGTTCGAGCTCTTCGTGCGGCCCGCGCTCCTGAAGATGTCGGGGCGCACGAACCTGCACCGCCCGCGCGTGCGCGCGCGGCTGCTCGACCCGATCGACAAGATCCCATCCCTGCGCTTCTTCGCGCGCGGCATCCACGACGGGGCGGCGGGCACCGTCCGCCTGACGGGTCCGCAGGGGTCAGGCATCCTTCGCTCGATGTCGCTCGCGAACTGCCTCGTCGACGCGCCGCCGGGACCCAGGGTCATCCCCGCGGGCGAGACCGTCGACGTCATCCTCACGGACCGGCCCGAAGACCGTTGAACGAGCGAGGAGCCGCTTTGCCGCGACGAGCGAGACCACCGGCCCTGAGCGCGTCACAGGCCGAAGCGCCTGTGATAGAGCAGGACCGTTGAAGAAGCTGGACCACGTCGACGAGGCGGGCGCCGCGCGCATGGTCGACGTGGGGGCGAAGGCCGTGACGGAGCGCCGCGCCGTCGCGCGCGGCCTCGTGCGCCTCTCGCATGCGACGATCCGGCTCATCCGCGACGGCGCGACGCCGAAGGGCGACGTCCTCGCCGCGGCGCGCATCGCCGGGATCATGGGGGCGAAACGCACCAGCGACCTCATCCCGCTCACGCATCCGCTCCCGCTCACGCACGTCGGCGTCGACCTCACGCTCACCGACGACGGCGTCGCGATCGAGGCGACCGCGGCCACGGCGGCGCAGACCGGGGTCGAGATGGAGGCGCTCACGGCGGTCGCGATCGCGGGCCTCACGCTGTACGACATGCTCAAGGCGGTCGAACGCGGCGCGCGCATCACGGAGGTCCGTCTCGTCTCGAAGACGGGCGGTAAGAGCGGGGACGTGGCGCTCGAGTGACCGCGCGGATCCGCGCCGCGATCGTCACCGCGAGCACGAAGGGCGCCGCCGGCGAGCGCGCGGACGACAGCGGCCCGGCGATCGCGGAGGTCCTGCGCGGCGCCGGCATCGACGTAGTGTCGGCGGACCTCGTCCCCGACGATGCCGAGCGCATCACGACCGCCATCCGCCGCGCCGTGCGCGCGGGCGCGCTGCTCGTCCTCACGACCGGCGGCACGGGGGTCTCGCCGAACGACGTGACGCCCGAGGCGACACGCCGCGTCATCGACCGCGAAATCCCGGGGATCGCGGAGGCGCTGCGCGCGGCGTCGCTCGCGAAGACGCCCCACGGCATGCTCTCGCGCGGCGTCGCCGGCTCCGTCGGGAGCACGCTCGTCGTGAACC
>CAZSRI010000016.1:0-35526 GCA_964609145.1 uncultured Chloroflexota bacterium
CAGATCAAGGCGCAGATCGAGGAGACCACCAGCGACTTCGACAAGGAGAAGCTCAAGGAGCGTCTCGCCAAGCTCGCCGGCGGCGTCGCCGTCATCAAGGTCGGCGCCGGCACCGAGGTCGAGCTGAAGGAGAAGAAGCACCGCGTCGAGGACGCCCTGTCGGCGGCCCGCGCCGCGGTCGAGGAGGGCGTCGTCCCGGGCGGCGAGGTCGTGTACCTCAACGCGGTGAAGGCGCTCGACACGCTCGAGGCCGAGCTGACCGGCGACGAGAAGACCGGTGTGCACATGCTCCGTCGCGCCATGGAGGAGCCGATCCGACAGCTGGCGGCGAACGCCGGCCTCGACGGCTCGGTGATCATCGACGGCGTCCGGCGCGGCCAGGCCGAGCACAAGAGCTCGACCTGGGGCTACGACATCATCGGCAACCACTACGTCGACATGTTCGAGGCGGGCGTCATCGACCCGGTGAAGGTCACGCGCTCGGCGCTCGAGAACGCCGGCTCGATCGCGACGATGATCCTCACGACCGACGCGCTCGTCACCGACATCCCGGAGAAGGAGAAGGCTCCCGCGATGCCTCCGGGCGGCGGGATGGACTACTAGCCACCGCGGCGAAGCGACGCGCGGGAAGGCCGGGCTGCAAGGCCCGGCCTTCTCTCCTTCTCCTCGGTCCCCACGCTCGCGCCTAAGAGGTACCTCGCGCGGACTCCATGATGACCGGCCCGGCGTGCTTCCCCTCGGCCGACGTCTCGATCGTGACCGCACACCAGTCGAGTTCGCTCGCGCTCACCGCGAGCGTGACCGTCTGCAGCTCGTTCCCGTCGGGTCGGAAGTTCGCCGCGCGCGTCCACTTGCCGTCGGGCGAGATCATCCACAGCGCGTACATCTGCCCGTCGGGGAGGTCGCGCAGGTCGTGGAAGAGCGCGAATGCGGGATCGCCGTTCGCGGGCTGCATGAGGTTCCCGCCCACGCCGCGCCAGTCGCCGACGCCGGCCATGTACCAGGTCTTCCCGCCGTACGCGAAGTCCGCGACGAAGGGGCCGTACTGCGCGTGCTCTGCCTGCACGGCGCGAAGCGCCGATGCCTGCTGGAGGTCGACCGCGGCGAGCACGAGGACCGCCGCGGCCATCGCGGCGAACGCGAGGCGCGGGATCGGCCATCCCGCGAGCCACGAACGCCACGCGGCCCGCGTTCGGTCCGCCGATCCGGCGCGGG
Organism: uncultured Chloroflexota bacterium; assembly: GCA_964609145.1. Classification (GTDB taxonomy): domain Bacteria; phylum Chloroflexota; class Limnocylindria; order P2-11E; family P2-11E; genus JACPOT01. Next base: position 1,216 of record CAZSRI010000016.1, read on the forward strand.
CGGCCTCGAGGATCCGCGCCCGGAGACCGGGCGGCGGCTCGACGAGCGGCACCGCGTCCGGCAGGAGCGCCACGACGTGGTCGAGGTCGGCGGCGGCGGCGCGGCACGTCGCGCACGCCGCGAGGTGGCGCGCCACGCGGTCGGCGTCCGCGTCGGGGAGCGCGCCGACGGCGTAGAGCTCGAGGTCGTCGACGACGTGGCTCATGCGGCTCCTCCGAGGGCCCGGCGCATCTTCTGGAGCCCGATGCGCATGCGGCCCTTCACCGTCCCGAGTGGGACCCCCATGAGCTCGGAGAGCTCGGACTGCGTGTAGCCGCCGAAGTAGGCGAGCTCGAGCGTCCGCCGCTGCGCCTCGGGCAGCGCCTCGAGCGCGGCTCGCACGGAGGTGCGCTCGACGTTCCGCGCGGCCTCCTCCGCCACGTCGGCGCCCGAGTCCGCGCCTTCGGCCGCCTCGAGCGGGGCCGTCCGGAAGGCGGTGCGGCGGCGCAGGAGGTCGACCGCCCGGTGATGGACGATCGAGAGCAGCCACCCTCGGACGTTGCCGCGGTCGCGGCGGAAGGTCGCCGCTCCTCGCCACGCCGACAGGAAGGCGTCCTGGACGACGTCCTCGGCCGCCTCGGACTCCCCGAGGATCCGATAGGCCAGCGAGTACGCGACGCGGCCGTAGCGGTCGTAGAGCGCTCCGAGGGCCGTCAGATCATGCGCGGCGAGGCCGGCGATCAGGCCGTCGTCGGGCATGACAGCGCTATCCATCCGTAGAAGCGTACGAACGTTCCAAGGATGCGGATCAGGGATCGTCTCGCGAGGGTTCCGAAGACGCTCGTGCTTCCAAAGCGTCCTGGAGAAAAGAGCGTCCCTAGAGAAAAGAGCGTCCCGAGCGACCTGCCTCCGCTTCCGCCCGCTGCCTCGAAGTCCAGCGGCCGGGTCGTGGAGCCGGTCCTCGATACCCTCTCGGACCGCCTTTGATGCTATCTCCGGTTGCGCTCCCGAGGCTCAGACCTTTGATGGGATCTCAGGTCCGAACCCCTTCGGCAGACCCCTCGGGACGAGAGGAACCTTACGCAGCGGGCCGACACGCCACAAGCAGGTTGTCCACGATCTGATCGTGCGGACCCTTCGTCGTGTCCACGGATCCAGCGACCACATCCACAGTGATCGCACACTCCGTGGACGACGGGTCTCGGCGGAGAGGTCGCTGGTCCAGGCAAAGCAAATGCCCCGAGCGACGACCGTCCGACGGATCTCGCACCTTGATGCGATCTCGGTAGCGTTCCCCCGGACAGCCCCCTCTCGAGGCGGTGTTGGACTTTGCCACTTCGCGGGTCGAAAGCGACGGATCTATCCACGATCGACGGCTGAAGTCATCCACATTTCCCGTCGAGTTATCCACCGTCGGTCTCTTGCCTACCATCGACGAGTGTCCGATCCCATCCTGGATCCGCTGAACCCGGAGCAGCGGGCGGCGGTCACGCACGGGACCGCGCCGCTCCTCATCCTGGCCGGCGCGGGCTCCGGGAAGACCCGCGTCCTGACGCATCGCATCGCGTATCTCGTGCGCGACCTCGGCGTGGATCCGCGGTCGATCCTCGCCGTCACCTTCACGAACAAGGCGGCGCGCGAGATGCGCGAGCGGCTCGCGCGGCTCTTGCCCGCCGCCGCGCTCGGCGACCTGACCGTCGGCACGTTCCACGCCTTCTGCGCGCGGCTGCTCCGCCGGCACGCGCGCCAGGTCGGGATCGAGCCGAGCTTCGCCATCTACGACGAGGCCGACCAGCGCACGCTGCTGCGGCGCGCGATGGAGGAGTCCGGGCTGGGCGAGCGCCTCCTCCCGCCCGGCGCGATCGCCGCGACGATCTCCATGGCGAAGAACGAGCTGCGCGGTCCCGCCGACCTCACCGCGTCGGCGAAGGGACAGCTCGAGCGCGCGACCGCGATCGTGTGGCCGCGGTACGAGGCGCTCCTGCGCGAGAACAACGGGCTCGACTTCGACGACCTGCTCCTCCTCGCCGTGCGGCTCTTCGAGGTGAGCGATGCGGCGCTGAACGAGTGGCAGGACCGCTTCGAGCACGTCCTCGTCGACGAGTACCAGGACACGAACCACGCGCAGTACGTCCTCCTGCGCTACCTCGCGGGCTGGAAGCAGGACCTCACGGTCGTCGGCGACGACGACCAGTCGGTGTTCTCCTGGCGCGGCGCGGACCTGCGGAACATCCTCGACTTCGAGCGCGACTTCCCGAAGACGACCGTCGTGAAGCTCGAGCAGAACTACCGCAGCACGCAGCGGATCCTCGACGCGGCGCATTCGGTCGTGCGGAACAACGCTTCACGCAAGGAGAAGCGGCTCTGGACGGAGCGCGCGGGCGGCGAAGACGTCGTCGTCATCGAGGCGTACGACGAGCATCACGAGGCCGAGCTCATCGCGAAGGAGATCGAGGGCCTCCGCCGCGAGGGCGAGACGATCGGCCCGCGCGACGTCGCGATCCTCTACCGCACGAACGCGCAGTCGCGCGCGATCGAGGACGTCTTCCGCGAGCGCGGCCTCGCGTACCAGGTCGTCGGCGGGGTGTCGTTCTACGAGCGGCGCGAGGTGAAGGACGTCCTCGCGTACCTGCGTCTCCTGCGCAACCCGCGTGACACCGTCGCGTACGGGCGCGTCGCGAACGTGCCGCCCCGCGGGATCGGCGCGAAGACGCAGGCCGCGCTGCGCGACCCGGGGGCCGCGGCCGCGCTCCCGCAGCGGCAGCGCGCCGCGCTCGAGGCGTTCGAGCGGATCGTGACGGAGCTGCGCGCGGCCGTGGAGCAGCACGATCTGCCGGACCTGCTCGACCTCGTGCTCGCGCGCTCCGGCTACGCGGCGTACCTGCGGGACGGTACCGAGGAGGGCGAGGAGCGCTTCGCGAACGTCCTCGAGCTGCGGAGCCTCGCCGAGGAGTTCGTCCGGCTGCCGCGCGACGAGCAGCTGCCGTCGTTCCTCGAGCAGGTCGCGCTCGTCTCCGACCAGGACCAGTACGAGGAGGCGACGCCCGCCGCGACGCTCATCACGCTGCACGCCGTCAAGGGCCTCGAGTTCCGCCTCGTGTTCCTCACGGGGATGGAGGAGGGCGTGTTCCCGCATGCGCGCGCGCTCGACGAGGAGGACGAGCTCGAGGAGGAGCGCCGCCTCTGCTACGTCGGGATCACGCGCGCGATGGACCGGTGCTACCTCTCATGGGCACGGCGGCGGACGCTCTTCGGGCGCACCGCGTCGAACCCGCCCTCGCGGTTCCTGCGCGAGCTCCCGACGATGGGTGTGGAGCGCCGCGGCGGCACTGAGGCGGAGGAGCGCGACATGTGGGCCGAGCTCGACGACGAGACGGCGCGGGCGCGGTACGAGGAGCGGCGCGCCGCGCGCCGCCGCGGGGCGTTCGGCGACCTCCCCGCGGTCTGGGGCGGGCCGAGAACGCGCAACGGCGCGCCCCAGCCGGAGCGCACGCCCGTCACGACGCGCTTTCGGGCCGGGCAGCGGGTGCGTCATCCGACGTTCGGCGACGGCGTCGTCGTCTCGAGCGCGACGCGCGCCGACGACGAAGAGGTCACCGTCGCCTTCCCGAACAAGGGCGTGAAGCGCCTCATGGCCGCGTTCGCCGACCTCCGGGCGATCGGCTGAGGCTCACGCTCCCGAGATCTGCGTCCAGCTGGCGCCCGCGTCCTTGCTGCGGCAGAGGTCGCCTCGTGCGTACGGCAGCGCCTACCGTCGCGAGCCGTATACAGATGTGTTAACATCGTCCCCGTGGGTGCGCCTCCTCTCGTTCGCATCCCCGAGCGCTCGTATCGATCGCTGCGGGAGATGTCGCGCGTGTCGGGGCGACCCATGAGCGAGCTCCTCGCCGAAGGCGTGGAGCGGCTGCGGCGCGAGCGGTTCATCGCCGAGGCCAACGCGGAATATCGGAGGGCAGGCCCTGATCCCGATCAGGCCGTTTGGGATGGCACGCTGGCCGACGCCCTCGAGGGAGGCGGCGCCGGGTGGCAGACACGGAAGCGCGGCGCGCGGAGGTCTGGACGGTCGACTTCGACCCCGTCCGCGGGCACGAGCAACGCCGGCAACGCCCAGCGCTGGTCGTCTCCGCGGACGCGTTCAACGCCGGGGCGGCCGGCCTCGTGGTCGTCTGTCCGATCACGACGCGCGAGCGAGGCGTCCGCTTCCACGTCGCGGTCGACCCGCCCGAAGCCGGCCTCCGGGCGCGCAGCTTCGTCCTCTGTGACCAGATCCGCACGGTCTCGGTCGCAAGGCTGACCGCGCGGCTCGGTAGCCTGGGCAGGGCTTCCATGGAGATCGTCGAGGACCGCCTGCGGATCCTTCTCGACCTGTGACGACGGTATCCGTCGAGCGGCGCGTCGCCAAGCTGCGGCAGGCGCTCGACAAGGCGAACTACGAGTACTACGTCCTCGACGCGCCGGCGATCAGCGACGAGCAGTACGACGGCATGCTCCGCGAGCTCATCGAGCTCGAGACGAAGCACCCCGAGCTCGTCACGCTCGATTCGCCGACGCAGCGTGTCGGCGCGCCGCCGTCCGAGCGGTTCAAGGCGGTGCGCCACGCCGCGCCGATGCTTTCGCTGGCGAACGCGTTCGGCGAGGAGGAGCTGCACGCGTTCGACCAGCGCGTGCGCAAGCTGCTCGGCGCGGCGGGGCCGCTCGACTACGTCTGCGAGCTGAAGATCGACGGCCTCGCGGTGAACCTCACCTACGTCGACGGGCGGTTCGTCGAGGGCGCGACGCGCGGCGACGGCGTCACGGGCGAGGACATCACGCCGAACCTGCGGACGATCGGGGCCATCCCGCTGACGCTGCGCGAGCGCGTCTCCGGGAGGATCGACGTGCGCGGCGAGGTGTACCTCCCACTGAAGGCGTTCGAGGCGACGAATCGCGAGCGCGGCGAGCGCGGCGAGCCGCTGTTCGCGAACCCGCGGAACGCGGCCGCGGGCGCGGTGCGCCAGGTCGACCCCCGCAAGACCGCCGAGCGGGACCTGTCGGTGTTCACGTACAGCGCCGCGGGGCTCGACATCGCGACGCAGCACGAGCTGCTGGAGCGTCTCCGGGCGCTCGGCTTCCGCGTGAACCCGAAGTGGCGGCGGGTCCGCGGCGTCGACGACGTGATGGCGTACGTCGCGGAGCGCCGCGAGGAGCGCGACGCACTCGGCTACGGCGTCGACGGCGTCGTCGTGAAGGTCGACGCCATCGCGGACCAGGAGCGGCTCGGCTTCGTCGCGCGCACGCCGCGCTGGGCGATCGCGTACAAGTTCCCCGCGGAGCAGGCGACGACGACCGTCGAGGACATCAAGACGTACGTCGGCCGCACCGGGATCCTCACGCCGGTCGCGTGGCTCGCGCCGGTGCAGGTGGGCGGGACGACGGTGAAGCGCGCGACGCTCCACAACCTCGACGAGGTGCGCCGTCTCGACGTGCGCGTCGGCGACACGGTCGTCATCCAGCGCGCCGGCGACGTCATCCCCGAGGTCGTCGGCGTGGTCGAGGCGGACCGCGAGGGTCGCGGACCGGAGTGGAGCATGCCCGAGCGCTGTCCCGAGTGCGGGCAGCCCGTCGAGCACCGCGAGGGCGAGGTCGCGTACCGCTGCTCGAATCCCGCGTGCCCGGCGAAGCAGGGGCAGCGCCTCGGCCACTTCGTCGGCGTCATGGACATCGAGGGCGCCGGCGTCGCGTTCCTCACGCAGGTGCAGGAGCGCGGGCTCGTGAGCGACCCCGCCGACGTCTTCGACCTCACGATGGATCAGCTGACCGCGCTCGATCGCTACGCCGAGAAGAGCGCGTCGAACATCTACGAGCGGATCCAGGCGGCACGGACGCAGCCTCTCGAGCGCGTCCTCGCGGCCCTCGGCGTCCCGCACCTCGGATGGACGACGAGCGAGATCGTCGCGCGGTGGCTCGCGGACGGGCTCGGGCCGGACGCGACGCTCGCGGATGCGTTCGAGCGGCTGCGGCAGACGACTCCCGAGGAGCTGCAGGAGATCGAGGGGATCGGGCCGATCGTGGCCGCGGCGGTCACGGAGTGGTTCCGCGATCCGACGGAGCGCGCCTTCCTCGACAAGCTCGCGCGCCACGTCCGCCCGATCATGCCCGAGCGGCGCGAAGCCCCCGCCGAGAGCCCCTTCGCCGGCAAGACGGTCGTCTTCACCGGCACGCTCGAGCGCCGTGCACGGGAGGACGCCGAGGAGCTCGTGCGACGCCTCGGCGGCAAGCCGGCCGGATCCGTCAGCAAGAAGACCGACCTCGTCGTCGCGGGGCCCGGCGCGGGCAGCAATCTGGAGAAGGCGAAGCAGCTCGGTATCAGGATCGTCGACGAGGCTGGGTTCGAGGCGCTGCTACCCGTTCATACTCGGGACGCCTCGTGACGACGCTCGAACGGCCACAGGGCATCGCCGTGGGTCAGGCCGCGCCAGCGGCCGAGATCCCGCGCATCCCGCTGCCTCCGGAGGCGCGCTCGATCGAGGAGACGGGCCTCACGCTCGGCCTGCTCGCCGACCTCGCCCTCAAGACCCTCTACCTGCGCGGTCAGATGACGCTCGCCGAGATCGCGACGTCGCTCGGCCTTCCGATCACCGGCGTCGTCGACAAGGTGATGGACTTCCTCAAGGCCGACCGCCTCGTCGAGATCCGTGGCGGGGCGACGCTCTCGGCGGCGACGTATCAGTTCGTCATCGTCGACCGCGGCGCGGAGAAGGCACAGGAGGCGCTCGGGCGCAGCCAGTACACCGGCCGCGCCCCCGTCCCGCTCGCGACGTACATCGCGGCGATCCAGCGGCAGTCGATCGCGAACGTCACCGTCACGCAGGAGGACATCGTCCGCGCGTTCGCGCACCTCGTCATCCCTCGCGAGACGATCACGCAGCTCGGCCCCGCGATCAACTCGGGGCGGTCGATCTTCCTCTTCGGACCGCCCGGCAACGGGAAGACCACGATCGCCGAAGTGATGGTCGGGCTCCTGAAGGGGGAGGTCGTCCTGCCGTTCGCGGTCGAGGTGGACGGTCAGATCATCAAGGTGTTCGACCAGGTCTATCACCGGCCCGCCGTGGATCTCGCGGCGCAGGAGCGCGTGCGCTTCGACCACCGCTGGGTGATCTCGAAGCGGCCGATCGTCATGACCGGCGGCGAGCTCACGCTCGAGACGCTCGACCTCATCTACGACGAGACGTCGAAGTTCTACGAGGCGCCGTTCCAGATGAAGGCGAACGGCGGCATCTTCATGGTCGACGACTTCGGCCGGCAGCGCGTGTCGCCGAAGGACCTCCTGAACCGCTGGATCGTCCCGCTCGAGAAGCGCGTCGACTACCTCACGCTCCACACCGGGAAGAAGATCGAGATCCCCTTCGACATGCTCATCGTGTTCTCGACGAACCTCGATCCCGCCGACCTCGTCGATGAGGCGTTCCTCCGGCGGATCCGCTACAAGATCGGGATCGGCTCGCCGACCGTGGAGCAGTACGAAGAGATCTTCAAACGGCTGTGCGCGCGCAAGCAGATCCCGTATCGCGCCGAGGCGCTGTCGCAGATCCTCGCGTACTACCGGCAGAAGGGGCTCGAGCTGCGTTCGTGCCACCCGCGCGACCTCATCGAGCAGATCGTCGACACCGCGCGGTTCCTCCAGCGCCCGCCCGCGCTCGAGACGGACCTCATCCAGATGGCCTGCGAGTCGTACTTCGTGACGCTCGGCGCCGACGGGGTGCCCACGACCCACAGGTAGTGGCGCTCCCGGCGCTCGTCGTCGTGAGCGGTCTGCCGGGATCCGGCAAGACGCGGCTCGCGCACGCTCTCGCCGCGGCGATCCCGTGCCCGGCGATCTGTCGCGACGAGATCAAGGAGGGGATGGTCCACGCATACGGCGCGCCGTTCGAGCCGCGCTCAGGCGACCCGCTCACGCGGCGGACGTACGCCGTCTTCATCGAGGTCATCGGCATGCTCGTCCGCGCCGGCGTGACCGTTGTCGTCGACGCCGGGTTCCAGGATCGCGTGTGGCGGCGGGGCCTCGGGCCGCTCCTCCCGCTCGTGCGGCCGCGCATCGTGCGGTGCATCGTCGACCCCTTGACGGCGCGCGCCCGCATCGAGCGGCGACTGCTCGAGGACCCCTCTCGCTCCGCGCACGCCGATCTCGAGTTCCTCGACCAGATCGAGCGCACGGGCTTCGAGCGGCTCTCGCTCAGGCCGTCGATCGACGTCGACACGACGGACGGCTATGCCCCGCCGCTCGAGGAGCTCGTCGCCTTCGCGCGCGCCTAGGAGGCGACCTCGTCCCAGCGCCGGCCGAGCGCGCGGACGCGGTCCGCGATCGGAGGAGCGGGTAGCTCGCGGGGTCGGCCGCGCGCCCGCCGGTCATCGCGTCCACCACGAGCCGGACGAGGAGGACGAGCGACGACGACCGCGGCCAGAGTGGACGCGATCTCGAGCGCGAGCGAGAAGACGCGGTACTCGCGGGCGCGCCGCAGGCGCTCCGGATCGAAGCGAACGCTCATGACGCCAGCCGCAGCACGAGGGCCGCGATCGCGACGAGCACCGCGACCGCGGTCAGCCATAGCAGCGCGGACTCGGACGCGGCCATGAGCCGCCCGCGGTCGAGCGGCAGCCGCTCGCCGGTGCTCATGCGCATCTCGCCGCTCACGGACTCGGTCTTGCGTCGGAGCGTGCGCACCCACGTCGAGAGCCGCCGCTGCGCGTACGTGAGCGCGACCGCGTACGCCGCGCCGACGATGGCCGCGGCCGTCAGCGATCCGCCGCTCGCGTACGCGCCGGTGAGCACCGGGAACGCGCCCCAGCCGAGCGCGAACCAGAGGTCGCTGTGCAGCCGCCCGCCGGCGAGCTCGAGGGGGTAGGCGAGCGCGAGCGCGATCCCGACGGCGATGAACGCGAGGAGGCCGCTCCCCACCGCGGGCGCCGCGGCGAGACCGAGCACGACGGCGCCGCCGACGCCGAGGACCGCGAGCGCGACGAGGACGCCCTCCGGGATGCGCGTCCGCAGCGGACGCCCATTGCGCTCGTCGAGCGCGTGGACGCCGACGCCGAGCGCCAGGAAGAACGCGGCGAGCGAGCCCGCGAGGCGGTCGAGACGCGTCTCGCTCGCGAGCCCGGCGCCGAGCGCGACGTACGACAGGTGCCAGAGCGTGTACGGGGGGTGAAGGAGCGTCACGTAGTCATGCCACCCGCCCGAGGGGAGCGCGTAGAAGGCTGGCCTTGCGGCGCTCCTCGCGGCCGCGCCGCGACCCTCTCCACTCGCCGCGAAGCTTCCGGCCTGCGGCCGGTATCCCGTGTCGCTCGGTGCGTCGCCGGCGCGCGCCGCGAGCACGCATGCCGCACCCAGCGAGAGGCGTTCCGTTCGGACCGCGCTGAGCCCCGCCGCCGTGGCGAGCTCATCCAGGTCGTGGTCGGCAAGGAAGCCGTCGATCGATGGTCCCAGGAAGCGGCCGACGTGCCGCCAGTCACGCGAGAAGGCGGAGCCCAGGACCGGAAGGAGCGTCCGTGTGTAGATCCACCAGCCGAGGCGCAGGAGCGGCGAGCGCGGGCGGTCGAACTCGAGCAGCGCCACGCGTCCGCCGGGGCGGACGACGCGCGCGAGCTCGCGCAGCGTCGCGACCGGGTCGTCGACGTAGCGCAGCAGGTATGCCGAGGTGAGCCCGTCGAACGTCGCGTCGGGAAAGGGCAGCCGCTCGGCGCGGCCGAGGACGAAGCGGATCCCGTCGCCGCGATCCGCATGGCGGAGCATCTCGGGCGTGACGTCGAGGCCGATGACGCGCACGTCCGCGCGGCTGCGCAGCGCCCGCGCGACGAGACCGGTGCCGGTGGCGACGTCGAGGTAGCGCTCGCCGTCACGAGGCGCCGCATGGTCGACGAGACGCCGCCGCCAGCCGCCCTCCAGCCCCAGGCTGAGCAGTCCGCTCGCGCGCTCGTACGCGGGACCGAGCGGGCGAAACAGCTCCTCGGGCACGGCGGCGCGAGGCATCCGACGATCCTACGCAGGCGGCGCGTGGGCGGATGTCAGGCGGCGGGACGGAGGGCACGGCGGAGGTGCCACGTGTCGGCGTGCGGCGCGACGAGCAGCAGGAACATGATCCCGAAGAACGGCAGGTGGCCCAGGAGCTCCGGCCACCCGAACACGAACAGCGTCGACGTGAACAGCAGGGCGCCGACGATGACGACGGGTCGCGTGATCCGCCCCGACACGATCACGAGTCCGATCGCGAGCTCGACGGTCCCGGCGAGCCAGATGAACGCGGCGTCGGGCAGGCCGACGAGGCGGTTCAGCGCGATGAACTGGTAGCGGTCGATGAGCGACTGCGAGAGCGGCGGGTCGAGGAGCTTCTCCGTGAGCGCGTTGAACGCGATGCCGAAGCCCATGAGGATCCGCATGGGCACGAGCCGTCCGAAGGGGTCGCGCCGGAGGTCGGAATGCCGATCCACGGCGGCCGCGACGCGCGGGTGTGCGACCTGCACGAGGAGCGCCGCCGCGCCGCCGAGGAGCACGAACATCTCGCGGTCGATGCGGCGCGCCGCCGATGCTTCCACCGAGACCACGCCGTACCCCGCGGCGCGCAGGCCGAGGCGTAGACGAGGTCGAGCACCGCGGCCCGAGCGAGGGCTCCGCCCGAGCGAGGGTCGGAACCTAGACTCGTCTCATGGCCGAGATCGATCCGAAGGTCGTCCGCTACGTCGCCGATCTCGCCCGCATCGCTCTCACGGATGAGGAGGTCGAGCGCTTCACCGGCCAGCTCGCCGTCGTGCTCGACGCCGTGGGGAAGCTGCGCGAGGTCGACACGGAGGCCATCCCGCCGACCGCGTCGATCCTCCCGCTCGACAACGTGTTCCGCGAGGACGAGGTGCGGCCGAGCCTCTCGCTCGACGACGCCATGCGCAACGCGCCCGCGCGTGACGGCGACCTGTTCCGCGTGCAGACGGTGATCGAGGAGCGGCCCACCGGTGGCTGAGGGCCCGCGCGCGATCCGCGAGACGGCCACGGCGCTGCGGCGGCGCGAGACGAGCGCCGTCGACCTGGCGCGCCAGGCGATCGAGCGCGCGCGGAGCGATCCCTTCAACGCGTGGCTCACGGTGAGCGAGGAGGAAGCCCTCGCGCAGGCGCGCGCCGCGGACGCGCGGATCTCGCAGGGGGACGCGTCGCTCCTGCTCGGGATCCCGTGGGCGTGCAAGGACATCATCGGGACCAAGGGCGTCGAGACGACCGCCGGGTCGCGGATCCTCGACGGATACGTCCCGCCGTACTCGGCGACGGTCGTCCGGCGGCTCGACGACGCCGGCGCGGTCATGATCGGGAAGACGAACCTCGACGAGTTCGCGATGGGGTCGTCGAACGAGAACTCCGCCTTCGGCCCGGTGTGCAATCCGTGGGATCCCTCGCGCGTGCCGGGAGGCTCCTCGGGCGGATCCGCGGTCTCGGTCGCGACGGGCGAGGTCGCGTTCGCGCTCGGGACGGACACGGGCGGCTCGATCCGACAGCCCGGCGCGCTCACGGGGATCGTCGGGATGAAGCCGACGTACGGGCGCGTCTCGCGCTACGGCGTCGTCGCGTTCGCGTCGTCGCTCGATCAGGTGGGGCCGTTCACGACGAGCGTCGAGGACTGCGCGATCGTCTGCCAGGCGCTCTTCGGGAAGGATCCGAACGACGCGACGACGATGCCGCTCCCCGACGAGGACCTGCGGCGCGACCTCGGCCGGGGCGTGCGGGGCATGCGGCTCGGCGTGCCGAAGGAGTACTTCGTCGAAGGCATGGAGCGGGGCGTCGAGCACGGCGTGCGCGACGCGATCGCCATCCTCGAGCGCGAGGGCGCGTCCGTCGAGGAGGTGTCGCTCCCATCGACCGAGGTCGCGCTCGGCGTGTACTACGTCATCCAGCCGGCGGAAGCGTCGGCGAACCTCGCGCGCTACGACGGCGTGCGCTACGGGCTGCGCGTCGAGGGCGCCGACCTCGTCGACACGTACAAGCGCACGCGCGGCGCGGGCTTCGGGCCGGAGGTGAAACGGCGGATGATCCTCGGCACGTACGCCCTGTCGACGGGCTACTACGACGCCTACTACGTGAAGGCGCAGAAGGTGCGCACCGTCGTGAAGGCCGAGTTCGAGCGCGTCTTCGAGAGGGTCGACGCGCTCCTCACGCCGACGTCGCCGACCGTCGCGTTCGCGATCGGCGCGAAGGTGAACGACCCGCTCTCGATGTACCTGAACGACGTGTTCACGCTGCCGGTGAACATCGCCGGCCTGCCCGGGATCTCGATCCCGTGCGGGCTGAGCGACGGGCTGCCGGTGGGGCTGCAGGTGATCGCGGGCTACTACCAGGAGGCGACGATGTTCCGCGTCGCGGCCGCGTACGAGCGCGCGACGGAGCATCACCGCCTGCGCCCGCCCGAGCGGACGAAGAAGGAGAAGGCGGCATGACCATGACGCGGCGCGACCTGACGAACGAGCGCGTCCGGCGCATCCCCGCGAGCGGGATCCGCCGCTTCTTCGACATGGTCTCGGGCGTCGAGGGGTCGATCTCGCTGGGCGTGGGCGAGCCGGACTTCGTGACGCCCGACCACATCCGCGAGGCGGCGATCCGCTCGGTGAAGGAAGGCCACACGAAGTACACGTCGAACTACGGCATCAAGCCGCTGCGCGAGGCCATCGCCGAGCACACCGAACGCCTGCGCGGCGTCCGCTACGACCCGGGTAGCGAGATCCTCGTCACGGTCGGCGTCTCGGAGGCCGTCGACCTCGCCCTGCGAGCGACCCTCGACGAGGGCGACGAGGTCATCCTCGCGGATCCCTCCTACGTCGCCTACGTGCCGGGCATCGTCCTGGCGGGCGGCGTGCCCGTGCCGGTCGCGACGGACCAGGAGCACGACTTCCGGCTCCGTCCGGAGGACGTCGAGCGCGCGATCACGCCGCGCACGCGCGCGATCCTCCTCGGCTTCCCGAACAACCCGACGGGCGCGGTACTCGAGCCGTCGGACGTGGAGGGCCTCGCGCGGATCGCCCGCGAGCGTGACCTCCTCGTCTACGCGGACGAGATCTACGACCGCCTCGTGTACGGCACCGCGCACCGTTCGGTCGTGTCGGAGCCCGCGATGCAGGAGCGGACCGTCTACCTCGCGGGCTTCTCGAAGTCGTACGCCATGACGGGCTGGCGGGTCGGGTACGCGTGCGCCCCGGCGCCGGTCATCGAGCAGATGATGAAGATCCACCAGTACACGGTGATGTGCGTCCCGACGGCCGGGCAGTACGCCGCGCTCGAAGCGCTGCGCGCCGGCGAGCCCGACGTGCTGCGGATGACCGCCGAGTACGACCTCCGCCGGAAGCTCATGTGGAAGCGCTTCAACGAAATGGGGATGGCGACCTTCGAGCCGCGCGGCGCGTTCTACTGCTTCCCCGACGTCTCCTCGACCGGCCTCGGCGACGAGGAGTTCGCCGCGCGCCTCTTCCAGGAGGAGCGGGTCGTCGTCGTGCCGGGCTCCGCGTTCGGCGAGCGAGGTCGCGGGCACGTACGCGCGTGCTACGCGACGGCTACGGACCGGATCGAAGAGGCGTGTGACCGCATCGAGCGCTTTGTCGGGAGGGTCCGCCGTTAGCCGCTCTCACGACGCGAGCGACCACTGGGAGCACTTCGTCGAGCCGATCTCGCTCGACCCGACGCCGGTGTGGAAGCAGTACATCCTCGTCGCGGTCCTGCTCGCGCTCGCGCTCGCGCTCGTCGCTGCCGTGTCGGTCCCCGCGCTGCTCCCCACGATGGTCGCTCCTCCGGCCGCGGTACCCGGAGGGCGCGTCGTCCTCGCGATGAAGGACATGCCCGACGTCGGCCACAAGCCCGTGCGCATCGGCGCGCCGCTCGTCGACGACCGACAGGCCTTCTACATCCAGCAGCCGCGCAGCCGCGAGCTCGTCGCGGTGCTCGCGCGGTGGTCGCCCGCGGCGGGATCCGCGGAGTGCGCCGTGCTGCCGATCCCGCCGACGACGGCGCCGGTGTGGAGCTACAGCGCCGAGTGCCCTGCGGGCGTCGACGTGCAGGGCTCCCCGGTCTTCGGCCCGCGCGGGGAGCCGATCGCGGCGGCGCGGTCGCTCGCCCGCTACAACGTCTCCGTGGACGGTGACCGCGTCATCGTGAACATCTCGCGCGAGATCCGCGAGTACGGTGCGACGCCGCAGCCGAGGGTCGCGCCGCTGGCGACGCCATGAGCGCCGCTCCACGTCCGTACGAGCTCGTCATCGGGATCGAGACGCACGTCGAGCTCGGCACGCGCTCGAAGATGTTCTGCGGCTGCTCGGCGCGGTGGTTCGGTGCGCGGCCGAACACGCTCACCTGTCCGGTGTGTCTCGGACTCCCGGGTGCCCTGCCCGTCCCGAACCGCCGCGCGATCGAGCTCGCGATCACCGCGGGCCTCGCGCTCCACTGCGAGGTCCCCGCGGGGACGAAGTTCGACCGCAAGAACTACATGTATCCCGACCTCCCGAAGGGCTATCAGATCTCGCAGTACGACCTGCCGCTGAGCGTGAACGGGTGGCTCGACATCCCCGTGGACGGCGGGACGAAGCGGATCCGCATCATCCGGGCGCACCTCGAGGAGGACACCGGCAAGCTCCTCCACGGCCAGGGCCACTCGCTCGTCGACTTCAACCGGTCGGGCGTGCCGCTCCTGGAGATCGTGAGCGCGCCCGACCTGCGCACCGTCGCCGAGGCGACGGCGTACGCGGAAGCGCTGCGCGAGATCCTCATCCACGCGGGTGTGTCCGAGTTCCGCCTCGAGGAGGGCGCCGCACGCTTCGACACGAACGTCTCGATCCGCTTCGGCGAGGACGGCGAGGTGCGCTGGCCGCCGCAGAGCGAGATCAAGAACCTGAACAGCCTGCGCGCCGTCGAGCAGGCCATCGCGCACGAGGCGAAGCGGCTCTGGGACGACTGGCAGGCCGGCGGCGAGATCCGCACGCGGAAGGCGAAGATCACCGTCGGCTGGAGCCCCGAGACCGGAGGCACGTTCCTGCAGCGGCGCAAGGAGGAGGCGGAGGACTACCGCTACTTCCCGGAGCCCGACCTCGTGACGTACGCGCCCTCGCGCGAGATGGTCGAGCGGTCGCGCGCAGCGCTCCCGGAGATGCCGGAGGAGCGTCGCGCGCGCTTCATGCGCGCGCACGCCCTGTCCGACTACGACGCGCGCATCCTCGTGTCGCAGCCGGCGCTCGCCTCGTACTTCGAGAACGTGGTGAAGGCGGGGGGCGAGCCGAAGGCAGCGGCGAACTGGATCGCCGGCGAGGTGCTCCGGAAGCTGCGCGAGACCGCTACGCGCCCGACGGACATCCCGGTGTGGCCGCTCCAGATGGCGGGCCTGCTGCGCATGGTCGCGGCGCGCGAGGTCAACACTACCGTCGCGAAGAGCGTCTTCGACGAGATGTGGGCGAGCGGCAAGGACGCCGCGACGATCGTCGATGAGAGGGGGCTGCGGCAGGAGTCCGACGAAGCCGCGCTCGGCGCCGTCGTCGACGCGGTGATCGCCGCCGAGACGAAGGCGGTCGCCGACTATCGCGGCGGGAACACGCGCGCGCTGGAGGCGCTCTTCGGGAAGGCCATGGGCCGCACCAAAGGGAAGGCCGACCCGCGCGTGCTGCGGAAGCTGTTGACGGAGCGCCTCGCGCCAGCGAGCGAGACATAGGTCGACGCGTGCTGAAGACCATCCGTCTACGGACCGATCGCATCGCCGCCGAGCTCGCCGCGCACCGTCTCGAGGAAGAGAACGTGCCGGTGCAGGTCGTCAGCGATAGCGACTTCTCGATCGGGCTCGCGACGACGGGCACGCCGCTCCAGTTCAGCCTCGTGGTCCCATCGCAGCACGAGCAGCGTGCACGGAAGATCCTCGCGGAGGTCGAACGGAGAGGGCGCTGATCCGAGCCCGTTCGGCTCGAGCTTGCTGATCCGGACGAGCGGATACATGGGCGCTCAGATCTCCTCGAGCGGCAGCCGCGGGTCGATCCGACGGAGATCGCCGGCGTCGGACGTGATCACGAGCGCACTGTGACGGCGCGCGCTCAGCACGACGCTCGCGTCGCCGATGTCGGACGTGCCAGAGCGCGCTAGGAGGACGCCGACCGCTTTCGCTGACGCCTCGTCGAGGTCGTCGACCGTCGTGTCCTCGTCCTTGAGGAGCCTCGCGAGCCGCGCCTGCTGTTCGCCGCCGCGCCAGACTTGAGCCACGACCGCCGAGGGGATGATGATGCCGGGCGGCCCTTGAAGGACCGCTCGGACTCGTGGATCGCCTCGCTCGATCGCGACGAGCGCTCCCGCATCAAGGACTCTTCGTGCGCCCAGACCCCCCTCGCCCATGCCATCGCCTCCGGACCCGGAGGACCGTACTCGCGGTCCATCTCGTCGAGCAGTTCCTGGAGTGAGCCGCGCTTCTTGTGCTCCCGCAGCGCATCAGTCACGTAGGCGCTGATCGACGCCGCACGGCCCTCGCGCACCTCGCGCTGGGCCTCTCGTACGAACTCCTCGGGGACCGTGACGGCGATCTTCCGCTTCATACTTTCATCCTACTCGGCACCGCCTTGCGGATCACCCCGGCTGCGCGATCGAGAGGGACTCCCAGAGGTAGAGCGACGCCGTCGTCCGATAGGGCCGCCACGGCTCGGCGAGCGCCTCGAGCTGCGCGACCGTGGGCAGGTCGACGCGATACGTGCGCTCGACGGCGCGGCGCAGCCCGAGGTCGCCGACGGGCAGCACGTCGGGACGGCGCAGGTGGAAGATCAGGAACATGTCGGCCGTCCAGCGGCCGAGGCCCTTCACGGCCGTGATCGACTCGCGCACCTCGTCGTCGTCGAGCCGGCGCAACCGTGCGAGGTCGAGCCCGCCGCGCAGGACGTGATGTGCGAGGTCGCGCACGTATTCGACCTTCGCGAGCGAGAGGCCGGCCCTGCGAAGCCTGTGACGCCGGATGAGGAGCAGCTCCTGCGGCGAAGGCGAGCGGCCGCCGTTCGTGTCGACGATGCGCGCGAAGATCGCGCTCGCCGCGCTCACCGAGAGCTGCTGGCCGACGATCGACCGCAGCAGCGAGCCGTACGGATCCTTCGGGCGCCGGCTCGTCCACTTCGTGATGTCGAGGGGTCCCACCTGGTCGATGACGCGACGCAGGACGACGTCGCGCCGTCGCAGGTGCGAGACCGGCGGCCGCTGACGCCAGGAGCGGGGTCTGTTAGTCGAGGTGCTCGTAGCCGGGGAGGGTGAGGAACTCGACGAAGTCCTTCGAGAGCGCGACCTGCTCGAAGAGGTCGCGCGCCTCCTCGTAGCGGCCCTTCGCGTAGAGGTCGTCGCCGACCGCGGTGCGGATCTTCTCGAGCTCGTCGCGCTCGATCCGCCGGATGAGGTCGGCCGTGATGAGCGGTCCGCCGGTGATGCTCGCGCCGTGCCGCACCCACTGCCACACCTGCGAGCGCGCGATCTCGGCCGTCGCCGCGTCCTCCATGAGGTTGTTGATCGCGGCGGCGCCGGTCCCGCGCAGCCACGACGCGATGTACTGGATCCCCACGCTCACGTCGTTGCGCACGCCGGCGTCGGTGATCGTCCCGCCGGGGACCCGGATGTCGAGCAGTTGCGGTGCCGTGACGTTCACCTCGGGCCGCTGGCGGTCGAGCTGGTCGCGCTTATCGCCGAGGAACTTGTCGAACTCGGCCATCGCCGTCTCGACGAGGTCGGGGTGCGCGACCCACGTCCCGTCGAAGCCGTCGTTCGCCTCGCGGATCTTGTCCTCGCGGACCTTGGCGAGCGCTTTCTCGTTCACCTCGGGGTCCCGGCGCGAGGGGATGTAGGCGGCCATGCCGCCGAGCGCGAACGCGCCGCGCTTGTGGCAGGTCTGCACGAGCAGCTCCGTGTACGCGCGCATGAACGGGACGGTCATCGTCACCTGGATGCGATCCGGCAGGACGTAGTCGGAGCGCGTGTCGAACTTCTTGATGAGGCTGAAGATGTAGTCCCAGCGCCCGGCGTTCAGCCCGCCCGAGTGGTCGCGCAGCTCCCAGAGGATCTCGTCCATCTGGAACGCGGCGGTGAGCACCTCGATGAGCACGGTCGCCTTGATCGTCCCGCGCGGGATCCCGAGCGCGTCCTGCGCGTAGCTGAAGACGTCGTTCCAGAGGCGCGCCTCGAGGTAGTGCTCCGTCTTCGGCAGGTAGAAGTACGGGCCCGTGCCCCGCTCGAGCAGGCGGCGCGCGTTGTGGAAGAAGTACAGACCGAAGTCCATGAACGCGCCCGCGATCGGCTTGCCGCCGACGAGGAGGTGCGTCTCCGGCAGATGCCACCCGCGCGGGCGGACGACGAGCGTTGCCGTCCGCTCGTTCAGCCGGTAGTGCTTGCCATCCGGGCTCCGGAACGCGATCGTGCGCTCGATCGCGTCGGTGAGGTTCGCGTGGCCGGCGACCATGTTCTCCCACGTCGGCGTGTTCGCGTCCTCGAAGTCGGCCATGAACACCGACGCGCCGGAGTTGAGCGCGTTGATGACCATCTTCCGCTCGGCCGGGCCCGTGATCTCGACCTTGCGGACCCCGAGGTCCTTCGGGACGCTCGCGACCTTCCAGTCGCCGGCGCGGATCTTCGCCGTCTCGGTGAGGAAGTCGAGGGTGCCGCCCGCCTTCAGCTCGGCCCAACGCTGCTGGCGCTGCGCGACGAGCTCGTCGCGGCGCGCGCCGAACTCGCGATGTAGCTTCTCGACGAACTCGAGCGCATCCTTCGTGAGGACGCGTTCCGCGTCCGCGACGCGCGGGCCCCTGATCTCGATCGTCCGCACCGCCATCGGGGTGCGTATCCTACCGACACGGTCACAGCCTTTGCGTCATTCGGGATCCTGTTCCTCCTTTCCGCGATACGCACGTTCACCTCGACCCTGTACATGTCGCTGTACGGGAACGCGCCGAACGAGACGGTCGGCGCGATCGCTCTCGGCGTGTTCGCCACCTCGCTCCTCGCGCCCGTCGTCGGCGCGCGACTCGGGCCTCGGCGAGCGATCGGTCTCTCGGCGACGGTGCTCGTGGGCGCGACGCTCATCGCGAGCTCGTGGCGATGGAGCTGGGCCGACATCGTCCTCGCGGCCGCGGCGATCGCGGCGGGCACGTGGTGGCTCGCGCTCGTCCAGTCGGCGCGCCTGGGGAGCGGCTCCTCGCCGCTCGTCTCGGGGCTTCCGATCGCCCTCGCGGCCGACCTCGCGCTGCGCGCGCTCGGCCGCACCGTCCCGGTCGCGGACCTCGTTGTCCCCGTCGGGCCGCTGCTCGTCCTCGTCGGCGCGCTCCTCGTCCTGGCGACGGGCATCGCCGCATACGGCGGCGCCGATCTCGCGTGGACGTCGCCGGGTCCGCGTGGCTCTCTGGCGCTCGCGGCGATCCCGGCGTTGCTGCTCGTCGGCGAGACGGGCGCGCTCAACCCGATGCAGGCGGCCGTGGCGGGTGGGCTCGCGCGCGGGCCCGAGGGCGCGGGGACCTGGTACATCGTCGCGGGCGCGCTCGGGCTCGGCATGGTCACCGGCGCCGTCCTCCTCGGACGAGGCAGTCCGCCAGCGCGCGTCGTCGGTGTCGCCGCCGTCGCGCTCGGCTCGATCCTCCTCTGGGCGCACGCGTGGGTGTCGCTCTCGGTCGTCGGGACGCTCGGTGCGATGACGCTCGCGGGCGGCGTTTACGTCGCGGCGACGCTCCTGCCCGACACCGCCGCGCGTCCATCGGGCCGGCCCCTCGCGACCGGGCTCGCGCTCGGCGTCGGGTGGGTCGTCTTCGTCGCGCTCGCGTTCCTCTTCTACGCGTACTACGCGCTCGTCGCGGCGCCCCTCGTCGCCGCGGCGCTCGTCGTGCTCGGTGTCGTCGCGGCCGTCCCGTTGCCGACACGGCGCCCCGCGCTCACGGAGCTCGGCGTCGTCGTGGCGCTGGCGGTCCTCATCCCCATCGTCGCGCTGCTCACTCCGCCGGGCGCGTCAGCAGGGAACGCGCGCGGCTCGACGTTCCGGCTCATGACGTACAACGTCCATCAGGGGTTCGACGAGGGGAACGTCCCGTCGCTCGACCGCATCGCCGACGTCATCCGCGCCGAGGACCCGGACATCGTCGTTCTCCAAGAGGTCGCACGAGGCTGGATGATCACGGACCAGTGGGACACGCTCACGGTCCTTTCCGAGCGCCTCGGGATGCCCTACGTGTTCGGACCCACGATCGGTGACGCATACGGGAACGCCGTGCTCTCGCGCCTGCCGATCGCCGGCATCAGCCGGTTCTCGTACCCGCGCGAAACGGCGCTCAAGCACCAGCCGCGCGGCGGGATCGTCGTGCGCGTGTCGGGCGTGACGATCATCGCGACCCACCTCGACCACATCGACGACGCGAGCGATGTCCGCCAGCGGCAGGTGCGCACGCTCCTCACCGTGTGGGACACGTATTCGCGCGGCGCCGGCGGCACGACGGCGGTCGTCGCGGGCGACCTCAACGCGCTCCCGGGAACGCCCGAGCTGAAGCTCCTGGAGGACGCCGGCTTCCGCGACCTCGCGAAGGACGACGGCGCCGACCAGCCGACGTGGCCAGCGTCGACGCCGGTGCAGCGCATCGACTACGTGTGGGGCATCGGCGTGCGCGCGTCGCAGGCGCACACCGTGCCGAGCACGGCGTCGGACCATCGGCCGCTGATCGTCAATATCACGGCGCAATGACCGCTTCGGTACACTGACCGCACCGCGGCGCTTCCTCCGCGGCGTGTGAGGAGGGTGCTACGCCGCAGTTCGTCCACCTGCACGCCCACAGCGAGTACAGCCTCCTCGACGGACTGTCGCGCATCCGCGACATGGTCGACCGCGCGCGCGAGCTCGAGATGCCCGCGCTGGCGCTGACCGACCATGGCGCGCTGTACGGCGCGATCGACCTGTACACGGCGGCGCGCGAGGCCGGGATCAAGCCGATCATCGGCGTCGAGACGTACGTCGCGCGCGGGAGCCGGTTCGACCGCGACTCGAGGATCGAAGGACACGGGCGGCCGTTCCATCTCGTCCTCCTCGCGAAGGACTTCACGGGCTACCAGGCGCTGGTGAAGCTCGTCACCGCCGCGCACCTCGACGGCTACTACTACCGACCGCGCGTCGACAAGGAGCTCCTCCGCGCGAACGCGGGCCACCTCATCGCGCTATCCGCGTGTCTGCAGGGCGAGGTCTCTCGCGCGATCCGGGAAGAGGGGATCGACCACGCCGTCGCCGTCGCGAGCGAGCACCGCGAGATCTTCGGCGAGGGCAACTACTTCCTCGAGATCATGGACCACGGCATCCCCGAGCAGACCGCGGTGAGCGAGGGGCTGCGCACGGTCGCGCGAAGGACGGGGATCCCCCTCGTCGTCACGAACGACCTCCACTACGTCCACGCCGAGGACGCCGAGGCGCAGGACGTGATGGTGTGCATCCAGAGCGGGAAGACGATCGAGACGCAGGATCGCCTGAAGATGATCGACCATCCGCAGCTCTGGATGAAGAGCGCCGACGACATGGCGGCTCTGTTCCCGCGGGACGTGGAGGCGCTCGAGAACACGCTCCGGATCGCCGACATGGTCGACATCGAGCTCCCGATGGGCGCGTCGATCCTCCCGCACTTCCCCGTGCCCGAGGGGCGCACGCCGTTCGATCAGCTGCGTGCGATGGCCGAGGCGGGCGTGACGGCGAAGTACGGCTCCATCTCACCTGAGCTGAGGGAGCGCCTCGAGCACGAGCTCGAGATCGTCGAGAAGACCGGCTACGCCGGCTACATCCTCATCGTCCAGGACTTCATCCGCTTCGCGAAGGAGCGAGGGATCCTCACGGCCGTCCGGGGATCCGCGGGCGGATCGCTCGTGACGTACGCGATCGACCTCACGGACATCGACCCCATCCGCTATGGCCTCATCTTCGACCGCTTCCTCAACGTCGAGCGCTTCACCCAGCCCGACATCGACGTCGACTTCATGGACACGCGCCGCGACGAGGTCATCGCGTACGTCACGCAGAAGTACGGCAACGACCACGTCGCGCAGATCGGGACGTTCAACACGATGCTCGCGCGCGCGGCCGTGCGCGACGTCGCGCGCGTCCTCGGGATGCCGTACGGCGAGGCCGACCGCGTCGCGAAGGCGATCCCCTTCGGGTCCCCCCTCGCCGACGCACGCGAGATGGTCACCGAGCTGAAGCAGCTCGAGGGGGAGCCGCACGTCGTGCGCCTCCTCGACCTCGCCGAGAAGGTCGAGGGCCTCGTGCGCTCGACGGGCACGCACGCCGCGGGCGTCGTCATCACGCGCGACCCGCTGGCCGAGCTCGTGCCGCTCGAGCGCCCGAAGGGGAAGCAGGAGGGGATCCAGACACAGTTCGAGGACAAGGCGCTCGAGAAGCTCGGCTTGCTGAAGTTCGACTTCCTCGGGCTCGCGAACCTCACGATCCTGGACCGCGCGCTCGAGCTCCTAGAGCGCAAGCGCGGCGTGAGGCTGCGCCGCGAGGAGATCCCGCTCGACGACAAAAGGACGTTCGAGCTCCTCGCGACGGGCGAGACGACGGGCATGTTCCAGCTCGAATCGGCGGGGATGCGCCGCTACATCAAGGAGCTGCGCCCGGACCGCGTCGAGGACGTCATGGCCATGGTCGCCCTCTTCCGCCCCGGCCCGATGGACTACATCCCGACCTACATCCGCCGCAAGCGCGGGCAGGAGCCGATCACGTACGACCATCCCGCGCTCGAGCCGGTGCTCCGCGGAACGTACGGCGTGATGGTCTACCAGGAGGACGTCATGGCGGTCGCGCAGGCGCTCGCGGGCTTCTCGCTCGCGCAGGCCGACGTCCTCTGCTACACGATCCGCAAGAAGATCCGCGACAAGCTCGACGCGCAGAAGACGAAGTTCATGGCCGGCGCGCACCGCAGCGGCGTGCCGATGGACGTCATCGAGCGGGTCTGGTCGAACTTCGAACCGTTCGCGCGCTACGGATTCAACCGCGCGCACGCCGCGATCTACGGGATGATCGCGTACCACACGGCGTACCTCAAGGCGAACTACACGCCCGAGTACATGACGGCCGTGCTCTCCACAGAGATGGGGAGCCCCGACCGGATCGCGATCGCGGTCGCCGAGTGCCGTCGCATGGGCATGGAGGTCCTCCCGCCCGACATCAACGCGAGCCACCTCGGCTTCGACGTCGCCGGGACGACGATCCGCTTCGGCCTCGGGGCCGTGAAGAACGTCGGCGAGGGCGCGGTGCAGGCGATCCTCGACGCGCGGCGCTCGGGTGGGCCGTTCCGGTCGCTCGAGGATCTGTGCCAGCGCGTCGACCTCCAGCGCGTGAACAAGCGCGTCCTCGAGTCGCTCGCGAAGTGCGGTGCGTGCGACGCGTTCGGCCCGCGGCTGGCGCAGCTCGAGCGCCTCGACACGATCCTCGCGACGGCGCAGCGCGAGCAGCGCGACCGCGCGAGCGGGATGCTCGGGCTCTTCGACGGCCTTCTCGGGACGGCGGCGGAGAGCGGCCGCATCGAGGGACCCGAGGCGCCGCGCCGAGAGCTGCTCGGATGGGAGAAGGAGCTGCTCGGCATCTACCTCAGCCAGCACCCCCTGCAGGAGTACGCGGCGCGTATCCCGGCCGACCTCGTCGTGACGTATCTTGCGGAGCTCCGCGACGCCGGGACCGATCTCGTCACGGTCGCGTGCGTCGTCACGAGCGCACGCAAGCACATCACGAAGAACAAGCAGCTCATGCTGTTCGCGCAGGTCGAGGACCTCACCGGCTCGACCGAGATCACCGTGTTCCCGCGCACGTACGAGCAGACGCACGAGGTGTGGAACGCCGACGAGATCCTCCTCGTGAACGCGCGCGTCGAGATCCGCGACGACGCGGTCCAGCTGCTGTGCGAGGACGCGGTCCGATTCGACGAGAACGGACCGGCGGCGATCCGCGCGAAGCTCGACGACCGCCGCGCGTTCCTGCAGCGCAAGGCCCGCTTCGCCCCGAACGGCAACGGCCGCGCGAACGGGAACGGCAACGCCGGCGGGAACGGCGGCTACGGCAAGGCGGCGCCCGCCCCGCCCGAGTCATCGCCCGCGCAGGACGCACCCGCGCCGCAGATCCTCGTGCGCTTCCGCGAGGCGCTCGACTACGACCGTTCGATCGCCCTCTTCCAGCGGATCTCCGCGGTCCTGCAGGCGGATCCCGGACCGTCGCCGGTCGCGCTCGAGCTTCCGCGCGCGAAGGGTCCCGCGCAGCGCATCCCCACGTCGTTCCGCGCGCGCGCGTCGGACGAGCTCGCCGCCGCGATCGCGCGTGAGGTGGGCGACCTCGTCGAGGTGGTGCTCGGCTAGCAGCCCTCCCTCCGGACTGACGAGCGGTCTCCTCTCTGTCCGCGGCGGTGCCATGCTCTCCGGATGGACGAAGAGCGGATCGAGGCGGCGGAAGAGGCCGCGCCTTCGCAGGAGGAGCTCCTCTCGATCGTCGCGCACGAGCTGAAGACGCCGCTCACCCCACTGAAGAGCGTGGCGCAGCTCATCCGCATGCGGCTCCGGCGCGTGCGGGAAGGCCAGCGAGAGCTCGACCTCGACGCGCTCGACCGCAACCTCTCGACGATCGAGCGTCAGGTCGACCGCATGGACCGCCTCGTCACGGATCTGCTCGAGGTGACGCGGATGGGGCGCGGACGGTTCGAGCTGAAGCCCGCGGCGTTCGACCTCGTCCCGCTCGTGCGCGAGGTCGTGAAGCGCTGGACGGAGGCGACGTCCGAGGAGGGGCGGCACCAGCTGAAGCTCGACGCGCCCGCGTCGATCGCCGTACGCGCGGACCGCGACCGCATCGAGCAGGTGCTCATGAACCTCGTCGGCAACGCGGTGAAGTACTCGCCGTACGGCGGGACGGTCGCGGTGACGGTCGAGGACAGCGACCCCGTCGTGATCTCGGTCCGGGACGGCGGCATCGGCATCGCCAGGGACGAGATGGCCGCGCTCGGCACGGCGCCGTTCGCCCGTGGCCGGCGTGCGCGTGGCTACGCGGGGATCGGGATCGGGCTGTACCTCTCGCGGCTCATCGCCGAAGGGCACGGCGGCGCCATCGAGCTCACGAGCGAGGGGGAAGGGAAGGGGACGGCGGCCCGGCTGACGCTGCCGCGATGATCGGTGCCGGAGGTGGGACTCGAACCCACACGGGCTTACGCCCATCCGCTCTTGAGGCGGACGCGAATGCCGATTCCGCCACTCCGGCGCGCTTCCATTCTCGCAGCAGCGGCCCCATCGGGAGTCCAGCACGCGCCCGCCGACGTCGGGAGGATGTCCAGCAACGAGATGGCACATGATCCTGAAGCCCGCGGGTATCGGGAGCGCATCCGATCCAGCTTCGCCAAGCAGGGGCTCATGCGCACGCTGGGGGCGACCCTGGGCGATGTTGCGCCCGGCCTCGTTGAGATCGCCATTCGCCCTGACCCGGCGATCTCCCAGCAGCACGGGTTCATTCATGCGGGCGCGGTGAGCGCCATCGCCGACTCGGCCGCGGGATATGCCGCGCTGAGTCTCATGCCAGCCGGTCGCGGCGTGCTGACAACGGAGTACAAGATCAACCTCCTCGCGCCTGCCGCGGGCGACCGCATTCTGGCCCGTGGCCGGGTGGTCAAGGCCGGCCGGACGCTGACACTGGCGCAGACCGAAGTGTTCGCCGAACGCGACGGTCGGGAGAAGCTGATCGCTCTCCTGACTGCGACGCTGATGACCGTCGAGGGACGGGATGGGATCAGCGACTGAGTTTCGGGCGGTGGCGACGTCGCTCGCTAGCGCGCGATGCGCAGCTCCACGGCGTCGCCACGGCGCACCGAGATCGTGTCCGCCGCGCGCGACCCGTTCATCGCGATCTCGAGGTGGCCGGCGCTGTTCACGAGCGTGACGACCTCGCCGTCCTCCGCCTGCGCGTAGTACTGGACGCTGCGCGTCACCAGCGTGTTCCCCGCGCCGAGCGTGAACGCCTGCTTGGGGAGCATGTCCTTCGGGATGTCGGTGACGACGTTGCCGAAGCGGTCGACGTGGATGACGTGCCCGATGACGCCGTCGGCCGTTCGTCCCGGGCGCGGGATCGCGAGCGGGACGATCGAGTCGATCGCGTCGCCCACCTCGCGCATCGGCGTCCCTGAGGCGAGCGCGGCCGCGATGGGCGCGAAGATGTCGCGACCGTGGAACACGGGGCTGACCGGATGACGCCAGAGTGCGCGCACGTTGAGCACGACCGCGAGCGCGTCGCGCGCCTCGCGCACGTCTCCGACGTCGCGGCTCACGAGCTCGAGCAGCCCGTTGTCGGGGCCGACCGCCATCCGTCCGCGGATGCGGATGCCGATCCCGCGGCGCTCCGACCCCACGCCGGGGTCGACGACCGCGACGACGACCGCCCCCGGCGGCAGGTCCTCCCACGCGGCGGCGAGGATCCACGCGCCCTGGACGACGTCGCCGGGCGTCACGTCGTGGCTGATGTCGATCAGCTGCGCGTCGGGGAGCGTCCCGAGGACGACACCTTTCATGGCCGCGACGTACTGGTCGCGCTCGCCGAAGTCGCTGAGGAGCGCGATGACGGACCGCGCCATCAGCGGGCCCTCACGAGCTCGGGGATCGCCCGGAGCGCATCGCGCAGGAGCGCCGGCGGGCCGATCAGGACCTGCCGCTCGTCCCAGGCCGCGTCCTCGCCGGTACGGAGCGAGATCACCGCCGCGCCGGCCTCGCGCGCGACCAGCTGCGGACCCGCGACGTCCCACGGCGAGAGGTACTCGTGCGCGAAGAGGTCGAAGCGGCCCGCCGCGACGTACGCGAGGCCGAGCGCGGCCGACCCGACGTCGCGCATGCCGGCGCTGCGCGCGGCGATGAGCGACATGCGCGGCCGCTTCTCGCGCATCGCACGCCACCCCAGCGCCGCGACGACGAGCGCCTGCGACGTCCGCCGCACGTCCGAGACGTGGATCGGCTCGCCGTTCAGCTCGGCGCCGTTGCCCTCCGACGCGACGTACGTCTCGTCGAGCGCCGGCGCGTGGATCGCGCCCGCGCGGACGCGCCCATCCTCGACGTATCCGATGACGACCGCCCAGAAGCGAACGCCGCGGCTGAAGTTCAGCGTCCCGTCGATGGGGTCGACGACCCAGAGCCGCTCGGCGCGACGCGCCGCGCGCTCGCGGCCCTCCTCCGCGAGGATCGGGATCGAGCGGTCGTGCGCGGTCAGCCGGCGCACGATCGCCTCCTGCGCGGCGTGGTCCGCGACGGTCGCGAAGTTCTGGCGGCCGCGCTTCTTCGTCACGATCGCGGTCTGTGCGACGTCGACCGCGTCGCCGACCTCCCGCGCCGTGCGCGCGGCGACCGCCGCGAGCCGCGCATAGCGTGTCGCGGGCATCATTCGCGGCGATGCGGGTCCACGGCGCGGCGGCAGGGCCATCGGCGGGATAGTGCAACAGGCGGATGCGGCCGGCGGGGACCTGGTGCGCCGCGCCCGCGCGGGCGATGGCGGCGCGTTCGAGGCGCTCGCCCGCGATCTCGAGCTCCCGCTGTTCCGGCACGTGCTGCGCGTCGTGGGCAGCACCGCCGAGGCCGAGGACGTCGTCCAGGAAGCGCTCCTCTCGGCGTGGCGCTCGCTCGCGTCGTTCGAGGGCGGCTCGTTCCGCGCCTGGGTGTTCCGCATCGCGACGAACCGCGCGATCGACCTCATCCGCGCGCGGCGCCGCCGCGGCGAGCTGCCGCTCGAGCCGGCCGACGACGAGCGGGACCCCCCGGGAGGGTCAAGGGTCGACTGGGCGGAGCCGGTCGCCCCCGGCGGCGACCTCGCGGCCATCGCCGGGCGCGCCGAGGCCCTCGCCATCGTCGAGGAGGCGCTCGGGACGATCGCGCCGGAGCAGCGCGCGGCGCTGCTCCTGCGCGACGTCGAAGGGTTCTCGTACGAGGAGATCGCGCTCATCACGGCGGTCGAGGTCGGCACCGTGAAGTCGCGCATCCACCGCGCGCGGACCGCCGTGCGGAACGTCCTCGTGACGCGCGGGTGGCGGGGGTCCGCCGGATGAGGCGGGAACCGGTGTCGAGCGGAGGTCGTTCTAAGGAGAGGTGATGGAGCACCCGGATCTCGACCTGTCCGCGTACGTCGACGACGCGCTCGCGCCGGCCGACCGCGCGCGCGTCGAGGCGCACGTGGCCGGCTGCGGGCGCTGCCGCGCGCTCGTCGCCGACCTGCGCGCGACGGCCTCGCTCGTCGCCGGCCTGCCGACCGTCCGGCCGTCGCGCTCGCTCGTGCCGCGCGTCACGCAGCGCTTCGAGTGGCTGCGGCCCATCCGCTCGCTGTCGGCGGTCGCGAGCGGGGCGTTCCTCTTCATGTTCCTCGTGACGGCGGTCGCGCGGAGCGGGACGGGCCTCGGCGGCGCTGGGGCGGAGGCGCTGCCCGCTGCCGCGCCCGCCGCGAGCGCGGCGGCGAGCGCCGCACCCGCGGTACCGCTGCCGCAGGTCGGCTTCGGCGCCGCCGCGAGCGCCGAGGGCGCGCCGCAGCCAAGCCCTGCGCCCGCCGACGCGCAGAAGACCGTCCAGACCGCGCCTGCGCAGACGTTCCGATCGACCGCGGCGTCGCCGAGCGCGCAGGCGCTCGCCGCGCGCGGACCCGGCGCCGCTGCCGCCGCGCCAGCGCCGCTGTCCGAGCCGCCGCTGTGGCTCGCGCTCGCGGTCGCCGCGGCCGTCGTTGCGTTCACCGCGCACCGAGCGCTGCGCACGAGGTGACCGAGTAGCCTGAGGCCAGTGCCCGGGCGTCTCCTGCTCATCGACTCGAACTCCCTCATCTACCGCGCGTACTTCGCGATACCAGCGCTCACGACGACGAAGGGCGAGCTCTCGAACGCGACGTTCGGGTTCGCGTCGATCCTCCTGAAGGCGTTCCAGGAGTACCGGCCCGAGCACGCCGCCGCAGCCCTCGATCTTCCAGGTCCGACCTTCCGGCACGAGCGCGACAAGACGTACAAAGCGACTCGCCGGCCGATGCCCGACGACCTCCGCCCGCAGATCGAGCGCTGCAAGGAGTTCCTCGGCGCGTTCGGCATCCCGGTCTACGCGCTGCCCGGGTACGAGGCCGACGACGTCATCGGCGCGCTCTCGAAGCAGGCCGAGGCTGCCGGCCTCGACGTCATGATCCTCTCGGGCGACCTCGACACGCTCCAGCTCGTCACGCGGCACGTGCGCCTCATGACGACGCGGCAGGGCTTCCAGAACACCGTCGTCTACGACGAGGCGGCGATCGCGGAGCGGTTCATGGGCCTGCGGCCGGATCAGATGGTCGACCACAAGTCGCTGAAGGGCGACGCGACGGACAACATCCCGGGTGTGCCGGGGATCGGCGAGAAGACGGCGTCGAAGCTCATCGCCGAGCACGGCACGCTCGAGGGCGTGTACGAGGACCTGTCGCGCTACACGCCGAAGGTGCGGGCGGGGCTCGAGGAGCATCGCGAGCAGGTCTTCCGCAACCGCGAGCAGGCGCGCATCGTCACGGATCTCCCCGTCACGCTTGAGCTGGACCGGACGCGCCGAGGGCCGTACGACCGCGCGAAGGTGCTCGACCTCTTCCGCGACCTCGAGTTCCGGAGCCTCGTCCCGCGGCTGCCGCCCGCGAACGGGAACGCGAGCCCGCCGCCGCCGGCGGCGCCGACCGCGCCGGCCACAGCGGGCCAGCTCTCGCTCGGGCTCGAGCCCGCGCCCCTCCCCACGAACGTGCTGGGCGCCGACGACCTCGCGAGCGCCGCGCGGGCGCTCCGCGCGGCCGCGCCGATCGCGGTCTTCGCCGACGTCGAGCAGGTGCGGCAGCCGCGCCTCGTGGGGCTCGGGCTCGCCGCGGGCGACGCCTCGTGGTATCTGGCGGTCGAAGGCGGCGTACCCCCGGAGATCGACGCGCTCCTCCAGGGTGGCGACGTCCCCTTTGTCGTGCACGACGCGAAGACGGCGCGCCGCGCGCTGCGGCGCTCCGGCAGCGACCTCGCGCGCGTCGAGATGGACACGATGCTCGCGTCGTACCTCGTGAACGCGAGCCGGCGACAGCACCTGCTCGACGACCTCGCGCAGGAGCGGCTCGACCTCGCGATCCCCGGGCTGCCCACGCCGGACCGCAAGGACCCGAGTCGGATGCCGACGATCGCCCATCGGTCCGCGCGCGGCGGCGCGTCGGCGGCCGCGACGGCGCGGCTCGGCGCGCTGTTCCGCGAGGACGTCGATCGGCTCGGCCTGCGCACCCTGCTCGAGACGGTCGAGATGCCCCTCGTGGACGTGCTCGTCGACATGGAGGAGGCCGGGATCGCCGTCGACGTGCCGTACCTGACGGAGCTCGCGCGCGAGTTCCGCGACGAGGTCGCGCGCATCGAGCGCGAGGCGTACGCCGCGGTCGGGCACGCCTTCGGGATCAACTCGCCGAAGCAGCTCCAGGACCTCCTCTTCACGGAGCTGAAGCTGCCGCGCGGCCGGCGCACCGGCACGGGCTGGTCGACGGACGCCGCCGTCCTCGAGGACCTGCGCGGGACGCATCCCGTCGTCGAGAAGATCCTCGAGTACCGCGAGGTCGAGAAGCTCCGCTCGACGTACGCGGACGGCCTCGGCCCGCTCATCGACTCCGACGGCCGCATCCACACGACGTTCGAGCAGGCCGTCGCGTCGACCGGCCGCCTCAGCTCGCGCGCGCCGAACCTGCAGAACATCCCGATCCGCAGCGCGCTCGGGCGCCGCATCCGCCGCGCGTTCGTCGCGGGCGCCCCCGGCCGCCGGCTCGTCGCGGCGGACTACTCGCAGATCGAGCTGCGCATCCTCGCGCACATCACGCAGGACCCGGGGCTCGTCGAGGCCTTCCGGCAGGGCGCCGACGTGCACCGCCGCACGGCCGCCGCTGGCTTCCGCGTGCGCGAGGACGAGGTCACGCGCGCGCAGCGCGACGTCGCGAAGATGATGAACTTCGGGATCGCGTACGGTATGACCGACTTCGGCCTGGCCGCGCGCATGGGGATGAGCCGCGAGGAGGCCGCGGAGTTCATCGACGAGTACTTCAAGCGCTATCCACACGTCCGCCGCTACGCCATCGAGACGAAGGCGGCGTGCATGGAGCGCGGCTACGTCGAGACGCTCCTCGGCCGGCGCCGGTATATCCCCGACATGGGCCACCCGAACTACGCCGTGCGCAACGCCGCCGAGCGCATGGCCATCAACATGCCCATCCAGGGGACCGCCGCGGACATCATGAAGATCGCGATGATCCACGTGCGCGAGCGCTTGCGCAACGATCCGGACGCGCTCGTCGTCCTCCAGGTGCACGACGAGCTCGTCCTCGAGGTCGCGGAGCGCGAGGTGGAGCGCGTCGCCGCGCTCGTGAGCGAGGAGATGTCGCGCGCGTACGCGCTCGACGTGCCGCTCGTCGTCGACGTCCGAACGGGGGCGAACTGGGACGAGATGACCCGCCTCGAGGTGGCTGCGCCTGGCCATGCAGTGACCGTCGGCCCTTCGGGGCGCGGATAGGCGCTCCGCCCTGAAGGACTCGCTCGGACCGGCGAAGCCGGATCCTCGCTCCGTCTGATGCCTGAGCTCCCTGAGGTCGAGACGATCGCGCGGCAGCTGCGCGGGCTCGTCACGGGCCGCACCGTCGCGCACTTCCGCTCGGAATGGCATCGCCTCACCGAGCCGGAGCCCGCGGAGCTCTTCGCGAAGCGGCTCCTGGGGCGGCGCGTCACGGGGGTACGGCGCCGCGGGAAGTTCGTCGTGCTCGACCTCGACGAAGGGGGGATGGAAGGGAGGCGGAGCCCTCATGCGAGGACGAGCGACGCGCTCATCGTCTCCCTCCGCATGACGGGGCAGCTCCTCTTCCGCGACCGCGAGGTCGAGGCGCACCCGTACCGCCGCGCGCACATCGCGTTCGCCGACGGGACGGCGCTCGAGTTCGCCGATACGCGCAAGTTCGGGCGGATGGCGATCGTCGACGCCGCGGCGCTCGACGGGACGACGACGCGCCGGCGACGCGTCGGAGAGCCGCTGCACCGCTATCTCGGCGTCGAGCCGCTCTCGCGCCGCTTCACGCTCGCGTGGCTGCGCGACGCGCTGCCTCGTCGCGGCCGCGCCGCGATCAAGCCCCTGCTCCTCGATCAGACCTTCATCGCGGGTATCGGGAACATCTACGCGATCGAGGCGCTGTGGCGAGCGCGGATCCATCCGCTGCGCGCGGCGGGGTCGCTCCGGGCGGACGAGGTCGCGCGCCTCCACGAGGCGCTGCGCTGGGTCCTGCGGAAAGGCATCCGTTTCGGCGGGGCTTCCCGGCGGGACTACCGTGATGCGCGGGGAGCCAAGGGCCGGATGCAGCAGGAGTTCCAGGTGTACGGGCGCGCGGGCGAGCCGTGTCCGCGCTGCGGCGCGGAGATCCGCCGCACCGTCGTCGGCGGACGCGGCACGTTCCATTGCCCGCGCTGCCAGCGCGCCGCGCGGAGCCGCTGATGGGCCCATTCGACCGCTTCGATGACCGCGCGAAGCGCGTGCTCGCGCTCGCCCCGGACGAGGCCATCCGTCCGGACCACAGCTACATCGGTGTCGAGCACCTCGGCGAGCTCCGCACGGAGGGCTGGAGCGTCGGCGACCATTGACCCATGAGCGTCCTCTCCGTCCAGGCCGTCGCGAAGTATTTCGGCGAGCGGCTCGTCTTCAGCGGCGTCTCGCTCCGGCTCGCCCATGGCGACCGCGTCGGCCTCGTCGGTGCGAACGGCGCCGGGAAGTCGACGCTCCTGCGCATCGCCGCGGGGCAAGATGAGCCGGACGCCGGCAACGTCGCGATCGCCCGCGGATCGCGCATCGCTCTCCTCGAGCAGGAGATGCTCGGCGAGATCGCGCGCACCGTCGCCGAGCACGCGCGCGGCGCGGCGGCGCACATCCGCGAGCTCGACGCGGAGCTGCGCGCGCTCGAGCCGCGACTCGCTGGCGGGGACGCCGAGCTGCTCGAACGCTACGCCGACGCGCAGCACCGCTTCGAGCATGCCGGCGGGTACGACTTCGAGGCGACGGTGAAGCGCGTGCTCGCCGGTCTCGGGCTCGCGGCCCTGAGCGACCGCGCGGTGCGCACGCTCTCCGGAGGCGAGCGCACGCGGCTCGGGCTCGCGCGCCTCCTGCTCGACGACCCCGACCTCATGCTCCTCGACGAGCCGACGAACCACCTCGACATCGCCGCGCTCGAATGGCTCGAGCGCTTCCTCGTCGAGCGCGACGTCACCGCGTTGATCGTCTCGCACGACCGCTACTTCCTCGATCGCGTGACCGCGCGCACGCTCTCGTTCGAGCGCGGGACGGTCGTCGAGTACCGCGGCGCGTACTCGCACTATGCGCGGCAGCGCGCCGACCGCGAGGCGGCGCAGGCGAAGGCCGCCGAGCGCCAGGCCGAGGAGATCGCGCGCACCGAGGAGTTCGTCCGCAGGTACGGCGCGGGGCAGCGCTCGAAGGAGGCGCGCGGCCGCGCGAAGAAGCTCGCGCGCGCCGAGCGCCTCGAGGCGCCCGCGCGCATCGCGCGCCAGACGTGGCGGTTCGACGCGGCGCACATGGCGAGCGAGACGGTGCTCGAGACGACCGCGCTCGCCGTCGGACACGCCCGCGGCGTCCCGGTCCTGCGGACGCCGCCGCTGCGGATCGGCCGCGGCGCGCGCGTGGCGGTCGTCGGGCCGAACGGGGCGGGGAAGACGACGCTCGCGCGCACGCTCATCGGCGAGCTCCCGCCGATCGAGGGCTACGTCGCGAGCGCGCCGACCGCGCGCGTGGCGTACCTCGCGCAGGCGCAGCTCGACCTCGCCGGCGGGACGGTCCTCGACGCGCTGCGCGACGCGAGCGGCCTCGACGAGCAGGCGGCGCGCTCGCTCCTCGCGCGGTCACTGTTCCGCGGCGACGACGTCTTCCGCGACGTGGCGGTGCTCTCAGGCGGCGAGCGCACGCGCCTCGCGCTCGCGCGCCTCGCCGCGCGGCGCGCGAACCTGCTCGTCCTCGACGAGCCGACGAACCACCTGGACGTGGCGGCGCGCGAGGCCCTCGAGTCGGTGCTCCTCGAGTACGACGGAACGATCGTGCTGGTCAGCCATGACCGCTATCTCATCGACAGGCTGGCGACGGAGGTCTGGCTGGTCGAGAACGGTTCGCTCGCGCGGTCCGAGGGGAACTGGACCGCGCCCCCGCGGGCGCGTTCGGCGGGCGGCTTCCCCATGCCGCAGCCTCGCTCGGCAGGTGTAGCGGCGGCGGCGTCCGCGCAGCGGCCGCCGGCGCGGGCGGGGGGGGCAGGCCCCCCGCCCAAGGGGCAGCACCGCCCGCAG
>CAZSRI010000017.1:0-34894 GCA_964609145.1 uncultured Chloroflexota bacterium
ATCTCCGCGTACATCCCGACGAACGTCATCTCGATCACCGACGGCCAGCTCTTCATGGAGCCCGACCTCTTCAACGCCGGCTTCCGCCCCGCGATCAACCCGGGCCTGTCGGTCTCGCGCGTCGGCGGCGACGCCCGGACGAAGCCGATGAGCCGCACCGTGCGCGGCATGCAGCTCCAGCTGCAGCAGTTCCGCGAGCTCGCGGCGTTCACGCAGTTCGGCGCGGCCGACCTCGACAAGGCCACGCTGCAGACGCTGCGCCGCGGCGAGCGGATCCAGGAGATCCTCAAGCAGCCGCAGTACGAGCCCGTGGCGATCGACAAGGAGATCGGGGTCCTGTACGCGGCGACGCGCGGCTACCTCGACGACGTGCCGCTCGCGCGGATCGCCGAGCTCGAGCGCGACATGCGCCGCTTCATGGACGCGCAGTACCGGCAGCTCTCGGAGTGGATCGTCGCGAAGCGGTGGGACGACGAGGTCGAGGGGGCGCTGAAGCGGATGCTCGAGGAGCTGAAGAAGACGAAGGACTACACGAAGTAATGGCGACGGAGCGCGAGATCCGGCGCCGGGTGCGCAGCGTCCGGAACATCCAGCAGGTGACGAAGGCGCAGCAGACGATCAGCGCGTCGAAGATGCGTCGCGCGCAGAACGCCGTGCTCGCCTCGCGTCCGTACGAGGAGCGGCTGCGCGCGGTGCTGAACGATCTCGCGCCGTACGCCGACCTCGAGACGAACCCGCTGCTCGCGCGCCGTCCCGTGCGGCGCGCGCTCACCGTGCTCGTCACCACCGACCGCGGGTTCGTGGGCGCGATGAACACGAACACGATCCGCACGGCGATGCGCCACGCCGAGGGGCTGCCCGCGGCGGCGTTCGTCGGGATCGGCCGCAAGGGCGTCGCGCAGCTCCGGCGGCTCCGGCGGGACGTCGTGGCGGAGTTCACCGGTCTCGGCGACCGGCCGACCACCGCCGACACGGGGCCGATCGGCGAGGTCGCGGTCGAGGAGTTCCTCGCCGGCCGCGTCGACGAGGTGTACCTCGCGTTCACGCGGTTCGTGAACACGCTCCGGCAGACGCCGACGGTCCTGCGCATCCTCCCGCTCGGAGTGCAAGAGGAGGCGGGGGGTCCTCGCGGGGCGGAGCCCCCCGGTGGTCGGCTCCAGTACCTGTTCGAGCCGGACCCGCCGACCGTTCTCGGCGCGGTGCTCCCGCGCCTCATCGAGGTGACCGTGTACCAGGCGATCCTCGAGAACATCGCGTCGGAGCACTCCGCGCGGCTCATCGCCATGCGCAACGCGACGGACGCCGCGGCGGACCTCATCAGCGAGCTGACGCTCGCCGCGAACAAGGCGCGGCAGTGGCGGATCACGAAGGAGATGCTCGAGATCGCTTCCGGAGCGGAGGCGTTGGCGAAGGGCTAGTCAACAGAAGGCAGCCCGCGAGATCCGGCTCTCCCGGTCGAGCGGGCGCACAAACTAATGCGCGCGGCTTGGCCGCGAGCCTGAACGGGGTAGGACGAATGGCAGTGGCGACGAAGACGAAGACCGCAGCGAACACGGGTCGCATCGTGCAGATCATCGGCCCGGTGCTCGATGTCCAGTTCGAGGAAGGCAAGCTCCCCGAGATCTTCGGCGCGCTGCGCGTCCACCACGACGACGGCACTCCCGTCATCGCCGAAGTGCAGCAGCACCTCGGGAACAACTGGGTACGCGCCGTCGCGATGTCGAGCACCGACGGCCTGAGGAGGGGCATGGCGGTCGAGGACACCGGCGGCCCGATCAGCGCGCCCGTCGGCGCCGGGACGCTCGGACGGCTCTTCAACGTCGTCGGCGACCCGATCGACGGGAAGCCCGAGCCGACGAACGTCGTCCGCCGCGATCCGATCCACCACGCACCGCCCTCGTTCGAGGACCAGACGACCGCGGCCGAGATCCTCGAGACCGGCCTCAAGATGTTCGACCTCGTCTGCCCGTTCCTGAAGGGCGGCAAGGCCGCCGTGCTCGGCGGCGCCGGGGTGGGCAAGACGGTCGTCATCCAGGAGCTCATCCGCAACATCGGCATCGAGCACTCCGGCGTGTCGGTCTTCTGCGGCGTCGGCGAGCGCAGCCGCGAGGGCACCGCGCTCCTGGGCGAGATGGAGGAGGCCGGCGTCCTGGAGCGCATGTCGATGGTGTTCGGCCAGATGAACGAGCCGCCCGGAGCGCGCCTGCGCGTCGGGCTCACCGGCCTGACGATCGCCGAGTACTTCCGCGACGACGAGGGGAAGGACGTCCTCCTCTTCATCGACAACATCTTCCGGTTCACGCAGGCCGGGTCCGAGGTGTCCGCGCTCCTCGGCCGCATGCCGAGCGCCGTCGGCTACCAGCCGACGCTCTCGACGGAGATGGGCGAGCTCCAGGAGCGGATCACGTCGACGAAGAAGGGATCGATCACGTCGCTCCAGGCCGTGTTCATCCCCGCCGACGACTACACCGACCCGGCCCCGGTCACGACGTTCGCGCACCTCGACTCGGTCATTCGCCTCGAGCGCAGCCTGTTCGAGCTCGGGATCTACCCGGCGGCCGACCCGCTCACGTCGACGAGCCGCGCGATCGACCCCGCCATCGTCGGGCAGGAGCACTACCAGACGACGCGCGAGCTCCAGCGCGTGCTGCAGCGCTACAAGGACCTGCAGGACATCATCGCGATCCTCGGGATCGACGAGCTCTCCGACGAGGACAAGCTCCTCGTCGCGCGCGCGCGCAAGCTCCAGCGCTTCCTCGGTCAGCCGTTCTTCGTCGGCGAGCGCTTCACGGGCCTGTCCGGGCAGTACGTGAAGGTCGTCGACACCGTGCGATCGGTGAAGGAGATCCTCGAGGGGAAGCACGACGCCCTGCCGGAGCAGGCGTTCTACATGGTCGGCACGGTCGAGGACGCCGAGAAGAAGGCGAAGGAGATGCAGGCGTAGCGATGCCCCTCCACCTCGAGGTCATCACGCCCGAGCGCAAGGTCTACGAGGACGACGTGGACATGGTCATCGCGCCCGGCGGCGACGGCTACCTCGGGATCCTCCCGCACCACACGCCCCTCCTCACGACGTTGGGACCCGGCGAGTTCCGGGTGAAGAAGGGCGGCGCCGAGCAGATCCTCGCGGTCTTCGGCGGGTTCATGGACGTCCGCGGCGACCGCGTCGTCGTCCTCACGGAGGCCGCCGAGCACGTCGAGGAGATCGACATCCAGCGCGCGCAGCAGGCGCGCCAGCGGGCCCAGCAGGCGCTCGCGGCGCCCACGTCCGCGGCGGAGGAGGCGATCGCCCGGGCCGCGCTGCAGCGTGCCCTCGTACGCATCCGCGTGAGCGAGCGGAGGCGCCGCCGGGAGCGGCCGTAGCCGTCTTTTGGGCCCAGGGCGCCGCGGCCCCCAGAAGAGGGCTGGTCACGACCGATGCGGCGTTCCGCGGTTCCGCGGGCCGGATCTAATCCTTCTCCAGAGATCCTGACCGCGCAGCGCCAGCCCGGGGCGACCCGAGGGGGCTCAGGACTATCGGATCGAGAGCCACCACAAGATCCTTGGCGGGGACAACGTCATCGACGAGGCGGACGCTTGGGCCGAAGCGTCCGTCACCTGCTATCCGAGCATCTGAGATCCGGACTCCTGGAGCGAAGTGGCGCACAGATCCGTCAGTCTGAGGGCGGTCCCGCAGCGGCGAGTGGACCTCGCCGCTGCAGCCCGCGCGCGTCAGAGCCGGATGGCGACGCGATCGCGCGGCAGTGCAGCTGCCCTTACGCCCACCGGTGCTGCGCGGCTTGACACGGGGAGAAGCGAACAGCACTGCGTGGTGGTCGTTCGATCCGACGAACGGCTTGCTGTCGAACAGGTCTGCGCGGCCTGGATCACCACCGCGCCTCCCCTACGCGGAGATGTTCGATCTCACAGGGTCGAGGGCCGGATCCGTCATGCGCCGTGTGGGCCTATCGATGCAGCTGGAACGCGATGTCGAGCTCTGGTCTGGTGGTCCTATCGGTACGCCGCTGCCCGAGCTCCCCGCTGGCGTCGACCGCTACGAGCTCGCGGTCGATGTGGAGAGGGATGTAGCCCTGCATTTCGAGTGCTTCTCGGCGGGAAGTTCGCTGAGCCGTACCGAGATCACGGACATCGCCTTCGATGTGGACGTACACGCGGTCGTTCCACCTACTCAGGCACGACCTCGCCGATCGCGCGCCGCACCGCGCGCACCGTTGCGTCGAGGATCTCGGCCGAGACGCGTTCGCCGATCGGGCCTCGGGCCAGGAACTGGCGTTGGATGGTCGTGACCTCTTCGCAGAACAGGACGCTGTCTCGGCGGATACCGCCTTCACCGGCGGGCAGCGCCACTCTCGTCGGGCCGAGCGGACCGTCGGAGAACACCGGGATGACCGTGAGGTCGTCGTTCGATCTGTTGCGGACGTTCTCGGAGACCACCAGCGCGGGCCGCGGCTGGTGAGGATCCTGCGGCGGGCCGGGCGTCCACACCGACCAGATCTCGCCGCGCCGAGGCCACACGCCCTGCTTCATCGGCGGCGCTTGGCGAAGATCCGCGCCGCCGCCGCGCCTTGGATCGCTTTCCACGCGGCGCGCTCCTCGATCTCCTTCCGCGATCGCGGTGCCGAGAACTGGCGCTCCATCGCCTCGTCCTGCTGAGCCGCGTACCAGAGCTGCAAGGCCTCGTCGATCACCGAGCTCCGGTCCCGCCCGGGGTGCTCATCGACGAAGCGGTCCACTGCGGCCATGAGATCCGGATCGAGCGTCGCTCCGACCTTCACGCGCCGGACACCTCGCGCCATTTCATCCGTCATGTTATCCGTCGTCCTATCGGACACCGCGTGCTTCCTTTGCGGCCGCTCGGCCAGGTCGGCGACTCGCGCTATCGCGCCGCTAGCCTGCGGACGTGCTGTTCCGTCTCCTCGCGCCGCTGTTCAATGCGCTGCCGCCGCGGTGGCAGCGCTTCATCCTCGACCGCGCGCATCCCCGCTTCCTCGTCGGCGTGAACGGCGTCGGCGTGAACGCCGACCGCACGGTGATCCTCGCGCGACACCGTTTCGGCACGCCGGCGTGGCGCCACCTCGGCGGGTTCATCGAGCGCGACGAATCGCTCCCCGAGGCGCTCGCGCGCGAGATCCGCGAGGAGACGGGGTGGGAGATCGAGGTCGGCCCGCTCCTCGAGGCGAGCACCGGGCACCACTGGGCGCGCGTCGAGATCGTCCACGCCTACCGCGTCGTCGGCGGGACGAAGCGGCTCTCGGTCGAGCTCCTCGAGGTCGCGGCGTTCCCGCTCGACCGCCTTCCGCCGCTGCGCGCGGACCACCGCGGGATCCTGGAGCGCCACGCGGAGACGGCGATCGCGTGGGCGCGCGGCCGGCGCGATCCTGCCACCATCGACATCCGATGAACGACACCCTCCGCGACGACCTCCTCGCGCTCTCGCGCGGCATCCACGGCGACCCTGAGCTCGCCTACCAGGAGCACCACGCCGCCGCGCGGATCAAGGCCCTTCTCGAGAAGCAGGGACATGCCGTCGAGGCGCCGCTCGGCGGTCTCGACACCGCGTTCCGCGCGCGCGTCGGCCCGCCCGGGCCGTCGGTCGTCCTCCTCGCGGAGTACGACGCGCTCCCGGGCATCGGCCACGCCTGCGGGCACAACCTCATCGCGATGACGAACGTCGGCGCGTTCCTGCAGGCGGCGCGCGGCGTCGGCGTACCGCAGGTGGGGATCGAGCTCGTCGGCACGCCGGCGGAGGAGAGCGGCGGCGGGAAGATCGACCTCATCGACGCCGGCGCGTTCCGCCACGCCATCGCCGTGCTCTCCTCGCACCCGAGCGGCGACACCGACTGGGAGTGCTCCCGCTCGAGCCTCGGCATCGTGGAGAAGCTCGTGACGTACAAGGGCGTCGCGTCGCACGCGGCGTTCTCGCCGGAGCGCGGCCGCAACGCGCTGAACGGCGCGATCCGCCTCTTCGTCGGCGTCGACGGCTGGCGCCAGCAGCTCCCCGGCGACGCGCGCGTCCACGGCGTCATCACCGACGGCGGCGGACCGGCGGCGAACATCATCCCCGAGCGCGCGCAGGCGAAGTTCGGGATCCGCGCGCGGACGATCGAGCAGCTCCGCGCGATGGAAGAGCGATTCGCGGACATCGCGAGGGGCGCCGCGACGCAGACGGGGACCGAGGTCGAGATCGCGGACGACATGCGCCTCTACGCCCCCGTCGCGCCGGACCCGCGCGTCTCGCGCATCCTCGTCGAGGAGCTCCGCGCGCGCGGGCACGAGCCGATGACCGACGGCGTCGTGATGGCTTCGACCGACTTCGGCAACGTGTCGCAGGTCGCGCCCGCCGACTACATCGGCTTCCCCGTGAGCCCCGAGCGCATCCCGGGCCACGCGCACGCGATGCGCGAGGCGTCGGCCACCGACCTCGCGCACGAGAACGCCTTCACCGTCATCGACGTCCTCGCGGCGGCGGCCGTGCGGATCGCGACCGACGCGGGGCTGCGCTCGGAGCTCATGCGCGGGCGATGAATCACCCCGATCGGCCGAGCCTGCTCCGCTGGCTCGGCCTCCGGGGACCCCGATGACGCCGCTGCGCGTCGGGGTCGTCGTCCTCGCGCTCCTCCTCGGCGCGCTCATGGCCCTCGGCGCGTGGGGCCAGGGGTCGAGCGCGCGTCTCTCGGACGAGGACTACATCTCGATCGCGATATCGGACCCGCGCGTCTTCCACCCGACGGGCGCGACGAGCGGGCGCAGCGTAAAGGCGCAGCGCGTGGAGCGGAGCGGCTCGACGGTCGTCGTCGATCTCATCTCCGACGGCATCCCCTTCCGCGTGACGATCGACGCCCGCACCGAGCAGGTGACGAAGGTCGAGCAGCGCTCCGCGCCCTGATCATTCCGGCGCGCGCTGGCTACCGAGCTCGGCGAGGATCCGCCGGATGTGGCCGAGGTGCTCGTACTCGTGCTCGAGGATCCGCCGCATGACGCGCCGCGTGCTCCACCGCTGTCCCGCGACGCGGTGGTCGATGTCGGTGTCCTTGGGCTCGAGGATGCTGAAGCGCTGGAACGCCATACGGTGCACCGCCTGGAGCGTCGCCATGTTCTCGGGCCACTTCTCGAGCTTGTCGAGGATCGAGACCTCGCTCGTCGCGACGTGCTCGAGCGCCTGGCGGACGCTCCAGGCGTCGGGGCCCGGCCGGCGCTCGAGGTCCTCGGCCGAGAGGCCGCGCACCTCGGCGAGGAGCGCGGCGCGCGAGCCCTCCATCTGGTGGAGGAAGTCGCGGATCTCGTGCTCCTCGAGCGGGCGGAAGTCGTCGTCGAACCAGTCGTCGACGCTGATGTCCTCCACGACGAGCGCACTGGGATCGACCTGCCGCCAGCGCTCGGTCGAGACGCCGAACTTGTCGAGCAGCTCCAGGTATTCGGGAAGGGCGCGTCGTCCGTTCTCGACCGCCTCCTCGCGCGTCGTGCCGCGCGCCATGCAGCCCGGCACGGCGCCGACCGTCGCGATGAACGTGCCCTCGAGCCCTCTGACGTAGATCCGGTCGTTCATGCCGCCACCACCTTATTGCGAAGCACGCCGATGCCCTCGATCTCCATCTCCATCACGTCGCCGACCTGCAGGTACTCCGGCGGCGTGCGTGCGAAGCCCACGCCCGGCGGCGTGCCCGTGAGGATGACGTCGCCCGGCTCGAGCGTCATGCCCGCGGACAGCTCGGCGACGATCCGCGGCACGCGGAAGACCATGTGCTTCGTGCTCGAGCTCTGCTTCGTCTCGCCGTTGACGCGCGACGAGATCGCGAGGACCTGCGGGTCGGGGATCTCGTCGGCCGTGACGATCCACGGCCCGAGGGGGCAGTGCGAGTCGAAGTTCTTCCCCTTGAACCACTGCCCGCCGTGGCGGCGCTGGACGTCGCGCACGCTCACGTCGTTCGCGACCGTGTAGCCGAAGACGTGCTCGAGCGCGTCCCGCTCGGCGACGTCGCGGCCGCCCTTCCCGATGACGACGGCGAGCTCGACCTCCCAGTCGAGCTGGTCCGAGTGCGACGCCGGATGGCGCACGGGCGCGTCCGGGCCGACGACCGTCGAGGGGTTCTTGCTGAAGAACGCCGGGTGGTCGGGGATCTGGGTCGTCGTGTCGGCGCCGCGCATGCCGACGCCCTCGGCGAAGTGCTCGGCGTAGTTCCAGCCGACGCAGAAGAGGTTTCGCGCGGGGCGCGGGATGGGGGCGAGGAGGCGCGCGCGGTCGAGCGGCGTACCCACGACGGCACGCAGCGCGGGGTCGGCGAGCTTCGGCGCGAGGTCGTTCCAGTCCCGGATCGCCTCGAGCATCGTCGCCGGTGCGCCGGGCACGACGTCCGACAGCGCCACCACCGTTCCGTCCTCGCCGATCAGCCCTGCGAGCGCCCGGCCCTCCGCCGCGAACGTGACGAGCCGCATCGCGCCGAGTATCGGCCATAGACTGAGGGTCCCCACAGAAGCAGGAGGACGTCTCAGCTTGTTCGCGAAGCAGATCGGCATCGACCTCGGCACGGCCAACGTCATCGTCTACGTCCGCGGTAAGGGGATCGTCCTCACCGAGCCGTCGGTCGTCGCCCTCGCGCAGAGCGACGACGGCAAGAGTCCGCCGCGCATCGTCGCCGTCGGCGAGGAGGCCCGGCTCATGATCGGCCGTACTCCCGGCAGCATCACGGCGCTGCGGCCGATGCGCGACGGCGTCATCGCGGACTACGTCATCACCGAGCACCTCCTGCGCCACTTCATCAACAAGGTCGCCGGCCGCGTGCGTGTGTTCCAGCCCGAGCTCATGATCTGCGTCCCCTCGGGCGTGACGAGCGTCGAGCGCCGCGCGGTGAAGGACGCCGCGATCCGCGCGGGCGCCCGTACCGCGCACCTCATCGAGGAGCCGCTCGCCGCGGCGATCGGCGCGAACATCCCGATCTCGGGGCCGAGCGGCAACCTCATCATCGACATCGGCGGGGGGACGTGCGAGATCGCCGTCATCTCGCTCGGCGGGGTCGTCGTCTCGCGCAGCGTCCGGGCCGCGGGGAACAAGCTCGACGAGGCGATCGCGTCGTTCGTGCGGCGCCGCTACAACCTCATGATCGGCGAGCGCACCGCCGAGGACGTGAAGATCCAGATCGGATCGGCGCTGCCGATGGACGAGGAGCTGACGATGGAGGTCCGCGGGCGCGACCTCATCGCGGGCCTCCCGCGCACGATCACCGTCGGCAGCAACGAGATCACCGAGGCGATGGAGCCGGTGCTCCAGCAGATGGTGAACGCGGTGAAGAGCGTCCTCGAGGAGACGCCGCCCGAGCTCGCCTCCGACGTCATCGACAAGGGCATGGTGCTGTGCGGCGGCGGCGCGCTCCTGCGCAACATGGACCGGCTGCTCACGCAGGTCACGGGCGTCGCGTGCTACGTCGCCGAGAACCCGCTCTACTGCGTCGCGAAGGGCACGGGCCTCGCGCTCGAGCACCTCGACTTCTTCCGCAGGAGCCTGGTCCCGGCGCATTAGGCTCCGCGCGTGTCGCGAGTGGACGTCCTCGGCGTCGGGATCGACCGCGTCGACCTCGACGCCGCCGTCGACCTC
The DNA here is from genome assembly GCA_964609145.1 of uncultured Chloroflexota bacterium. Lineage (GTDB taxonomy): Bacteria > Chloroflexota > Limnocylindria > P2-11E > P2-11E > JACPOT01. The sequence continues at coordinate 9,590 of CAZSRI010000017.1, forward strand.
CTCCTCGACCGGCTGCGCCACGGCCGCCGCACGTTCGTCGTCACCGCGAACCCGGAGTTCGTCATGCTCGCCCGCCGCGACGCGGACCTCGCGCGCGTCGCCGCGGACGCCGACCTCGTCGTGCCCGACGGCACCGGGCTCGTTCTCGCCTCGCGCGTCCTCGGGGATCCCCTGCGCGGGCGCGCGCCCGGGCGCCTCATCGTCGACCGCCTGGCCGCGCGCGCGGCGCCCCTCGGGCTGCGCTTCTACCTCCTCGGGGCCGCGCCCGGCGTCGCGGAGGCCGCGGGCCGCGCGCTCGCGCACCGGCATCCGGGCCTCGCGATCGTCGGAGCGCGCTCCGGATCGCCGGGCGCGGAAGGCGACGACGCCTCCGTGAGCGCGATCACGGCGGCCCACCCGCACGTGCTGCTCGTCGCGTATGGGATGCCGGCGCAGGAGCGGTGGATCGCGCGCAACCTCGCGCGGCTGCCGTCGGTCCGCATCGCGATGGGCGTCGGCGGCGTGTTCGACCAGCTCGCGGGCATCGCGCCGCCGCCGCCCGCGCTGGTCCACGCGATCGGGCTCGAGTGGCTCTGGCGCCTCGCGCGCGAGCCGCGACGCTGGCGCCGCCAGCGCGTGCTCCCCGTCTTCGCCGCCCTCGTTCTGTCTGCGCGCGTTCGTCCCCCTGGCGCGCAGACAGAGGCGCTGAGGCGAACGCCGGGGGGACGAGGTCGAGCACCCGGGCCCCAGGGAGGGGTCCCCCCGAGCGAGGGCCGGAACAGGTGAGGCTGGCACTCGCGCACGAGTACTTCTCGGTGCGCGGCGGCGCCGAGCGCGTCGTCGAGGTCCTCCACGCGATGTGGCCGTCCGCGCCCGTCTACACCTTCTTCCACGACGTCCGCCGCTACGGCGCGCTTCCCGGGTGGGACGTCCGCACGAGCTACCTCCAGCAGTTCCCGATCGGCGGCGGCGTGCACCGCGCGCTCCTCCCGCTCTACCCGAACGCGGCCGCGCACCTGCGCGTCGCCGACGACGCCGACGTCGTGGTCACCTCGACGAGCGCGTTCATCAAGGGCATCGCGCTGCCCGAGCGCGCCGTGCACGTCGCGTACTGCCACTCGCCCACGCGGTACCTCTGGGATCAGGCCGACCAGTACCTCGCCGACGAGGTCCCCCCTCCACTCCGCCCGGTCGTGCGCGAGCTTTTCGTGCGCCTGCGCGAGGCCGACCGCGACGCGGCCGCGCGCGTCGACCGCTGGATCGCCAACTCGGCGGTCGTGCGCGAGCGCATCGAGCGCTACTACGGCGCGGAGAGCGAGGTCGTCCATCCGCCGATCGACGTCGGCCGGTACGCCCCCGCGGAGCGCGGCGACTTCTGGCTGTTCGCGCCGGGCCGGCTCGTCGCGTACAAGCGCGGCGACGTCGCGGTCGACGTGTTCGACCGGATCGGGATGCGCCTCATCGTGACCGGCGACGGCCGCGAGCGCGGAGCTCTCGAGCGCCGCGCGAAGGAGAACGTCACCTTCGCCGGCCGCGTCGACGACGAGACGCTGCGGCAGCTCCTCGCGTCGGCGCGCGGGCTCATCTTCCCGGGCGAGGACGACTTCGGGATCGTGTGCGCCGAGGCGCTCGCGTCGGGGACGCCCGTCGTCGCGCTCCGCGCGGGCGGCGTCGTCGAGATCGTGCGCGACGGGATCGACGGCCTCCTCGTCGACGGCGCCGACGTCGACGCGTTCGAGGCGGCGGTGCTGCGCATCGAGCGGCACGGCGTCGACCGCGAGGAGATCCGCCGCGGGGCGTCGCGCTTCGACCGGCCCCGCTTCGAGGAGCGCGTGCGCGCGATCGTCGACGAAGCGTTCGAGCGCGGGAGGGCGGCGGCGTGACGGGGAACGGGGGTGGAAGGGGGCGGAGCCCCCTGCGGCGGATAGCCATCGACATGCACCAGCACTCGGCGAGCTCGCCCGACAGCCGCATGCCCGCGCGCGAGCAGGCGCGGCGGGCGCGCGAGGCGGGTCTCGACGTCGTGTGCGCGACCGACCACAACACGGTCGCCGGCGGTCTGCGCCTGCGCGAGGCCGCCGACGGATTCCGCGTCGTCGTCGGGAGCGAGATCCTCTCGCGCGACGGCGAGATCGTGGGGCTGTTCCTCGAGCGCGACGTCCCGCGCGGCCTGTCGGCCGAGGAGACGGTCGCGCGCATCCACCACCAGGGCGGCGTCGCGATCGTGCCGCATCCGTTCAGCCGCAACCGGCTGAACCGTCTGCGCGCCGAGGCGCTCGACCGCGTCCGCGGGGCGATCGACGCGATCGAGGTCTTCAACGCTCGCGAGGCGCTGTCGTCGGACAACGAGCGCGCCGCGGCGTACGCGCGCGAGCACGGCATCGCGGGCGCGGTGGGCAGCGACGCGCACCGTCCCGGCGAGGTCGGCGCGGCGTGGCTCGAGATGGACGACTTCGACGGCCGCGCGGCGTTCCTCGCCGCGCTGCGCGGCGGCATCGTGCACGGACGGCTCAGCGGCATCCTCGTGCACGTCGGGACGCGGTGGGATTCGACCCGCAACTGGCTCGACCGCCGGACGGGGCGCCGCGCACGGTGACGTCGGACCGCCGCCGCGCGCAGCGCGGCATGCGGCATCTCTACGCGCTCGACCGCCGCCGTGACCGCCGGCCGCTCGCGTACCTCGCGATCCTGGTGGCCGCGCTCCTGGCGCTCCGGCTCGTCTCGCTCGTCGTCGTGTACGAGCCCGGCTACACGGACGCGTACTACTTCGCGAGCGTCGCGTCGCGGCTCGCGCGCGGCGACGGGCTGACCGCGGACTTCATCTGGAACTACCTCGAGGCCCCGCACCTCGCGGCGCTCCCGATCGCGAGCCATCGCTTCTGGATGCCGCTCTCGACGCTCGTCCAGGCGGCGGGCATCGTCGTCGCCGGCGGCGCGCTCGGCGACTTCCGCGCCGGGCAGCTCGCGCTCGTCGCCGTCGCCGCCGCGATACCCGCGGTCACGTACGCGGCGGCGCGCGCGCTCGGTGCGGGCGTGCTCGCGGCGCTCGCCGCCGCCGCGGTCGCCGGGCTCGGCGGCGCCTTCGCGCCCGGGTGGGTGAGCGCGGACGCCTTCGCGCTCGCCGCCGTTCTCGGCACGTCCTTCTTCATCGCCTTCGCGGCCGCCGCGCGCGGATCGGTGCGCGCGGGCGCGCTCGCTGGGCTGTTCGTCGGGCTCCTGTACCTCGCGCGCGCCGAGGGCGCGCTGTTCGGCCTCGCGCTCCTCTGGCTCGCAGGCCGCCGCAGCACCCGCCGCGCCGGCATCGCCGGGAGCGCCGTCGCGCTCGCGATCGGTGTCGCCTGGCTCGTCCGCGGGATCGCGCTGTCGTTCCCCTCCGACCTCGCCGCGCGCTCGATGCTCCTCGTTCGCTACCAGGACTTCTTCGCGCTGCAGGCGCCCACGTTCGACGCCTTCGCGGCCGCGCTGCCCGAGGTGCTCGGCGCGAAGATCGCCGCGCTCGCCACGAACGCCGTCACCGCCGTGATGGTCGTTCTGCTCGTCCCGCTCGCCGCGGTCGCGCTCGAAGCGCGCCGCGCCTGGGCCCGCCCCGAGGTCCGCGCCTTCACGGCGATCCTCGCGGCCGTGTACCTCGCGCAGTCCCTGCTCTTCACGCCGCACTCCGTGCGCGGCAGCTTCTTCCACGCGGCCGCGGCGTTCTTCCCGTACGCGATCGCGCTCGCCGCGGCCGGCGCCGACCGCTTCTTCTCCGCGTCGACGCCAGGCGTGCGACGGACCGTGTGGGCGTCGACCGTCGTCGGCTTCGGCATCGTCAGCGTGTTCGCGCTCGGGCAGTGGGACGTCGACTTCAACTCGCCGTACCGCGCGCGCCTTGCCGCGGCGGAGCAGCTCCCGCCGGGACCGCTCATGGCCGCCGACGCCGCCGCGTGGCGCTGGATCAGCGGCCGCGAGGCCGTCCTCGCGCCAGCCGACGGCCCCGACGCCGCCGCCTGCGTCGCCGAGGTCTACCTCGCGCGCACGCTCGTCCTCGAGCCGGCGCACTTCACCACGTACGACGCGCTGTACGCGGCACCGCGCGCCGGCGCGTTCAGCCTCGTGCGCGATCTCGGCGGGATCCGCGTGTACGCCGCGAGCGAGCAGACGCGCTGCATCACCGCGGCGGAGCCGTGACGCGGGCCGTGCTCCGCGCGGCGTCGGCCTCGGCGATCCCGCTCGCCGTCGCCGCGGCGGCGTTCACCGTGGCGGTCGGGCTGCCGGCCGGCGACCCCGACATGTGGTGGCACCTCGCGACCGGCCGATGGATCGTCGAGCACGGCCGGCTGCTGAACGTCGACGTCTTCTCGTCGACGGCGACCGGCGAACCGTACGCCCTCGGCGAGCCGCTGGGCGAGGTGATCCTCTGGCTCGCGTACGCCGCGGGATCGTGGGTGGGCGTGGCGGTCCTGCGCGCCGCGCTCGTCGCGCTCGCGGCGTTCTCCGTGACGCGCCTGGCGCTGCGGGGCGCGCCCGCACGGGCCGCCGTCCCGCTGGCGGCGGTCGCGCTCGTCCTCTCGAAGCCCACGTGGACGGACCGCCCCCAGCTCTGGACGCTCGCGCTCCTCCCGCTCGTCCTCGACCTCGCGCTCCGCGCGCGCGACGGCTCGCGGGCGTCGCGGATCGCGGTCGTGCCGATCGTCGCGCTCTGGGCGGTGCTGCACGGCGGCTACGCGATCGGGGTCGGCGTGCTGTGGATCTTCGCGGCCGAGGCGCTGATCACGCGGCGGCCGTTCATTGCGCCGGCGCTCGCGGCGTTCGCCGCGACGGCCGTCGTCCCGTTCGAGCCCGGCGCGCTCCCGATCGCGCGGGCGATCGCGCACGTCGGCGGGTCGACGGTCCGGATCGTCGAGGAGACGCCGGTCGATCCGCTCACGCCGTTCGGCGCGCTGTTCGCGCTCTTCGCCGCGACGGTGGTCGCCGCGCTCATGCTGCGGACCGGTCCGCTCCTCGCCGCGCTCGTGATCGTGCCGACATTGTGGCTCGCGCTCTCAGCGCAGCGCCAGATCCCGCTCTTCGCCTTCGCGGCCGTCCCATTCGTCGCGGGGCCGCTCGCGGAGCTGGTGCGTGCGGCGTGGCGCGCGCTTCTCGGGGCTGGAACGACCCGGAGGAGAGGTGAGCGCGATCGGGCGTGGCGCGTGGATGGCGCACCGGTGGCCGGATCGGAGTCCGGGGGGATCTCCGGAGAGGCCGAGGTCGCACGGTACCGATCTGATGCCGAGCGGTACCAGGTTGATGCCAGTCGGCATCAGATCGATGCCGAACGGCACCAGATCGGTACCGAGCCCCGCACCTCCGCCGAGGAGCCCCCCCTGCCCGGATCCGGTCACGAGGCGTCGAGCGGGCAGCCGGGCGCGGAAGATGTCGCGACCGGCTCCTCACCCTCCTCAGGGTCGCATCCCCTCGCCGTGCGACCGATCGCCTCGAAGTCGTACCCCTTCGCGCAAGGCCGGACCCCCTCGAGGTCGTACCCCTCGGCCCTCGCACCCGCCTTCGCCGCGCTCCTGTGGCTCGGCGCGTTCGCGAGCATCGCGACGGCCGATCCGCGGCCCGACCTCGCCCCCTACCCGGCAGCGGCGCTCGGCGCGCTCCGCTCGTCGAGCGGCGTGGTGCTCAACGAGTACGACTGGGGCGGCTGGCTGATCTGGAACGCACCCGACCGGCTGGACTTCGTCGACGGCCGCCTCTACCCGTTCACGAGCATCGGCGTGATGGACGCGTACCGCCGCGCGCTCGCGGCCCTGCCCGGCTGGAGGGGCGTCATCGACCGCTGGGGCGTGCGGCAGGCGCTCCTGCGGCCCGACCGCGCCCTCGTGCAGGCATTGCGCGACGAGGGGTGGCGGACGCTCGCGGAGGATCGCACGTTCGTGCTGCTCGAGCGCCCGCGATGACGCGCACGACGATCGCCCTCGCGACGCTCGTCGGCGGCGCGTTCGCCGCGGCCAGCGCGACGTTCCCCCTCGCCGACCCCGATCTCTACTGGCACCTCGCGACCGCGCGCGAGACCCTCGCGCACGGCCTCGTCCGGTCCGACGTCTTCTCGTGGACGGCGAGCGGCGTGCCGCTCGGCACCGATCAGTGGCTCGGTGAGCTCGCGCTGTACGCGGCGTACGTCACGGGCTCGTGGACGGGCGTCCTCGTCCTGCGCACCCTCGCCGTCGGCGCGCTCGTCGCGCTCGCCGTCGCGGCCGCGCTCGTGCGGCGCCCGGCATCCCCGCTCGTCGCGATCGGCGTCGCGCTGCCGGCCATCCTGCTCTCGCGCTTCGTGTGGGCCGCGCGTCCGGAGCTCCTCGGCGCGGTCTTCCTCGCGGCGTTCGTCCTCCTGCTCCAGCTGCCCGGGGCGCGACCGCTGTACGCGGCGGCCGCGCTCCTGGTCGTGTGGGCGAACGTGCACGGCTCGTTCGCCCTCGGCGCCGCGCTCGCGCTGCTCGTCGCCGCGATCGGCCTCGCGACGGACGCGACGCGCCGGCGCGCGTACGCCGCCCTCGCCGTCGGCGCGGTCCTCTCGACGGTCCTCACGCCCGCGGGGATCGGCACGCTCGGCGCCCCCGGCCTGCATCTTCTCGACCCGCCGCGACAGATCCAGGAGTGGGCGCTGCCCGATCCCACGACCCTGCCCGGCGCCGTGTGGGCGATCGTGGTCGGCCTCGTCGTCCTGGCGGCATCCGTCGGCGCGCGTCCGCGCGCGCGCGACGTCGCCCTCGTCGTTCCGACGCTCGTGCTCTCGCTCACGGCCGTGCGCCAGCTGCCGCTCTTCGCCGTCGCCACGACGCCGTACCTCGCCGGATCGCTCCCACTCCCGCGCGCGTTCCTGCCCGACCCGTCCGCGCCGCCACCGCGCGCGGCCGTGGCGGTCCTCGTCGCTCTGGGTATCGCGCTCCCGGCGCTCGCGGTCGCGACGGCACCGGCCACACCCGACGAGACCGCGTTCCCCGTCGCCGCGCTCGAGCGGCTCCCGCGCGGACGAGGCCTTCTCGCCGAGTACGACTGGGGGGGATGGCTCATCTGGCGCGCCCCCGACACGCCGGTCTTCGTCGACGGCCGGCTCGTGCCGTATCGCGGCGCGGTGCTCGACGACTACGCGCGCGTCATCGAGGCACGTCCGGGGTGGCGCGACGTCCTCGCACGGCGCGACGTGCGGTGGCTCCTCGTGCGTCCGGCGGACCCGGTCGCCGTGCGCGCCCGTGAGCTCGGCTGGCGCGAGCTCGCGTCGTCGCCCACCTTCACCCTCGTCGAGGTCGGCACCCGATAGCGCGACCATGGGTGCGAGCGCGCGAATAGACTGCCGCCACGGACAAGCGAGCAGCGGCTCCGAAGGAGCAGACCGTCGTGCCGCTCCGGCCCGCGCGGCGGCCGGGAGAGGGCGACCTCGACGCGCTCTTCGAAGGGATCGTCGAGGGGCTGCGCCGCGACGTCCGCCGTCTCCGTCAGCAGGTCGACCGCTTCCGCCGCGCGTACCAAAAGCGCAGCTCGACGGACGACGAGGCGACGCGGCTCGCCTTCCGCCGGCTCCGTCAGCTCGAGCTCGTCGCCGACCACATCGAGTCGAGCGGCGCGTTCCTCGTCGGGAGTGGCATCGCCCCGGAGCGGAAGGCCGGCGACGACCACATCGCCCTCGAGCGCCGTGTCCTCGAGAGCCTCGAGGCCGAGCGCGAGCGCCTCGTCCGGGAGGTGCACGACGGCCCGGCCCAGGTCCTCGCGAATGCCATCTTCGAGCTCGAGTACTTCGAGCGGATGACGGAGCGCGTTCCGTCCGAGGCGCGCCAGGCGCTCCGGACCGAGATCGCGAACCTCCGCTCGCAGTTCCGGTCCTCCCTCGACGGCGTCCGGGCCATGATCTACGACCTGCGCCCGCCCGTGCTGTCGGAGCTCGGGCTCGCCGGCGCGATGCGGACGTATCTGAACGAATACGAGTCGCGTTACGGACTCCGGGTGGTCGCACAGCTCGACGACCGCGAGACAGGGCTCGACCCGCAGCAGGAGGTCGCCGTCTACCGGATCATGCAGGAGGCCCTGCAGAACACCCACCGGCACGCGAAGGCGACGAGCGTCCGTGTCGAGTGGGAGAAGAGCGGCGCCGAGTGGGTGCTGCGCTGCCGCGACGACGGCGTCGGCTTCGACATCGTCCGCGCGGCGCGGCAGCAGCGCTCGGTCGGGCTTCTGTCGATGCGCGAGCGCGCCGAGCTCATCGGCGCCCAGTTCGACGTGCGGTCCGCCCCCGGGGAGGGCACCGTCGTGACCGTGCGCCTCGAGGCGCGCGAGCAGGCATGACCGAGCGCGCCGACGGCCGCATCCACGTCCTCCTCGCCGACGCGAGCGAGTTCACGCTCCTCGGCCTGCGGCAGGTCCTCGAGCGCGAGCAGGACATCGCCGTCATCGACGCCGTCACCGACGGCGAGTCGCTCGTCGCGCGTGCCGTGGAGCGCGAGCCCGACGTCGTCGTCACGGACCTCTCGCTCCCCGTCCTCTCGGGCGACGGCGCGACGCAGCGGCTCCGCCGCGAGCTGCCGCGCGTCGGCATCGTCATCCTCACGGCGCGCGACGAGGAGCAGTCGCTCTTCGACTCGATCCGCGCGGGCGCGAACGCGTATCTCCCGAAGGACTGCCCGCCGAACGTGCTCGTGTCGACGATCCGTCAGGTGCGCGAGGGGAAGTTCCTCATCAACGACACCGTCTTCAGCCGCCCGGCGGTCGCGTCGCGCGTCCTCACGGAGTTCCGCGACCTCTCGGTGTACGGTGGCCCGCCCGCGCACGACGTGTTCGCGCGCCTCACGCCGCGCGAGGTGCAGATCCTCGACTCGATCGCGCAGGGCCGCACGAACAAGGAGGTCGGCGTCGCGCTCCAGATCTCGGAGCAGACGGTGAAGAACCACATGTCGAGCATCCTGCGCAAGCTCTCGGTGAACGACCGCACGCAGGCGGTCGTGTACGCGCTGCGCCAGGGGTGGATCGTCGGCGCGCCGCGCGTCGACGGTGCCGAGCGGCGCACCGGCGCGGACCGGCGGCAGACCGCGCGATGACGAGCGCGGCCGACCTCGTCCAGGGGTTCGCCGGCGAGCAGCAGCGCCTCCTCGTCGAGGTCCGCGAGCTCGACCTCCTCGTCGAGTCGACGAAGACGGAGGTCGACCGCCTGAAGGCGCGCGAGGAGCAGGCGCGCGCTCGGCTCGACGACGCGCGCGCCGACCCGAGCCGCGCGACGCCGGAGGAGGTCTTCGCCGCGGCCGACGAGCACAGCACCGCGATCGCGCGCCGCACGACGATGGAGGGACAGCTCGGGCAGCTCCAAGCGAAGCGCGCGCTCCTCGACCGCGTCCGGACGCTCATCGAGGGCGCGGCGCGCCAGCTCCAGGAGCAGAGCGCGTCGGGGGACGGCGAGCCGGCGGCCGCGGCGAACGACAGCTCGCGCCTCCTGCAGGCCGTCGTCGAGACGCAGGAGGAGGAGCGCCGCCGCATCGCGCGCCAGGTCCACGACGGCCCGGCGCAGGCGATGGCGAACGTCGTCCTCCAGTCGGAGATCAGCGAGCGCCTCTACGAGGTCGACCGCGACCGCTCGCGCGCGGAGCTCGCGGCGCTGCGGCAGATGGTGAACAAGACGCTGCAGGAGCTGCGCTCCTTCATCTTCGAGCTGCGGCCGATGATCCTCGACGACCTCGGCCTCGTCCCGACCTTGCGCCGCTACGTGCAGACGCTCATCGAGAAGCACAAGGTGCGCATCGATCTCTCGAGCACCGGCCGCGACCGGCGCCTCCCGCCCGACGACGAGATCGCCATCTTCCGCCTCATCCAGGACACGCTCCTCGAGCGGATCGAGAAGGGGATGGCGCGGCAGATCGCCGTCGCGCTCGACTGGAAGGACGAGCAGCTCGAGATCCTCCTGCAGAGCGACGGGCGCGAGCTCCCGCCCGACGGCGAGCTCACGAGCGGGCTGCGCCGCTCGGAGCGCGTCGCGCTCCTGCGCGGGACGTGGGAGCAGGCGGTGAAGCCCGACGGTCAGGTGACGCTGGCGGTCCGCATGCCGATCAAGCCCGCGCCGACGCTGATCTCCTAGCGCGTCAGGGGCCCGCGGTCCGAGTCAGGTCGATCCCCGTGTAGTAGTGCTCGAGGATCTCCTCGTACGACCGGCCGGCGAGCGCCATCCCCTGCATCCCCCACTGCGACATGCCGACGCCGTGGCCGAAGCCGCGGCCGGTGAAGACGAACGCCGCGGGCAGCTCGTAGTCGTACGAGCTGACGGCGAGCGTCGCGATCTCGTGGGCGGCGTCCCACGTGACCGAGTAGCCGGTCCGCACGCGCGTCGCGCCCTGCTCCTCGAGCTCGCGGACGCGCTCGGCGCGATCGGCGGCGACCGTCTCGCGCTCGCCGAGGCGGCGCTCGACGGTGAAGAGCGTGCTGCGGAGCCCGAAGTAGTAGCGGGTGCGGTCCTTGCGGATCTCCGTCGTCGCCGACGAGCCGACGACGCGAGCGCGCAGCACGCGTCCGCTCGTCGACGTCTGCAGGAGCTCGATCCGCTGCGGCTCACCCACGTCGAGGCCCTTGCGCGCGAGCATCGCGGCGAGCTCCCTCGCGCTCAACTCCTCCGTCCAGGACCAGCTCGCCGCGGCCCACGAGCTGCGCGCCGCCTCCTCATCCCACGGGGACGGGACGCTGCGCAGGTACGGGAGCGCGTTCGCGAAGACGTTCTCCGAGTCCTCGGTCACGCCTCCGGCGTTCGCGGAGTAGAGCGCCTCGATCGCGGCGCCGCGATACGTCGCGACGAGCCCGCGCGTCCGCTCCACCGCGCGGACCGCCGCGGGGTCCTCGCTCGCCACGCCGCCGTACGCCTGGTCGCGCACGTCCCCCTCGACGTCGTATGCGCGATGGCCCTTCAGGCGCGTGAGGAGGTAGGTGCGCACCGCGACCGCCTGCGCGGCGAGCGCTTCCGGGTGCCAGCCCGCGGGGACCTCGGCGCCGACGACCGAGGCGAGGTACGCGGACGTCGGCACGGTGTTCACGACGACGAGGTCGTTCTCGTCGTCGAGCGCGAGCTCGAGCGAGCCGCGGTAGGCGCGCCCCTGGAACGTGAGGAGTCCGCTCTCGGCGGTGAAGCGGAGCAGGACGGGCCGCGCGGCGCGCACGAGGACCTGGCCCGGATCGCGGCTCGTGAGCGCGGCGACCTCGAAGGGCACGAGCTCGATGACGCGCTCCGCTCCCGCCTCGCGCTCGGCGATGCGCGCGTCGCGCAGCGCCGCGAGACGGTCGCCCCGCGCGTCGGCGTCGGCGAGCGGCGCGCCGCGATCGGGCAGGCGCGGTCCGTCGCGGAGCCGGTACACCCTCGTCCGGACGGCGACGTCGGCGGTGCCGCGTTCGAGGACCTTGCCGTCCGGGTCGGTCACGACGAGCGTGCCGGTCGAGCCGAACTCGCCCTGCACGAGGCGCAGGCCGGCCACGTTCACGCGGACCGTGTCGGGGAGCGCGGCGAGCGGCGCGGCGGACACGCCGAGCGGCACGGCGGTGAGCCAGACCGCGAGAGCGAGGATCGACGCGCGGGCCGTGCTCCTCGTTATGCCCTTCCGTACACCTCGGGCTTCAGCACGCCGATGAACGGGAGGTTGCGGTACCGCTCGGCGTAGTCGAGCCCGTATCCCACGACGAAGAGGTCGGGGATCTCGAAGCCGAGGTAGTCGATCGCGATGTCGACCCTTCGCCGCGCCGGCTTGTGGAGGAGCGTCGCGAGCCGCAGCGACGCCGGGTGCTGCTGGCGCAGGTGGTCGATGACGTAGCGGAGCGTGTATCCGGTGTCGATGACGTCCTCGACGACGAGCACGTGGCGGCCCTCGATCGGCCGCGCGAGGTCCTTGAGGATGCGGACGACGCCGCTCGACTCGGTGCCGTGCCCGTACGACGACACCTCGAGGAAGTCGAGCGAGAGATCGATCGGGATCGCGCGGATGAGGTCGGCGAGGAACGGGAGCGCGCCCTTCAGGATGCTGACGAGGACGGGATCCTTCCCGGCGTAGTCGGCGGCGATCGTCGCGCCGAGGTCGGCCACCTTCGCCGCGATCGTGGGCGCGTCGAGGAGGACCTCGGCGATGTCGTCGGCCGGAGTGGCGCTGCGGACGGCCGCCATCGCGCCATCGTATAGACCCACCGTCCCGCGGGCGCGCGGACGGAGGCGGAGACGAGGTCGAGCACCCGCGCCCGAGCGAGGACTCTGCCCGACCGAGGGTCGGACTACAGCCCGGCCCGGTGACCGCCCGCGAAGAGACCGTGCGCGTCGCCGGTGTAGTCGCGGAGGAGTTCGTGCGCGGCCAGGACGTCGTCGACCGTGAACGCGCTCTCGGCGTGCGGAACGTCCTCGGCCTTCACCTCGAGCTCGCGCACGATGACGACGCCGACGCCCTGCGTGCCGCAGGTGTGACAGACGCAGCGGAGGAACCAGTATTCGTCACGGTTCCCGACGACGTTCACGTCGCTGCGGTCGTACGCCGCGCCGCAGTTCGCGCAGCGCACGCTGCCGAAGATCCCGTCGAGCCATCCCAGACCGTTCATGCCCGTCTCCGAAAGCACATCGCGTGCCGCGTCACCGTTGCGCCACCGTTAGGATCGGCCGCGATGCCCGCGGCTCCCGGCCCCTTCGACGCGCTCAAGAGCGACACCGGGAGGATCGGCCTTCACTTGACCGACGCGCAGATCGGGGCCTGCGCGCGGTACGCCGAGGACCTCGCGGAGGCCACGCAGACGGTCAACCTGACCGCGATCACCGACCTCGAGGGCATCGCCGTGAAGCACTTCCTCGACTCGTTCACGGGGCATGCCGCGCGCGCTTGGACGGGCCGCGAGCGGGTCGTCGACGTCGGGAGCGGCGCCGGCTTCCCGGGCCTCGCGCTGCGCATCGCCATGCCGTCGCTCGTCCTGGTGTGCGTCGAGGCGACGGGGAAGAAGGCGCGCGCGATCGAGCGGTTCCGCGACCTCCTCTCGCTCGACGGCGTCAGCGTCGAGAACGCGCGCGCCGAGGACCTCGCGCGCACGCCCGCGCACCGCGCGCGCTACGACGTCGCGACGGCGCGGGCGCTCGGCACGCTCGGGCTGTGCGTCGAGCTGTGCCTGCCGCTGCTGCGCGTCGGCGGCGACCTCGTCGTATGGAAGGGGCGCATCGAGGCGGAGCTGCCGGGCGCGCGCAGGGCGCTCGAGGCCGTCGGCGGCGAGATCGCGAGCGTGATCACGACGGCGCGGCTCGGCCTGGCGGACCGCCTTCCCGGGCGGCAGCTCGTCACGATACGCAAGACGCGCGCGACCCCCGAGCGCTACCCGCGCACGCCCGCGGAGATGAAGCGCCGGCCGTGGTGATCGTCCCGTCGATCGACGTGCGCGGCGCGCACGTCGCATACCCCGGCGCGGTCACGCGGCTCGCGCCCTCCGAGCTCGCCGAGCGCTACGTCGAGGACGGCGCGCGCGAGCTGCACCTCGTCGACCGCGACATGGCCGAGCGCGGCGACCCCGCCAACCTCGCGCTCCTCGCGGCGATCGCGCGCCGTGCGCGCGTGCCGTGCCGCCTCGCGGGCGGGATCGCCTCGGTCGCGTTCGCGCGCGAGGTGCTCGACGCGGGCTTCGCGGGCGTCCTCTTCTCGTCGGCGGTGTTCGGGAGCAGGGACCTGCTGCGAGAGGTCGCGCGGCTCGGCGCCGCCGCGATCGTCGAGCTCGAGGTGAAGGGCGGCGGGTCCCCCCGGGAGGGTCGATGGCTCTGGCCGCGCGGCGGCGACGTGGACCTCGTCGAGGCCGCGACCGGCCGCGGCGCGCTCGCGGCCGCACGCGAGGCGGCGACCTGTGGCGTGACCGACCTGTACGTCATCGACCTCGGGGGTGAGGGCGCGCTCGCGGGTCCCGCGCTCGCGCTGCTGGCCGAGATCCGCGACTCGCTGGGCGACCTCGCCCGCCGGATGCGCTTCCACACCGGCGGCGGCATCTCGACCCTCGACGACGTGCGGGCGCTCGCGCGCTGGGGCGCCGCCTCGGCCGTCGTCGGCCGCGCGCTCCTGGAGCGCCGCTTCACGATCGCGGAGGCGACGGCCGCCGCGGCATGAGCGGGGGTGTCAGGGGGCCGAGCGCCCGGCGATGAGCAGGCTCGCCGCGCTCCTCTCCGACGTCCACGCGAACCTCGTCGCGCTCGAGGCCGTGCTCGCGGCGCTCCCGCGCGTCGACGCGATCTGGGTCATGGGCGACACCGTCGGCTACGGCCCCGATCCGTCCGACGTGCTCGCGCTCCTGCGCGCGCGCGGCGCGACGATCGTCGCCGGCAACCACGACCTCGCCGTCGCGACCGGGCACGGCCTCGAGGAGTTCAACCGCGTCGCCGCGGAGGCGGCGCGGATCCACCGCTCCTGGCTCTCGGCGGAGGAGCGCGACGTCCTTGCCGCGCTCCCGCTCACGATCGAGGTCGGCGCGTTCACCCTCTGCCACGGCAGTCTGCGCGATCCGATCTGGGAGTACGTCACGACGCAGCGCCAGGCCGCCGCGACCATCGCCATCGCCAGAACGCCGCACTGCTGCAACGGGCACACGCACGTCGGGGCGACCTTCCGCGTCGGCGACCGCATGCTCGTGAACCCCGGCAGCGTCGGCCAGCCGCGCGACGGCGATCCGCGGGCGGCCTACGCTCTGGTCGACACGGACACGAACGCCGTCACCTTCCTCCGCGCGGCGTACGACGTCGGCGAGACCCAGCGGCGGATCCGCGCGCGCCGCCTCCCGGGCTTCCTCGCCGACCGCCTCGCCGTGGGCTGCTGAGACGTGATCGCGTCACGCGCGCTCGCCGGCTACCTCTGGGCGGTGGCGGCAGTGGCGGCCGCCACCGCGGCGATCGCCGCGCTCTCGGCCGAGATCCGGATCTCGAACGTCTCGATCCTCTATCTTCCCGCGGTCCTGCTCGTGGCAGCGCGCACCGGTCGCGGCCCCGCCATCTTCGCCTCGCTGGCGTCGTTCCTCACGTACGACGTTCTCTTCGTCGAGCCGCGCTTGCGCCTGGACGTCGCCGACGTCACCGAGTGGATCTCGCTCGTGCTCCTCCTCCTCGCCGCCGCCATCACGGGTCAGGTGACCGCCGATCAGCGCTCGCGGGCGCGCGATGCGGAGCGCCGACGGCGTGAAGCCGTGCTCCTGTTCGACGTGCTGCGTCTCATGGCGCAGCCCGACCTCGACCGCGCTCTGGAGGACACCGCCGGGCGCATCCGCCGCGAGCTTGGGCTGGCCGGTCTTGCCATCGAGCTCGAGGGTGGGCGCCGCGTCGCGAGCGGTGGCGAGGAGGCGCGCAATGCCCTGCGCACGCTCGACGCCTCGCGCGCGGTCGCCGCAGGTCGTACACCGACCGCGGCCCAGGCGGGTGGACCGGTGCGCGGTGTGCGCGTCGTGTCCCCATACCTGCGTCGCATCCATGCGCCGGGGCCTTCGTCCGTCCCGATCGTCGCAGACGGCGAGCGCGTGGGAACGCTGCTCGCGCTCGGCGAGCATGGGCGTTCGCCATCTCGCGATGAGGACCGCATCCTCGCGACGGTCGCCGCACAGGTCGGGATGGCGGCACGCCAGGAGCGTCTCCGTCGAGAGGCCGCGGACGCGGAGGTGCTTCGACAGGCGGACGAAGCGAAGCGTGCCTTGCTGCACGCGGTCTCACACGACCTGCGAACGCCACTCGCGTCCATCGTCGCGGCCACCACGAGCCTGCGGCAGCGGGAGGTCACCTGGAGCGATGCGGAGCGCGACGAGCTTCTCGCCGGCGTCGAGACCGAGGCGCGGCGGCTCGACCGCTTCGTCGGCGATCTCCTCAGCGTGTCGCGCATCGAGGCGGGCACGCTCCGCCCCGTGAAGGACTGGCACGACCTGGGCGATCTCGTGGACGACGTCGTCGCGCGCCTTCGCTCGCGATGCACGACGCATCGCATCGTCGTCGACGTTCCGAACGACCTCCCTCCGACGCGGCTCGACCAGGTGCAGATCGCGCAGGTCCTCACGAACCTCATCGAGAACGCGACGAAGTACGCACCCGAGGGGACCGAGGTCCTCGTCCGCGCGCGCCGCTCCGACGACGACGTCCGTTTCGAGGTGAGCGATCGCGGTCCGGGCGTGCCCGCCGAGGCCGCGCGGCGGATCTTCGAGCCGTTCGAGCGCGGTCCGCGCACGGGCGTGACGGGCAGCGGCCTCGGTCTGGCCGTCGCGCGGAGCTTCGTCGGGGCGCACGGCGGTCGCATCTGGATCGAGCCGCGGAGCGGCGGCGGCTCGACGTTCGCGTTCACGTTGCCGCTCGCGGCATGAGCGCTGGGCGGGGCGCGACGATCCTCGTCGTCGATGACGAGCCCGCGATCCTGCGCGCCGTCGCGATGGATCTCCGCGCGCACGGGTTCCATGTCGAGACCGCCGAGAGCGGCGAGGCCGCACTCGAGCGCCACGCGCACTCGCGGCCGGACCTCATCCTGCTGGACCTCAACCTCCCGGACCTCGACGGTGCGGAGGTCATTCGGTGCGTGCGGCAACGCGCTCCGACGCCGGTCATCGTGCTGTCGGTGCGCGACGCGGAGCGCGACAAGGTCGCGGCGCTCGACGCGGGCGCGGACGACTACGTGACGAAGCCGTTCGGCGCGGACGAACTCCTCGCTCGCGTCCGGGTCGCGCTGCGGCGGCTCGCCGGTCCGCAGGGGAGCGCCGAGGGCGTCTTCGCGTCGGGGCCGCTCCGCGTCGACCTCCAGCGCCGTGAGGTGACCGTGAGCGGCGAGCGTGTGCATCTCACGCCGACGGAGTACGACCTGTTGAAGACGTTCGTCCGTTACCCCGACCGTGTCCTCACGGACCGCACGCTGCTCCAGCAGGTGTGGGGGTCCGAGTACGGCTCGGAGTCGCACTACCTGCACGTCTACGTCGCCCGGCTCCGCCGCAAGCTGGGCCCGGATGCCGGCCGCGTCATCGAGACCGAGCCGGGGGTGGGCTACCGCTTCGTCACCGACCGTTGAGCGATCGTTGAGCCGCCGGCCCCTCGCGTTGACCCGACGTTGAGCCGGTGGCAGCCAGAGTCGTGCGCGAGTGAGCGACGAGGGCCACACGGAGCTGCCGCAGCTCGAGCGGCGGCTGGAGCGTCACGGCCACCGGCCGGGCGACCGGTACGTGCGTATCGTCCGCCCACCTGAGTTCCGCCGCGGCCGCGGCGGCACGTACGTCGCCACCGCGGAGGCCACCCGCCCGCGCGGCGTCGCCGGCCGCCTGTACGACCTCGTCCGACGGGTCCTCTTCGGCCCGCCCCTCCCGACCGAGGCGGAAACGGCGGAGCGGCTGTCCAAGAAGACCGGGCTCGGCGTCCTCGCCTCCGACAACATCTCGTCGTCCGCGTACGCGACCGAGGAGGCGATGCGCGTGCTCGCCCTCGCCGGCGCCGGCGCGCTCGCGCTCACCATGCCGGTGGCGCTGGCGATCGCGACGGTCCTCGCGATCGTCGTGCTCTCGCAGACACAGGTCATCCGGACGTATCCGGGCGGAGGCGGCAGCTACGCGGTCGCGAAGAACGAGCTCGGCGCGCTGGCGGGCCTCGTGGTCGCGTCCGCGCTCCTCGTCGACTACGTCCTCACCGTCGCCGTGTCGGTCGCGGCCGGCGTCGCGGCGATCGGGAGCTTCGTCCCCGCGGTGTACGAGGAACGCGTCGTCTTCGGGCTCGCGCTGATCGCCGTCCTGGCGATCGGGAACCTGCGCGGCATCCGCGAGGCCGGGCTCCTCTTTTCCGCGCCGACGTACGTCTACGTCGCGGCGATGGGCGGGCTGCTCCTCTACGGCATCGCGCGCGTCGTGACCGGCGCCGTACCGGCCGCGGCGCCGCCGCCGACACCGTTCAGCGGCACGGCGACCGAGGCGCTCTCGCTCTTCCTCATCCTTCGCGCGTTCGCGTCGGGGTCGGTCGCACTCACGGGTGCCGAGGCTGTCGCGAACGGCACGCCGAACCTGAAGGCGCCCGAGTCGCGGAACGGCGTCATCACGGTGCTGGTCATGGGCACGATCTTTGCGTCGATCTTCCTCGGCATCACGTTCCTCGCGACGCGCATCGGCGCGATGCCGGATCTCCACGAGGAGGAGACGCTGAACAGCGTGCTCACGCGCTCGTTCGTCGGGGTCGGCCCCTACTACTACCTCGTCCAGATCTCGACGTCGGTCCTCCTCGTGCTCGCGGCGAACACCGGGTTCACCGGGTTCCCGCGGCTCGCGTCGGTCCTCGCGGACGACCGCTTCATGCCGCGCCAGTTCGCGTTCCGCGGCGAGCGGCTGGCGTTCTCGATCGGGATCGTCGCTCTCGCGCTCGTCGCCTCGCTCGTGCTCACCGCGGGGGGCGGGAGCGTCACGGCGCTCATCCCGCTGTACACGATCGGCGTGTTCCTCGCGTTCACGCTCGCGCAGGTCGGGCTCCTGCGACGCTGGTACGCCCGGCGCGAACGCGGATGGCGGTGGCGCATCGCCCTGAACGGCGTCGGCGCGTTCGCGACCTCGGTCACGCTCGTCGTCGTCGCGACGACGAAGTTCGCGCGCGGCGCGTGGATGGTCGTCGTCGTGCTGCCGCTCCTCGTCGCGCTGCTCTTCGCGATCCAGCGGCACTACCGCGTCGTCGCCGACGCGCTCGTCCTCGAGGACCTCGACGAGCAGCTCCCCGCACCCGAGCCGCCGGCGGTCATCGTGCCGGTGGCGCGCCTCGACCGCGTCGCCGTACGCGCGCTCGGCTTCGCCGCGGCGATCTCGCCCGACGTGCGCGCGGTGCACGTCGCGACGAGCGAAGCGAGCGCGGCGGCGTTCCGGGCGCGGTGGGAGCGCTGGGCCGGCTGGAGGATCCCGCCCGACCGCGAGATCGACCTCGACGTCATCGTGTCGCCATTCCGCGCGCTCCTCCAGCCGCTCTTGCGGTACGTCGACCGGCTCTCGGAAGGGCGCCCGCGGCTCGTCACGGTCGTCCTCGCCGAATACGTCCCGCGCCACTGGTGGGAGTTCGTGCTCCACAGCCAGACCGCGTTCCGGCTCAAGGCCGCCCTCCTGTTCCGCCCGAACACCGTGGTCATCGACGTCCCGTACCACTACCGAAGCGAGCTCGGCGCACGTCCGAGCTACGCGGCCCGGGGGAGCAACGGAGCGAAGCGACCGCCGGCGGAGGACCGCACCACCTCCTGACCGTCACGAGCCCGTAGGATCGTCCGCGATGGCGGAGGAGCCGCGCGCCCCGGACGACGCGGGCACCCTCGAGGAACGGCGCTCCGCTGCCGGCCGCCTCCCGGGCGACCGGTACGTGCGTATCGTCCGCCCTCCCGAGTTCCGCCGCGGGCGTGGCGGCACGTACGTGACGACGGAGGACGCGCTCGCCCCTGCCACGCCGCTCGGCCATGCGTACGAGCGCGCCCGTCGCGTGCTCTTCGGGCGGCGGCTCGAGACGGAGGCGGAGGCTGAGGAGCGGCTGTCCAAGAAGACGGGCCTCGCGATCCTCGCCTCGGACAACATCTCGTCGTCGGCGTACGCGACGGAGGAGGCGATGCGCGTTCTCGCCCTCGCCGGCGCAGGCGCGCTCGTCCTCACGATGCCGATCGCGCTCGCCGTCATCGGTGTCCTCGCGATCGTGGTCCTCTCGGAGTCGCGCGTCATCCGCGCGTACCCGCAGGGCGGCGGCAGCTACGCAGTGGCGAAGGAGAACATCGGCACGATCCCGGGGCTCGTCGCGGCGGCCGCGCTCCTCATCGACTACGTCCTCACCGTGTCGGTGTCCACGGCCGCGGGCGTGGCCGCGATCAGCAGCTTCCTCCCGGAGCTGTACGACCAGCGGGTCGTGTGGGGCCTGGCGACGATCGCCGTCCTCGCGATCGGGAACCTGCGCGGGATCCGCGAGGCCGGCGTCATCTTCGCGGCGCCGACCTACCTCTACATGGCGGGAATGCTCGGGCTGCTCGCGTACGGCGTGTTCCGCGCGCTCACCGGGGACGTACCGACCCCGGCACAGCCGTCGGCGCCGTTCGCGGCCGGGGGCTCGCAGGTCCTCGGCGCGTTCCTCATCCTCCGGGCGTTCAGCTCCGGCGCCGTCGGCCTCACCGGGAGCGAGGCGATCGCGAACGGCACACCGAACTTCAAGGCCCCAGAGGACCGGAACGCCGTCATCACGCTCGTGCTCATGGGATCGACGTTCGCGACGATATTCCTCGGCCTGACGTTCCTCGCGACGACGATCGGCGTCGTCCCCGATGCCCTCGAAAAGGAGACGCTGAACAGCCTCGTCACGCGCTCCGTCGTCGGGAACGGCGCGTACTGGTGGTTCGTCCAGATCGCGACGGCGATCATCCTCCTGCTGGCGGCGAACACCGGCTTCACGGGCTTCCCGCGGCTCGCCTCCGTGCTCGCGAACGACCGCTTCATGCCGCGGCAGTTCTCCTTCCGAGGCGAGCGGCTCGCGTTCAGCACCGGCATCGTGTCGCTCGCGATCGTCGCGGGTCTCGTGCTCTGGGCGAAGGAGGGGAGCGTCACCGAGCTCATCCCGCTCTACACCATCGGCGTGTTCCTCGCCTTCACGCTTTCGCAGAGCGGGCTCGTGCTGCGCTGGTACCGCCTCCGCCCGCCGGCGTGGCGGCTCTCGATGGTCATCAACGTCGTCGGCGCGATCGCGACGGGAACGACGCTCGTCATCGTGTCGGTGACGAAGTTCACGGCGGGCGCCTGGCTGGTCCTCGTGCTCATCCCGCTCCTCGTCCTCATGCTCTACGGGATCAACTCGCACTACCGCGCCGTCGCCGACGCGCTCACGCTGAACGACCTGCGCGCGCCGCTTCCCCGACCGCTGCCGCCCGCCGTCGTCGTCCCGATCGCCCGTCTCGATCGCGCCGCGGTCCAGGCGCTGGCGTTCGCCTGCTCGATCTCGCCGAACGTGCGTGCGGTGCACATCGCCACGAGTCGCGCGTCGGCGGAGGAGTTCCGCCGGCGCTGGGACGCCTGGGCGGGACGCCATCTCGCCGACGGGCGCGACCTCCCGCTCGACGTCATCGAGTCGCCCTACCGCGCGCTCTTGCAGCCGCTCCTGCGCTACATCCAGCGGATGGACGAACGCGATCCACGGCCGATCACGGTCGTGCTCGCCGAGTTCGTGCCGCGCCACTGGTGGGAATTCATCCTCCATAGCCAGATCGCGTTCCGGTTGAAGGCGGCGCTCCTCTTCCGTCCGAACACGATCGTCATCGACGTGCCCTACCACTTCCGCGATACGGGCGACCTGGCGCGCTAGCGGTCGGACGTAAACTCCGCCCGCTGTGCCGTTCCGTCGCATCCTCGTGCCGCTCGCGGGCACGTCCGTCGATCCCGACGTCGTGCGCCTCGCGGTGAGCATCGCGAAGGCGTCGAAGGCCGAGATCGTCGCTATCCACGTGATCGAGGTGCGGTGGAACCTGCCCCTCGACGCCGTGCTCGAGCCGGAGCTCGACCGCGGTGAGGAGCTCCTCACCGAAGCCACCCGCCTCGCGGCCGAGGCGGGCGGGAGGCTCGAGACGGAGCTCCTGCAGGCGCGCGAGGCGGCCGCCGCCATCCTCGATACCGCTCGCGAGCGCCACGCCGACCTCATCGTGATCGGGATGCCGTACCGCCGCCGCCTCGGGCGCACGTACGTGAGCCGCACGGTCGAAGAGGTCTACCTGGGAGCGCACTGCGCGGTCGTCGCCTATCGTCAGGAGGAGCCTCATCAATGAACGTGCTGATCGTCGGCTGCGGGCGCGTAGGCGCGATGCTCGCCGGACTCCTCGACGCGGAGGGCCATGCCGTCACCGTCATCGACCTCGACCGCGCGGCCTTCGAGCACCTCCCGGCAGGCTTCGGCGGGACGACGCATCTCGGGAACGGGAGCGATATGGACGTCCTCCGCGACGTCGCGGTCGACAAGGTCGATGCCTTCCTCGCGCTCACGCAGGGTGACAACCGCAACCTCATGGCCGCGCAGATCGCCAAGGAGATCTTCCGCGTGAAGCGCGTCATCGCGAAGGTGAACGATCCGATCCGCGCCGAGATCTACCGCGCGAAGGGGATCGTGACGTTCTCGCGCACGAGCATCCTCGCCGAGCTGCTGCGCGCGATGCTCAAGGGCGAGTCCGAGGTGGGCGAGGTGCTCCTGCAGCGCACGGCCGCGCTCGAGCGGCGCCTCGCGGGCGAGCAGACCGCATCGCCGGCGATGGCGGCGCGCCGCTAGCCGTGTACGTCGTCGTCGCGGGCGGCGGCGAGGTCGGATTCCACCTCGCGAAGGCGCTCATCGAGGGGGGCCACGAGGTCATGGTCATCGAGGCCGACCGGCGGCGCGCGCAGTGGATCGAGGAGCATCTCGGCTCGGTCGTCCTCAACGCGTCCGCGGACGAGGGCCGGTACCAGATCGAGGCGGGCTGCCAGCGCGCCGACGCCGTCCTCGCGGTGACCGGGGAGGACGCGAAGAACCTCGTCATCTGTCAGCTCGCGCGCTACCTCTGCGGCCCGCATGGCCGCGTCATCGCCCGCGTGAACGACCCGAAGAACGAGATCGTCTTCAAGACCCTCGGGATCGATGAGACGGTGTCGTCGACGCGCGTGCTCATGAGCGTCATCGAGCAGGAGCTCCCCGTCGGCGGCTTCCTGCCGCTCATGCCGCTCACCGGCTCCCAGCTCGAGATCATCGAGGCCGAGATCGCCCCGGGCTCGCCCGCCTCCGGGAAGCCGGTCCGCTCGCTGAAGCTCCCGGAGGGCGCGCTCATCGGCGGGATCGTGCGGGGCGGGAGGGTCGTGCCGGGCGTCGGCGAGACGACCCTCGCCGCTGGCGACCGCGTCATCGTCTTCGCCCCCACCGCCGTCGAGGCGGAGGTCCGCCAGCTCCTGTACGGCTGAGTCGAGCGGCTGGCACCTCTAGTGTCGCGGCTCCGCGGGTGTCAGCGACCTTGACAATGCCATTGTCAGGTCTTATACAAGCAGGCGTGGCACGTACGAGGAGGCCCGTGTACGTCATCTCGGTCGCTGCGAGCCTGACCGGATGCCACCCTCGGACGCTGCGGATCTACGAGGAGGAAGGCCTCGTCGACCCGGTGCGCACCGAGACGAACATCCGGCTGTACAGCGATGAGGACGTCCGCCGGGTGCGCGCCATCCGGTACCTGACCCAGGTGCGGGGCGTGAACCTTGCCGGCGTCAAGCTCCTGCTGCAGCTGCGCGAGATCGAGGACCTCCTCGACCAGATCGCGGCGCAGTGGGAGGAGGAAGGCTCCGGCGACGGGGACGGCGGGCGGGCCCCTCGCGGCGGCCCGTACTTCTGACAGTGTGGAGGACGACGATGATCACCAGATCCCAGCCGATGCGCGAGCTCGTGTCCCTTCGGGAGGCGATGGACCGTCTCTTCGAGGACAGCTTCATCCGACCGGACGTGTGGTCGCCGCTCTCCGGCAGCCTGAGCGTGCCGGTGGATCTCTGGGAGGAGAAGGACGCGTACCACCTGCGCGCCGACGTCCCGGGGATCAGGCCGGATGACATCGAGATCGCGGTGACGCACGACACCGTGACCGTCAGCGGCGAGCTCAAGACGGAGATGGAGAAGAAGGACGAGGGCTGGCTGCGGCAGGAGCGGCGTACCGGCAAGTTCACCCGCAGCTTCACCCTCCCCGTGGAGATCGACGCGAACAAGGTGGACGCGACGTTCGAGAACGGCGTGCTGCATCTCACCCTGCCGAAGTCGGAGGCCGTCCGGCCGAAGCAGATCAAGGTGCGCCCGACGGTCAGCCAATAGGGAATGGGGACGAGCGGGGATCCGGCTTTGCCGTCCCCGCGAGTTCCGCAAGTAGCGGAGCGAGTCGCGGCGAGCGAGCGGAGCGAGCCGACGGCGATAGAGAGAGGTCCAGGAATGACGATCGAGACACAGGAACAGAGGGCGTACCCGAGCGAGCTCCCCCTCGTGCCGCTGCGCGAGGCGGTGATCTTCCCGCGCATCGTCACGCCGCTCGGCGTGGGGCGCGAGAAGAGCGTGAACGCGATCAACGCCGCGATGTCGGCCGAGAAGCACTACGTCATCCTCGCCGCCCAGAAGGACGCCGAGGTCGACGAGCCGACGGCCGAGCAGGTCTACACGATCGGCACGGTCGCGGAGATCGTCCGCCTCCTGCGCATCCCCGACGGCAGCGCGCAGGTCATCGTCCAGGGTCTCGACCGCGTCCGCATCACCGGCTTCGCCGACGAGCCCCGGTACTTCCGCGCGCGCTTCGAGCGGCTCCCCGACGACCTCGGCGAGGCCGTCGAGCGCGAGGCGCTCGTGCGCAACGTGAAGGCGATGTTCCAGCAGTACGTCGAGAACGGCGGCGGCGTGCTGCCCGAGATCGCGATGACCGCGAAGACGATCGAGGACCCCGCGCACTTCGCCGACCTCGTCTCCACGAGCCCCGACCTCACGCTCGAGCAGCGGCAGACGCTCCTCGAAACGCGCAGCGTCGTCGAGCGCCTGCGCTTCCTCTCGGTGTTCCTCGCCAAGCAGAACGAGATCCTCGAGCTGAAGGCGAAGATCCAGAGCGAGGTCCAGCAGACCATCGACAAGACGCAGCGCGAGTACATCCTCCGCGAGCAGATGAAGACCATCCAGAAGGAGCTCGGGGAGGACGAGGGCACCGCGGAGCTGAAGGAGCTGCGCGAGAAGATCGAGGCCGCGGGCATGCCCGAGCCGGTGAAGGACAAGGCGCTGAAGGAGGTCGCGCGCCTCGAGAAGATCCCGCAGGCCAGTCCCGAGACCGGCGTGATCCGCACGTACGTCGACTGGCTCATCTCGCTCCCGTGGAAGGAGGCCGCGTCGGACGACTGGGACATCCAGGCCGCCGCCCGGATCCTCGACGAGGACCACTACGGCCTGGCGAAGATCAAGGACCGGATCCTCGAGTACATGTCCGTGCGCAAGCTCGCGAAGGACCTGCGCGCGCCGATCCTCTGCTTCGTCGGTCCGCCGGGCGTGGGCAAGACGAGCCTCGGCAAGTCGATCGCGCGGGCCATGGGCCGGAAGTTCATCCGCATGAGCCTCGGCGGCATCCGCGACGAGGCGGAGATCCGCGGGCACCGCCGCACGTACGTCGGCGCGCTGCCCGGGCGGATCCTTCAGAACATGAAGGTCGCGGGGCAGGTGAACCCGGTCTTCATGCTCGACGAGATCGACAAGGTCGGCGCCGACTTCCGCGGCGACCCCAGCTCGGCCCTCCTCGAGGTCCTCGACCCCGAGCAGAACTTCTCGTTCTCGGACCACTACCTCGAGGTGCCGTACGACCTGTCGAAGGTGATCTTCATCACCACGGCGAACGTCGA
>CAZSRI010000018.1:0-34470 GCA_964609145.1 uncultured Chloroflexota bacterium
AGGGAGCGCTGGATCTCGGCGGAGGCGAGGCGCGGCTAGGGGGTGGGCGGCTCCGGCTCGGCGTCCGCCTCCGCAAAGGCGAAGCGCAGGATCGCGGGGGCGAACGCCCGCGAGTAGCGGTCGCTGCGCTCGCGGATCTCGCGCGCGATCTCCGGCGCGTCGGGATAGCCGAGCTCGCTGACCATGACGAGCGTGAACTCCTCGAGCGCGGTGCGCATCGAGTAGTGCGCGAAGAACGGCGACGTCGTGCCGCCGTTCGCGAGCGACGCGACCGCCTCGGGGTGGTCGAGGTTCACGACGATGCCGCGCTCCTCGGGCACGTAGAACGCGCGCGGGCTCGCATCGCCGGCATGGCGGAACTCCACTCGGAACGCGCCGCCGGCGCGCTCGCCGTCGAACGACGGCACCGTGATCTCGACGGGCGCCGCGACGGGCTCGGACGCTGACGCGGGCGGCCGCGGCCCTCGCGGCACGCCCCTGTCGCTACGCGGCTTGCGCGGTCCGCGCGGCGTGCGCTCCGGCTCGGGCGCCACCTCGACGACGGCCTCGGGTGACGTCGCCGGTGCCGCGGCCACGAGGCGTACGCGCTCGCCGCGGTAGATGGCGCCGAGGAGCGTGGAGAGCTCGGTGCCGAGCCGCTCGAGCTCGCGCTGCTCGGTGGCGCGCCGGCGCTCTCCCGCGCGCCGCACGAGCTCGCGGCGCACGGCCTCCAGCGACGAGCGGACCCACGGCACGAGCACCGCGACGATCGGGTTCCAGGGGTTGAGCGTGAGGTCGCGCGTCGAGAGGAACGCCGGGATCGGAGCCGCGTCGTCGTCCAGAGCGGGGACGTCGATCTCGCCGAACACGTACTGGATCTCCGGCTTGCCCTCGAGCCCCGCGAGCGTCATCGCGTTGAGATAGCCGTCGCACAGGACGGCGACGCCGTTCTCTTCCTCCGCGAGCGGCCGCGACGCGACCCGCACGACGAGGTCGACCGGCCCGGCGAGCGCGGCGACGTCGGACGGCGCGGCGAAGCGATGCTCCTCGCTCGCCTCGGGCGGCGCGTAGTCGACGCGCTCGCCGTCGACCAACACGGGATGGCGCACGAGGTGCCGCCCGAGCTGCCGCTGCAGGTAGCGCGCGATCTCGGCGCGATCGGCGCGCGTGCCGCGGTGGAGGTCCTCCATCGTCACGACGGTGCCGTCGGGCGCGTCGGTCGGCTCCTCGACGACGATCTCGCGCACGTGTACCGGGCGTCCCGCCTGTGCGGCTTCGAGGTCGGTCCGCATGAGCTCCGCGACGTTCCGCACGCCGGACTGCACCGTGTCGACGCGCAGCCGGTCGGCGCGTCCGAACGCCGCGATCTTCCCCGTCCCGAAGCGTCCGCGGACCTTGCGGCCGGCGCGGCGCCAGGCGTTCTCGCCGTGCATCGTGAAGAAGGTCCGGAGCTGGTCGCGCGACATCCCCGAGGCGTCGTCGGCGACGTCGATGCGCCGGCGCGGCCCGGCCGAGACGATGCTCACGCGCACCACGCACGGGCGGCCGGGCGGCGTCGCGTCGATCGAGTTCGACACGTACTCGTACACGGCCTTCGGGACCGTGGCGAAGTGGGCCGCGTTCGCGAGGACGTCACGCCCGACGTGCGTGACGAGCTGCAGCCGCTCGGCCTCGAAGAGCGTCGGCTCCTGGACCTCGAGCGCCATGCCACCTCCCGCAAGGTGCACGAAAGCGCGGCCGTGCCGAGGCACGTCCGCGCTCCCTTGGGCGCGATGATACCGGCTGCTTGTCTGCTAGGCCTCGTGGCGCCGGAGGCGCAGCATCGCGGCGCCGTGCGCCGGGACCGGCGCCGCGAAGCCCCCGCGCGCGCCGCCCACTCCCACGGACGCGTGCGCCCCCATTCGCAGATGGAGAGCAGCATCGGACGCGGCGCGCGTCGCGGAACTCGTGACCGAGGCTCGCGACTACCCGGCGCACGTGCGCGTCCCCGCGTCCGTGTAGATGCCGAAGCGCAGGCCGAGGCGGTGCGCATCGTCGGCGAGCGACGCGATCCCCGACGCGAAGCGGTCGGGATCCGACCCGAGGTCCCCGTCGGCCGTCGTCGATGACGACGTAGCGGTATCCCGCATCGCGCATCCCACTTTCCACGAGCGCCTCGGCGCTCTCGCGGATGAGCCGCTCGTCGATCCGCGTCTGGAAGCGGTTCCAGGAGTTCGAGCCCATCGGGGGCGTCGGAGCGAGGCCGTCGCGATGCCGCCCGAGGCCCATGCGCGCGAGATCTTACCGATCGTCTACCGGAGCAGGGGCCTCCTGTTCACCCGCTTGCAGGGCGATCGAACGGAGGGAGACACGACCTCTGGAGGTGTACGTGTTCCATCGCCTGCGGCTCACCCTCGCGATCCTCGCGGCGCTCGTCGCCGGCGCGCTCACCGTCCCCGCGGCCGCCGCGACGCCGGTGACCTTCTCCGTTCCGGTCCAGGTCGACCCGCAGCGCTTCGCGACCGAGCCGGGCATCGCGGTCTCGCCGTGGGGTGCCGTCTTCACCAGCGGCCCCTGGGGCTTCTCCACGGGACAGTCGTTCTTGTGGCGCTCGCAGGACGGCTCGAGCTCGTACGACCTCGAGCAGCTCACGGTCTCGCCCGTCGGCTTGCGTCCATGCTCGACGCCGGTCGGCCCCGGCGGCGGCGACACCGATCAGATCGCGTTCACCGGCGTGCACGGCGAGCGCATCGTCGTGTTCGCCGACCTCGAGTCGCTCGCCGGCGTCCTCATCTGCACGTCGTTCGACGGCGGGAGCACGTGGTTCGTGCAGAACACGCTCTCGACGAGCCAGCAGGCGGAGGGCGGCGCCGACCGCATGTGGCTCGCGCACGACGTCGTGAACGGGACGGACGTCCTCTACCTCTACAGCGACGACCTCGTCTCCGGCGGCGATGCCGTCTACCGCAGCGTCGACTACGGCGCGAACTGGGAGGTCGTCGCGCAGCCCGCGTTCGCGAACGCCTCCTCGATCGGGAACCCGGGCGGGATCGCGATCGACCCGGTCACGCACACCATCTACCTCTCGAACACCGACGGGCGCGACGTCGTCGTCGCGACCGGCGCGAGCGCCGCGTCCGGCCCCATCGCGTTCACGACGCACCGCGTCGCGACCATGGCGGGCGACCCGTACGGCGCCGACCTCGTGCGCATCGCGCTCGACCAGAGCGGCGGCGTGTACACGAGCTGGCTCGAGCCGAAGGACGACAGCGTGAAGGCCTCGGCGTCGAGCGACCACGCGGCCACGTGGACGCCCGCGGCGACCGTCAGCGCGCCCGCGACGACGAACGTCTTCACGTCGATCGTCGCCGGCTCGGCCGGACGCGTCGCCCTCGCGTGGTACACGACGAGGACCGTCGCGCCGCCCGCCTCGAACCGCGGTCCCTGGTATGTCGAGTTCGCGCAGAGCCTCAACGCGGCGAGCTCCTCGCCGACGTACACGCTCACGCGCGCGACGCCGCACGCCGTCCACGTGAACCCCGTCTGCGTCTCGGGCCTCGGCTGCACCGCCGGGACCGGCGCCGCGGACCGCAACCTCGGCGACTTCATGTCGGTCGGGGTGAGCCTCGACGGCATCACGTTCATCGCG
This sequence comes from uncultured Chloroflexota bacterium, assembly GCA_964609145.1. Classification (GTDB taxonomy): domain Bacteria; phylum Chloroflexota; class Limnocylindria; order P2-11E; family P2-11E; genus JACPOT01. The sequence continues at coordinate 3,608 of CAZSRI010000018.1, forward strand.
TACGACGACACGGCGAACCAGCTCTTCGACCCGCTCGTCACGAGCTCGGCGGGCGCGCCGAACGTCCACATCGTCCGCCAGCTCACCGGGCCCAGCCTCTTCGCGGGCACGGGCCAGGTGGCGAGCGGGAACGGGCGGCAGGCCGTCACGACGCCGAGCTCGGCGACCGATCGCGCCGGCGACGCGTACTGGCCGAAGCAGGGGACGATCGGCGCGAACATCCCGCGCCTCGACCTGCTCTCGGCGTCGATCTCCACCGACCTCACCGGCCTGCACGCGCGGATCGGGGTCGGGAGCACCAGCGGGCTCGGGATCACCACGCAGGGCGGCGAGTCCTGGATGGCGCAGTGGTGGTGGAACAACGCCCTCTGGTACGCGAAGGCGGACGCCACGACGAGCGGCTTGGTCTGCTACGCGGGCCGGCCGCAGACCGTCTTCTCGAGCTCTGGCAACGGGAAGCTCGCCATCTACTTCGGCGGAACGCCCACCACGTGCCGCGTCGACGCCGCGACGAACACGCTCGTCATCGACGTGCCGCTCGCGCTCGTCGGGAGCCCGGCGATCGGCGAGACGCTCCACGAGGTGACCGCGTACTCGTTCCTTTACGACGTGCCGGGGGCGCTCATGGACCAGGTCGACGCGACACCACCGTTCACGTTCCGCGTCGGCGACTGACGCAGCCACTCCTCCTCTACACCCCTCGACCGGAGGCCGGGCCGCAAGGCCCGGCCTCTCGCGTCATGCGTTGGAGCGGCGCTCGGCGGGGTGACGTCGCCTCGGGTCGCACCTCTCGCCCTCGCCGGCCAACAGCGCTTGCGAGACGGGTGGCGGCCTCGTACGAGCGGTGGCTCCCTTCGACCTCACCCCGCCTCGCGCCGCTGACAACGGCGCGACAATGAGGGCTGTAGGGGGAGGCGTGACATGGGTGTGCTGACGGTGGAGGGACCGGCGCAGGCGCCGGCGCGGCGCGAGACGATGCTCGTCGGGAACGAGCGGGTCGAGGCGGCGGACGGCCGTACCTTCTTCGTGGAGGACCCGGCGCATCCCGGCGGGCCGATCGCGGCGGTCCCGCGCGCGGGCGAGCCCGACGTCGACCGCGCGGTGCGCGCGGCGGCGGAGGCGTTCCCCGCCTGGCGCGCGACGCACTGGAAGGATCGCTCGCGGGCGCTCTACGGGATCGCCGACGCCGTGGAGGCGCGCGCGGAGGAGCTCGCGCGCACGGTCTCGATGGAGACGGGCAACGCGCTGCGCACGATCACGCGGCCGGAGGTGAAGGGCGTCGTCGACGTCCTGCGCTACTTCGCGGGCGTCGCGAGCGAGGTGAAGGGCGAGACGGTCCCGCTCGGGCCGTCGATGCTCTCGTACACGATCCGCGAGCCGTACGGCGTCGTCGGGGCGATCGTCCCGTGGAACGTTCCGCTCACGATCGCGGCGTGGAAGATCGGCCCCGCGCTCGCGACGGGCAACACGATCGTCATGAAGCCGTCGGCGGACGCGCCGCTCGGCATCCTCGAGCTCGGCCGCATCTGCGCCGAGCACCTGCCGCCCGGCGTGCTGAACGTCGTCACCGGCCTCGGCGAGGAGTGCGGGGCGGCGCTCGCGGCGCACCCGCTCGTGCGCAAGCTCTCGTTCACCGGCCACACCGAGACGGGGAAGACCGTCATGCGCGCCGCGGCGGAGCGGATCGTGCCGGTCTCGCTGGAGCTCGGCGGCAAGAGCCCCCAGATCGTCTTCGCCGACGCGAACGACGACGCGACGGTCGACGGCGTCATCGCGGGGATGCGCTTCACGCGGCAGGGCCAGTCGTGCACCGCGGGGTCACGCCTGTTCCTGCACGCGTCGATCGCCGACGACTTCCTCGGGAGGCTCGCGTCGAAGCTCGCGAAGATCAGGATCGGCGACCCGCTCGACGAGGCGACCGACATGGGCGCGATCGTGAACCGCCGGCAGTTCGACAAGGTGTGCGGCTACGTCGCCGAGGGCTCCGAGCAGCGGGGCGCGAAGCTCGTCACGGGCGGCCTCCCGCCGAAGGAGGGGCCGCTCTCGAAGGGGTACTTCGTCGAGCCGACGGTCATCGCGCAGGTCGCGAACGACTGGCGCATCGCGCGCGAGGAGGTCTTCGGGCCGGTCATGGTCGCGATCCCGTGGACGGACGAGGCCGACGCGATCCGAATGGCGAACGACACGCACTACGGCCTCGCGGCGTACGTGTGGACCCACGACGTCGGCCGCGCGATCCGCACCGCCCACGCGATCGACGCGGGGTTCGTGCAGATCGGGCAAGGCGGGGGACAGCTCCCCGGCCAGTCGTACGGCGGGTTCAAGCAGAGCGGGATCGGGCGCGAGGTGTCGCTCGAGGGGATGCTCGACGGCTACACGCAGCGCAAGTCGGTCACCGTGAACCTCGGCTACTAGGTGCACTGGCCGAGCGCGTTCCACCCTTGACGCCGATGCCGCTGGATACGTTCCTTCGGGGACTCGGGGTGCGGATGCCATCTGTGGGCGGCCCCGCGCCGAAGGAGCCGAAGACTCCGCGCGCCGCTCCGACCACAAGGCTCGCTCCGACGATGAGGCTGTTCGGCCGCTGTCGTGCTGGTCAGCGTCGAGCGATGTCTGCGTCGCGCGTGACCTCGACGAGGGCAAGGTCGAGCCCATTGCGCACGCGGAGCCTCGCTCCCGCGACCACCTCGGCCCGGCGCAGGCGCGATCCGCTCGGGAGCAGTTCCGTGCGCCACCGCGGGCCCGTGCGCAGGTAGTCGTCCCACGCGAAGACCGTGCACGTGCTCGTCGGACACGGGAGCGGGATGTCGCGTCTGGGCGTCGCGTCGGGCTCGTACGCGACGATGCGGCGCCCCGGCAGGTAGCGCGCGATGAGGACCTGGTCATACGCGGTCACGACGATCGTGCGCTCGCTCGGGCCTGCGAGCTCGATGCGCGCGACCTTCTCCGCGATCCCTTCGTCGCGCCTCGCGATGTCGCGCCGCGTGAGCGGCTGATCCGAGAAGAGGAAGATCGCCGCGTTCGCCGCGATCGCGGCGCCGCCGATGATCGCGACGGCGCGCGTCGAGCGCAGCGCGTGGGCCGCGCCGATCGTCCCGCGGGCCGCGATCACGCAGAGGCCGGGCAGCATCGTGAACACGTACCCGTACTCGCCGGCGTGGACGAAGACGTACATCGGGAGCGGCGCGAGCGCCCACAGGAGGAGGAACGCCACGCGGCGCCCGCGACGCAGCGCGATCCGCCGCGTCTCCGCGGAGACGAGTGGGACCGCCAGCAGCGGGGCGAGGGCGAAGAGCGCGCGGCCGCCGAAGCGCGCCAGCTCGCGCAGGTTGTTGAGGAGCGCATCGAGCCCGCGGCCCGCGACCGAGTACCGCCTGTCGATGAACGCGAGCATCCGCGACAGGCCGCCGAAGAACGCGTCCGCGCCGCCCGGGGTGAGCGCCACGGATGCGCCCAGCCACGCCAGGCCGGCGGCCCCGGCGATCCCGGCGGAGAGCGCCGCCCACGGGAGCGTCGTCCCGAGCGCCGCGAGCAGCCACGCGGGCGCGAGGAACGCGGCGAGGTCCGCGCGGAAGCCGACCGTGATGCCCCACGCGAGCGAGGCGAGCGCGAGCCGGCGTCCGCGAGTGCCGGGTGTGACGGGCGGGTCGGCCCATGGATCGATCGCACGCCACAGGAGGAGTGCGACGAGGGTCGTGAGCGCGGCGAGCAGCGTGTACGGGAGGGCGACCACGCTTTCGCCCCAGAACGTCACGCTCGTCATCAGGAAGAGCGCGGACAGGATCCCGGTGCGCGCGTCGTACATGCGTGCCGCGAGGACGTAGAGGAGCGCGACCGCGGCGGCCGCGGCGACCGCGCTGACGAGGGTCATCGCGCGGTTCGGGTCGCCGGTGACGGCGTCCACCGCGCGGACGAGGAGCACGTAGTAGAGGTAGCCGGGGGGCTGCGGGCGCTGGGCGGCGGGATCGAAGCCGATCTCGACCGCGCGCGCGTACAGCACGGAGTCATGCGCCCAGAAGCGCTCGGCACGGAACGGCAGCCTCGTCGCGAGCGTGACGAGGAACAGGACGCCGGCGCTCAGGACGCGCGGTGACGCGATCATGCCCTCTTTTCCCTCACCGACCCCGCCGCCATGATGTACTGAACGCGCTTGAGCGCGCGAGGGTGGATCCTCTTCGCCTCGATGGCCGTCATCTGGGGCATCCCGTACCTCTTCATAAAGCTTGCCATCGCCGAGCTCAGCCCGGCAACGCTCGTGTTCGTCCGCACGGGGCTCGGCGCGGCGATCCTCCTGCCCGTGGCCGCGGCGCGCGGCGACCTGCGCGTCCTCTCGCGCCATGCCGGCCCTGTCGTCGGTTACACGTTCGTCGAGGTCGCCGCGCCATGGTTCCTCCTGTCCGACGCCGAGCGACGCCTGTCGAGCTCCCTCGCGGGGCTGCTCATCTCGGGCGTCCCGCTCGTCGGCGTCGTCCTCGCCTGGCTCACGGGCGGCGACGACCGTCCGGGGCCGCGCGGCGTGCTCGGGCTCGTCCTCGGGTTCGTCGGCGTCGCGCTCGTCGTCGGGCTCGACGTCGCCGCGGACGACCTCTTCGCCGTCGGCGAGGTCCTCCTCGTGGTCCTCGGGTACGCGACGGGGGCGCTCCTCATCGGGGGCGCGCTCCGCGGCGTGCCGACCGCGGGCGTGGTCTCGGCCTCGCTCGCGCTGACGTCGCTCGCCTACCTGCCGCTCGGGATCGCGCAGTGGCCGCGCGCCGTGCCGTCCGCGACGGCGATCGGCTCGGTCGCCGTCCTCGGCGTCGTGTGCACCGCGGTCGCGTTCCTCGTGTTCTTCGCGCTCATCCGCGAGGCCGGCCCGGTGCGCGCGACGATCATCACGTACTTCAACCCCGTCGTGGCGGTCGTGCTCGGCGTCGTGCTCCTGCGCGAGCCCTTCACGCTCGGGATCGCGCTCGGCTTCGTGCTCATCCTCGCTGGCTCGATCGTCGCGACGCGGCGCGATGAGCGCGAGCCCGTCGTCGCGGCCTAGCTCCCTGCCAGCTCGCCGACGATCGGCGCGAACGCCTCCATCGCGTCGGCCGGGATCGTCCAGTACGTGATGCCGAGCCGCTCGCGGTAGCGCAGCACCTGGTCGCGCACCTGCGCGCGCCTGCCGGCGAGGATGTACGGCGTGTCGACGAGGCCGGTGATGGCGGCCTCGGCGAGCGCGCCGAGCGCGGCGAGTCCGGCGTCCGCGACGTTCGCGTGCGCGACCCACGCGCACAGCTCGAGCCGCTCGAAGCGCGCGCCCGCCGCGTCGCGCAGCCGCGCGGTCTTCGCCGCGGTCGCGGCGACCGTCGCCTCGCGGACGTTCGGCCGCCCCGCGCGGCTCATCTGCGGGATGAACGAGACGATGTCGGCATGGCGCGCGGCGATGCGCATCATGCGGGGGCCGCCGCCGCCGACGACGAGCGGCGGATGCGGCCGCTGCACCGGCGCGGGCCCGAGCTCCGCCCCGCGCATGCGGTAGTGGACGCCATCGTGATCGACCGCGCCGCCCGCGTACAGACGCTCGATGAGGCGGATCGACTCGACGAGGCGATCGATGCGGACCTTCGGCTCGTCGTAGCGCATCCCGAGCTGGCGGTAGTCGCTCGTCATCCAGCCCGCGCCGAGGCCGAGCTCCACGCGCCCTCCCGAGATCGCGTCGAGCGTCGCGACCTCGCGCGCGAGCAGGAGCGGCTCGCGGTAGTCGTTCGCGAGCACGTGCACGCCGATGCGCAGCCGCGTCGTCGCCGCGGCCGCCGCGGCGAGCGCCACGTTCGGCGCGAGCTGGCGGATGAGGTGGTCGGGCATGAGGAGCGTGCTGTAGCCGAGCTCCTCGGCGCGCCGAGCCTGCGCGAGCCAGCGCCTTGGGCTGAACGGCCCCACGGCGCGGATGCCGAAGCGGAATGGGTGCGTCAGCGGCGCGCGAGCATCCCCGAGAAGTACTTGCGCACCTTGTCGACCTTCGGCCGGGCGTTGGAGAGGATGTACGGCTCGAGAGGATGCCGCGCGGCGTAGTCCTGGTGGTAGTCCTCGCCGGGGTGGAAGCGCTCGAGCGCGTTCACCTCGGTCACGATCGGCGCGCTGAAGACGCCAGCGGCCTCGAGCTGGCGGATGTAGGCCTGCGCGACGCGCCGCTGCTCGTCGCCGACCGCGAAGACCGCCGAGCGGTACTGGCGACCCTCATCGGGACCCTGGCGGTCCTTCTGCGTCGGGTCGTGCGCGACCGAGAAGAAGACCTTGAGGATCCGTCCGAACGTGATCTTCGCCGGGTCGTACCGGACCTCGACGGACTCGGCGTGATCGGTCGCGCCGCCGCACACCGTGCGGTAGTCCGCGGTCTCGGCGGTACCGCCGGCGTAGCCGCTCGTCACCGCGGTCACGCCGTCGAGCTGCTCGTAGACGGCCTCGACGCACCAGAAGCAGCCGCCTGCGAGCACGGCGCGGCGCTCGGGTCCCGCCGCGTGCTGCTCGTCGACCGCCGGGTCGGGGAACCGCTCCGGGGACACGTTCAGGCTCCCCGCGTACGCCACTCCATCCCCCCTGTCATGTCACCGAGGATATCGAGGAACGCCGCGACCGCGGACGGCACGGGACCGGCGTCGCGCCGGCGGATGGCGACGATGCGCCTCCGGATCGGCCGCGCGCCCGCGATCGCGACGGCGCGCAGCCGCCCCGACGCGAGATCGCCGTCGACCGCCTGGCGGGGGAGCAGCGCGACGCCGAGCCCGCGCAGGACGCAGCGCTTCGCGCCCTCGACGTTGTCGAGCTCGATGACGCCGCGGGGCGCGACGCCGGCCTCACGGAAGAGCGCCTGCGTGAGCTCGTTGTAGGACGAGGCGCGGTCGAACGTCACGAGGTTCTCGCGCGCGAGGTCGTCGACGCGCACGCGCCCGCGCGCGGCGAACGCGTGCGTCGGGAGCACGACGAGCACGAGCTCGTCGTCGTAGAGCGGCGTCGCCTCGACGGCGGAGTGATGCAGCTCGCGGACGAGCCCGAGCTCGATCTCGTCGCGCAGGACGAGGTCCAGGATCTCCTCGGAGTGGCCCGTGCGTACGCTGAGGTGGACGGACGGGTGCGCGCGCTGGAAGCGGCGGAGCGCCGGCGGCAGCAGGTACGTGCTCACGGCGGGCGCGGACCCGATCGCGAGGCGTCCCGTCTCGCCGCGCCGCTGCTGCTCGACAGCGCGCCGTCCCTCGTCGATCGCCGCGATCGCGCGCTCGGCGTGCGGGACGAAGGCCCGGCCCGCCTCCGAGAGGCGCACGCCGCGCCGCGTGCGCACGAACAGCTCCGCGCCGAGCTGGCGCTCGAGCGCGCGCAGCCGCTCGGTGAGCGCGGGCTGGCTCAGGTCGAGCGTGGCCGCCGCGCGCGTCACGCTCCCGTTACGCGCAACGGCGAGGAACGCCGCGAGCCTCTCGGTCGCGATCGCTGCCATAGACGAGACCGATGATACCCATCGCTCTCATCGACGCGCTTGATATCTGGCACGGGGCCTGCGACCCTGCCCGGCCATGGCCGAACAGATGGCGCTCGATGACCTGCGCGAGATGACCGAGGAGATCCGCGGCATGGACGGCCGCGCGCGACCGGCGGTGAGCGAGGCCGAGACGGCCCCGTGCACGTGCCCCGAGCTCTGCGTGCGCGACCACGAGAACGAGTGACGGAGGACCACATGCCCGACGCCAGCAGTCCACTCCTGCCCAACGGCTTCCGCGCGCCCGCATCGCGCTCGGAGCGCGCGAGCGCGCGCCTGCGGCGGCTGCTCGACGAGCGGCCCTACGTCTTCGCGCCCGGCGTGTACGACCCGATGACCGCCGAGCTCGCGATGTACGACGGCTTCGACGCCGCGTACTTCAGCGGCTACTCGTTCGCGGTCGGGTACCTCGGCACGACGGACATGGACCTGTACACCGGCACCGAGATCGCCGACGGCGCGCGCCGCACCGTCCAGGCGCTGCGGAAGTTCCAGCTCACGATGGCCGTCGGCGATCCGTCGACGGGGGTCCCGCCGAAGCGGCTCGAGATCCCGCCGCTCGTGGTCGACATGGACGCGGGATACGGGAACGCGTTCAACGTACAGCGCACGACGGAGCTGTACGTGCACGCCGGCGTCGCGGGCTTCCACCTCGAGGACCAGGTGACGCCGAAGCGCTGCGGCCACATCGCCGGCAAGGCGCTCGTCCCCGCGGGCGAGATGATCGGCAAGCTGCGCATGGCGCGCGCCGTCGCCGACGACCTCGGGAGCGACGTCGTCATCGTCGCGCGCACCGACGGCGTGTCGGCCGTCGACGCGCCCGAGACCACGCGCGGCCTCGACCTCGCGATCGACCGCGCGCTGCGCTACCTCGACAGCGGCGCGTGCGACCTCGTGTGGGCGGAGCTCCCGACGAGCGACCGCGGGCCCGCGCTCCGCTTCGCGGAGGAGGTCCGCCGGCGCTTCCCCGAGGCGCGGTTCGCGTTCAACTACTCGAGCAGCTTCCGCTGGGACAAGGATCCCGATCCGATCTCGTTCGACGAGCTCGGCGAGGCCGGCTACCGGTTCATCTTCGTCACGCTCGCGGCGCAGCACGCCGCGTCGCTCGGGATCGCGCGCCTCTTCCGCGGGCTGCGCGAGAAGGGGCACCGCGCGTACGTCGATCTGCAGCGCGAGGAGTGGGCGGAGCAGGACCTGCCGACGAAGAGCCACCACTTCTTCTCGGGCGTCCCGTACCACCAGCTCATCGGCGAGGCATACGGCGCGGCGCGCCTCGGCGGCGGCGTGCGCGAACACGAGGGGACGCGGGAGGACGCGAGGGTCTAGCCCGAGCCGGCCCCTGCCGTCGCCGCAGCCTCGCGCCTCACGATCTCCTCGCGCACGCGCGGCGCGACAGCGGTCCCGAGCAGCTCGATCGAGCGCAGGACGGTCGTAGCCGAAGAGCGGGAACGATCCGCTCCCCGCCGAGATCGTGTGTCCGCGCTCGTCGGGGGTCGGCTCCACGAAGCTGTAGGTGCCGATCTCGAAGCGGCTCACCTGTGCCGTTCCGTCACGCGCAACGCGCGGTCAGCACGCCCCATTCCTGCGAGGATGGGGATCGAACACCACAAGGAGGCAGGACCATGAAGGTCGCGTGCATCCTCGCGAACGGATTCGAGGACTCCGAGTTCCGCCAGCCGTACGACGCGCTGCGCGAGGCGGGCCACGACGTGGCGATCGTGGGCCTCGAGGCGGGGGCGCAGCTGAAGGGTGACAAGGGCCGCGAGACCGCGACGGTGGATCGTGCGTTCGATCAGGCGCGGCCGGAGGAGTTCGACGCGCTGTTCATCCCGGGCGGCTTCTCGCCCGACCGCCTGCGCGCGCACGAGAAGCCGATCGCGTTCGTGAAGGCGTTCTTCGACGCCGACAAGCCGGTGATGGCGATCTGCCACGGCCCGCAGATCCTCATCCCCTCGGGCGCGTACAAGGGCCGTCGCCTCACCGCGTGGCGCACGATCCAGAGCGACCTGCGGCTCCTGGGCGGCGCGACGGTCGTCGACGAGGAGGTCGTCGTCGACCGGAACCTCGTCACCTCTCGGCAGCCGGCCGACATCCCCGCGTTCGTGCGGGAGGGCCTCAAGCTCCTGGAGCGCGTCCCCGCGACGCGCTAGCGGTCGTGGTCCGGCGCCGCTAGTCTTCCCGCCCGGAACAGAGCACGCGCCCCCGCCTGGGCGCGTGCGCGCACGCGGGAAGGGGACATGCCGTGGAGACCATCGTCATCGCGTTGCTTCTGCTCATCCACGTCGGCGGCGCGATCATGGGGTTCGGTCCGACCTTCGCGTTCGCGGTGCTCGGGCCCGCGGCCGGGAAGGCCGGGCCGAATGGCGGCGCCTCGATCCTCGAGGCGATGGCGACCATCGAGAAGCGGTTCGTGCTGCCGGTCGCGATCGTGACCCAGCCGCTGAGCGGGATCGCGCTCATCTTCGTCGCGGGGTTCGCGACCGACTTCTTCCGCCACTACTGGCTCGTCGCCGGGATCGCGCTCTACGTGGTCGCGTTCTACGTCGCGGTCTTCCAGCAGCTTCCGGCGGTCGAGCGCATGGTGGTCCTCGCGAGGTCGGGGCCGCCGACGCCCGAGTTCCTCGCGCTGGCGAGGAGGACGCAGCGCGCCGGGCCGGTCATCACCGCGCTCCTCGGGCTCATCATCGTGTTGATGGTGACGAAGCCGCTCGGCTGAGCCGCCGCTAGCTCAGCCGATATGGCCGCAACGCCCCGCGCGGCGCCCCGGTGAGGCGCGCGCCTGCCTGCTCTCCCCCCGAGAAGGCGCCAGCAAGGGTATTCTCCGGCGCGGGCGCCAGCGCACCTCGGTGACCGATGACCCGCATCGGCCCGCTTCCTCGGATGTGCGGGCTTCTCACGTCCCTAGAATGCCGCGCGAATAGAGGGAGGTAGGTGGTATGCGCGCCGGTGTTCTTTCGTTCGTCGCGATCGCATCGCTCGTCCTGACCGCCTGCGGCGGGAATACGGCCGCGCCCAGCCCGTCCGCGGCTCAGTCCGCGAGTGCGTCCGCGCAACCGAGCCAGGCCGCGACCGTCGCTCCCGAGCCCGCCGTCACGATCCAGTTCTGGCACGGGCAATCGGGCGTCCTGGGGCAGGAGCTCCAGAAGCTCATCGACAAGTTCAACTCGACCCACAAGATCCAGGTCCAGGCAACGTTCCAGGGCAACTACGACCAGCTCTACCAGAAGATCGTGAGCGGTCTGCAGGCGGGCTCCGTGCCCGACCTCGCGCAGGTGACCGGGCCGCCGCAGGCGGCGCAGTACTGGAAGGCGAAGGCGCTCACGCCGGTACAGGACTTCGTGAACGGGCCCGATGGCTACACGGCCGAGCAGCTGAAGGACTTCGTCCCCGCGCTGCTGAACGACTCCTCGCTCCCGGTGAACGGCAAGCCGACCCTCGTGTCGTGGCCGCTCAGCAAGAGCCTCGCGCTCCTGTACTACAACCCGGACATCCTGCAGAAGGCGGGCGTCTCGGTCCCGAAGACGTGGGACGAGTTCCGCGCCGCCCTCAAGACCGTGAAGGACAAGACGGGCGTCCAGCCGCTCGCGTGGACCCCCGATGTCTACTACTTCTTCCTGCCGCTCCTCTGGGCGGACGGTGGCCAGGTCCTCAACTCGGACTACACGAAAGCGACGTTCGACTCGGACCAGGGCCTCGCGGCGCTCCAGTACATGTACGACCTCGTTCTCACGGACAAGACCGGACAGGTGACGACCGGCTTCGACTGGCAGAACCCGTTCGCGCAGGGCAAGGTCGCCTTCGCGATCTCCACGAGCGTGAGCCGCCCCTACATCGAGCAGGCGATGCCGAAGGACCAGACGTTCAAGGTCGGCATGTCACCGTTGCCCGCTGGCTCGAAGGGCAGCGCGACGGACCTATTCGGGAACAACCTCGTGATCTTCAACAAGGGCGACAAGGACCACCAGCGTGCCGCGTGGATCTTCATGAAGTGGATCACCGAGGTCGACCAGACGGTCGCATGGAGCCTCGCGAGCGGCTACATGCCGCTGCGGATCTCCGCGCAGCAGGCGCCCGCCTTCAAGGAGAAGGCCGACGCAGACCCGCGTTACCTCGTGGCGCTGAATGCGCTGAAGGACGCGCACGGCATCCCCGGCAGCCCCGACTGGCAGAAGCTGCAGACACCGCTGAACGACATGGTGGTGAGCGTGGTCACGGGGAAGGCGTCCCCGAAGGACGCGCTCTCGACCGCGGCGAAGAAGGTCAACGACACTCTCGCGGGCTACTAGCGGATAAGTGCGAGCGGGCCGCTGGCGCGAGGCGGGGGTCGGGTACCTCTTCCTCGCGCCGGCCCTGCTCATCATCGGCGCCTTCCACGTCTGGCCCGCGATCTACGTCTTCTACATGAGCCTCTTCCGCTGGGAGCTCGTGCAGGGCGCGTTCGTCGGGCTCCGCAACTACGAGCATCTGCTCCAGGACGAGGACTTCCTGCACGCGCTGCTGCTGTCGCTCGTCTACGTCGTCGGCACGGTGCCGCTCGAGATGGCGATCGGGCTCGCGCTGGCGCTCCTCCTCCACCAGCGGCTCCGCTTCCGCGGCCTCTTCCGCCTCCTCTACTTCGTGCCGTACGTCACGTCGCAGGTCGCCGTCGCGCTCGTGTGGCGCTGGGTCTTCAACCCGAGCTACGGCGTCGCGAACGGCCTTCTCGTCGCTGCCGGGCTGCCCGAGCAGAAGTGGCTCCTCGAGTCGGGCGGGGTCGTCGCGCCGCAGGCCCCGCCGAGCCTCGCGCTCGCGGCGATCATGGTCGTGACGATCTGGTACTACCTCGGCTTCCACACCGTCGTGTTCCTCTCCGGCCTCACGTCGATCGACGAGGAGCTCGTGGATGCGGCGCGCATCGACGGCGCGGGCGGCTGGCGGCTCTTCCGCCACATCACGTTCCCGCTCCTCTCGCCGACGACGTACTTCCTCCTCCTCGTCGCGACGATCGGCGCGATGACGTCGTTCAACCTCATCTTCGTCATGAGCGGTGGCGGCGGCTCCGGATGCGGAGGCAATCCGCTCGGCACGACCAAGGTCACGGCGCTCTTCGTGTTCGACCGGTTCTGGTGCCAGACGCAGCTCGGCTACGCGAGCTCGGCGGCCTTCGCCCTCGGGCTGATCGTGCTCGCGATCAGCGCCATCAACAGCCGGCTCTTCTCACGGCGGGTCGTGTATGCAGGCTGAGCGCCGCTCGCCGATCCGACCCGGGCGGATCCTCCTCTACGCCGTCATGCTGGTGGCGGGCGGCGTCATGGCGTTCCCGTTCTTCTGGATGATGTCGACCTCTTTGAAGAGCGAGTCCGAAGCGACCGCGTTCCCGCCGGCGATCCTCCCCAAGGAGTGGCTCTTCGGCAACTACCCGCAGGCGTGGTCGGCGGCGCCGTTCGGCGTCTACTTCATGAACAGCGCGATCATGGCGGTCGGCCAGGTCCTCCTCGGCCTCACCACGGCGAGCCTCGCGGCGTACGCGCTCGCGCGCATGCGCGTCCCGGGCCGGTCCGTGATCTTCGGCGCGCTCCTCGCGACGCTCGTCATCCCGCCCGAGGTGAGCCTCATCCCGAACTACATCGCGATGCAGCGGCTCGGCTGGTACAACACGTACGCCGCGCTCATCATCCCGTTCGGCGCGAGCGTGTTCAACGTCTTCCTGCTGCGCCAGGCGTTCCTGCAGCTGCCCGAGGAGCTGTACGAGGCGGCGCGGCTGGAGGGGTGCTCGCACCTGCGCTTCCTCTGGCAGTTCGCGCTGCCGCTCACGCGGCCGACGCTCGCCATCATCGCGCTCCTCACCTCGGTCCGCGCGTGGAACGACTTCCAGTGGCCGCTCATCGTCACGGACAACCCGGACCTGCGGCCGATCCAGGTCGGCCTCACGATCTTCCAGAGCGACGTCTCCACGAACTTCCAGCTCCTCATGGCGGGCTCGCTCCTCGCGGTCCTGCCCGTGCTCGTGCTCTTCCTCCTCGCGCAGCGTCAGTTCATCCAGGGGATCGCGCGCACCGGCATCCGCGGCTAGCGCAGTCGCAGCGCGAGGAGCCGTCCGTCAGCGGCGACGAGGATGAGGTCGCCCCATGCCGCCGGCGTCGTGAAGCGCTGCATCCGGCCGAGGCCCTGCTGCGACCGCGCCTGCCCTGAGGCCGGGTCGAGCGCGTATAGGATCCCCGCGTTGCGGTCGGCGACCCACACCGCGCCGTGCGCGACGATGGGCGACCCCGCGTCGAAGCGCTGACCGCGCCAGAGCACGGTCAGCGCGTCCGATCCGCGCGCCGGCTCGACCTTGACCGCCACGAGGCCGTCGGTGCACGGCGCGTACAGGACGCCGGCGGCGTAGGCGAAGCCGCCGTACACGCCGGCGCACGCCTTCACCTTCGCGAGCTCGCCGCCGATCCTGCCGAGCGCGCTCGCGCGGAGCAGGTAGAGGTACCCGTTCTTCCCGCCGATGGCGAGGAGGCCGTCGGCGAGGAGCGTGGGGCCGACCGACCCGATGTCGGTGTCGCTGCGGCTCAGCGCGAGCCAGTCGGCGGGCGCCCAGTGGTCCTCGAGCTCGAGGCGGGCGGAGAGGCGCAGGACGGAGTTCGCCTGGTCGAACGTCCCGGTCGTGTCGGTGTTGCCGGTCGCGACGTAGACCTTTCCCGCGGCGTCGATCGCCATGCCCGACGGCGCCCAGATGCCGCCCTCGCGGCCCGCCGGCAGGCGGTACGCGACCATGCCCGATCCGCCGTCGGCGGGCACGCCGACGACGGTGCCCTTGTAGTCGCCGCAGTCGCCGAGGAGCCCGCCGTATGCGACGTACACGGTCCCACCCGCGAGGCCGAGCGCCGCACGCTGCTGGTGCACGCGCGGGTCCGCGCCGGGGGCGTCGACCGCGCGATGGAAGCGGACGGCGCCCGTGGCGAGATCGACCGCGTACAGCTCGTGGTGGAGGCTGGGCTGCGACTCGAACGCGACCGCGTAGACGAGGCCGCTCCGTGGATCCGCGACCGGCGTCCCGGTGATCCCCGAGACGGGCCGGATGTTCCCGCACGGGAGCGTCGACGCATCGACCGGCTGCCCGAACGTCGTCCTCCAGCGCGGGATGCCCGTCCGCGCGTCGAACGCGTACATCGTGTTGCGCTCGGTGACGACGACGGCGGTCCCGCCGGCGACGATGGGCGCCGCGTACACGTCGCCGTCGAGCGGGTCGCTCCTCCAGGCGCGCTCGACCGTCGTGAAGCCGGCGACCTCGCTCGACGCGCCGGTCCGCGCCGCGTCGCCGTGGTACGTCGGCCAGTCGGCGGGGAGAGCGGCGGTCGCGGCCGGCGCGGGGCTCGTCGCCGCCGGGGCCGTGCCGCTGGGGAGGACCGTCGCCGAGGGCGCGACCATGGCCGGTGCCTGGGTCGGACCGCCGGCCGGCGCCGTGCAGCTCGCGACGAGCAGCAGCGCCGAGATCAGCCCCGCCTGGGCGCGCACCCTGACAACGCTACGGGCTCGCGATCACCACCGCGTCCGGGAGCTGCCGTCCCGGTCCGGCGCGGTACTCGCCGTCGCTGAAGAGCGCGGAGCTGCCGCCGCCGTCGAGGTTCACCGCGTCCGCCTCGCCGAGCGCCGCCGCGACGTACGCCGAGCCCGTGACGTTCGCGCCGGCGGCGAGGACGAGGAACACGGAGGTGCCGTCCGTCCCGATCGAGCGCCTGTATCCGCGCTGCTTCTGGTGGTCGGTCTGGATCTGATCCGGAGTCGAGCGTGGCCGTCAGCGCGCCGTCGAGGCTGCGGAACGCCGCGGTCACGGACGCGTACGCGGCGCCGACGTTCTGCACGATGATCGTCGAGAGCCATCCCGAGGCGTTCCTGGCCACGTACGGCAGCGCGACGCGTGCACTGCCGTCGCTCATCCCGTCGTACGCGAGCGCCTCGGCGCGGTCGCCGGCCCGCTGTGCTCGTTTCACCACGGCGACGATCTCCGACCCGAACGAGCGCACGACGACCGCGAACCGCGTCCGGTCGGGAAGATCGCTGCCGTTGTTCGGAACGTCCGAACGAGCGGCTCGGCTGGAGCTGCTGGACCTTGCGGCAGGTGACGAGCGAGCCGTCGGAGAAGCGATAGAAGGAGACCTCCAGCG
This sequence comes from uncultured Chloroflexota bacterium, assembly GCA_964609145.1. Classification (GTDB taxonomy): domain Bacteria; phylum Chloroflexota; class Limnocylindria; order P2-11E; family P2-11E; genus JACPOT01. Next base: position 19,238 of record CAZSRI010000018.1, read on the forward strand.
TCGTCGCGTAGAAGCCGACGTTCTGGACGATGAACGGCGTGACCCGGCCGGTCGGACCGCCGAGCGTCTTCGTCACGGTCGGCAGGTGCACGGTCGTCGTCGGCGTGCCCGCGGTGTCGCAGGGTGGCGCGACCGCCGCCACGGCGGCGCGACGCGCGTGGGTACGAGCGCGACGACGAGGACCACGCCGAGCGCGGGCGGGAACGGTCGCATACTCCCTCTCCCAGGACGCGGGATGCTAGCGGAGGCGCTCACGCCTCAGGAGCGCGAGCGAGACGGCTTGCGTGCCGATCACGGCGACGGTCGCGAGCGCGAACGCGCCGGATCCGAGCGGTACGAGGGCGAGCGCGATCACGAGGAAGAACGCAGCGAACCCGAAGAGCCCGGCCAGCAGGCCGCGCATGACCTCGAACGCCGCGTCGGGCCCGTCGACGCGCTGCGCGAAGACCGAGAGCACCGTCGCATAGAGCGGGAACCCGGAGACGAGCCCGCTCGTGAGCGGCCCGAGGACCGGCGCCGCGGCGGTGAGCGCGAGGACGAGCGCCGTCGCGACGACCGCGCGCGAAGGCAGATCCCATCGCGGGGCGACGCCCGCCGTCGGTACCATCCGTCGCTCCCCGAGGAGCCGCAGCGAGCCGAGCAGCACGAGCGTCGCGAGCGCCCCCGCCGGCAGAGCCCCGGGCGCGAGGGCGTGGATCGCGCCCGCCAGCGCGGCGAATGCGATCGTTCCGGCCGCCACCGCGGCCGGCCAGCCCCGCCCGCGGGCGGCGGCGTAGGCGACGGCGAACGCCGCCTGGGCGACGACGCTCCCGATCGACCCGACCGCCGCCGCCGCGGCGAACGGCGCGCCCTGCTCCGCGGTCAGGAACAGCGACACGGGGGCGGACGTGAACGGGAAGCCGACGAGCCACCCCGAGAAGGACGGGCCGAAGCGCCGCCCCGCGAGCGTCGCGGTGCCGATGAGCGCGGGCGTGATGACCAGCTTCAGCAGGAGGGTCGTGGCGTACATCTTCGCGGCTGGCGCGCCGCCCCACCGAAGGGGCTAGGACGAGCGAGTGGGTCCGGGAGCACAACGCCCGCCCGCTCGCTTCGTTGTCGCGGTCGGAACGCCTGAACGTCGGGGGTCAGTGCGAGCCGGATGGCCGTGGTGACCGCGAGCGAAGAAGAGCGGCCGCTCTATCAGCGGCTACGAACGCGACCGCCGAGCCCTCCACCGGGGGCGAAGTTCCGGTCTACCGCCGGCGCAGAGGGAACGGAGCCGTCTGTGCAGGCCACCGCCGAGCCCGCCGCCGTCGCCGAGCCGCCCGCGCCGCCCGCCGCCGACGCGCGCCCCGAGCCGTGGGCGCTCACCGAGGGCGACCGGGTCACGCGCGCGATCCAGGAAGCACTGAAGACCGAGCTCGGCCGGGTGCGCCGCGAGGCCGAGGAACGGCTCGCCGCGGAGATCGAGGTGCTACGCAACGAGGAGATGCGGAAGCTCGAGGAATGGCGCGGGTCCGAGCGCCGCCGGATCGAGAGCGAGCTCCAGATCGAGCGCGCCGCGCTCTGGGCGCGCCTGCGCAAGGACGCGGCGGCGGCGCTGCGCCAGGCGCTCGAGCGCGCCGTCGACACGGCGCTGCGAACGGAGCACGGCTAGCTCGTCCAGTCGAGGACGACCTTCCCGCACTGCCCCGAGCGCACGACCTCGAACGCCTCGGCGAAGCGCGCCGCTCCGAAGCGGTGCGTGATGACGGGCGTGATGTCGAGGCCGCTCTCGAGCATGACGCCCATGCGGTACCACGTCTCGAACATCTCGCGTCCGTAGATCCCCTTGAGGACGAGGCCGCGGAAGATGACCGTGTTCAGGTCGAGCGTCACCTCGCGGTCGGGGATCCCGAGCAGCGCGATACGCCCGCCGTGGTTCATGACCTCGAGCATCTGCCGCAGCGCGTCGGGGGAGCCCGACATCTCGAGGCCGACGTCGTAGCCCTCGCGCATCCCGAGCTGCGCCATGACGTCGCGCAGCGAGGTCGTGCGGGGGTCCACCGCGAGCGTCGCGCCCATGCGCCGCGCGAGCGCGAGGCGGTACTCGCTGGGGTCGGTGACGACGATGAAGCGCGCGCCGACGTGCTTCGACACGGTCGCGGCCATGACGCCGATGGGGCCCGCGCCGGTGATGAGCACGTCCTCGCCGACGAGGTCGAAGCTGAGCGCGCTGTGCACGGCGTTGCCGAGGGGATCGAGACAGCTACCGATCTCGTCGGGCATCCCCGGGGGCATGACGAACGCGTTCACCGCCGGGACCGCGATGAGCTCGGCGAACGCGCCGGGGCGCTGGACGCCGATCCCGACGGCGTTGCGGCAGAGGTGCCGGCGGCCCGCGCGGCAGTTGCGGCAGTGGCCGCAGGTCACGTGCCCCTCGACGGCGACGCGCGCGCCCTCCTCGAAGCCGCTCACCTCGCTGCCGATCGCGACGACCTCGCCCTCGAACTCGTGGCCCACGACGAGCGGGACGTGGATCGTCCGCTGCGCCCAGCGGTCCCAGCTCCAGATGTGGAGGTCGGTCCCGCAGATCGACGTGTAGTGGACGCGCACGAGGAGGTCGTTCGGGCCGATCTCGGGGCGGGGGACGTCCTCCATCCAGAGGCCCGGCTCGGGCCGGCTCTTCACGATCGCCCGCACTAGAGGATGCCCATCTCGCGCCCGACCTCGGCGAACGCCCCGACGGCGCTATCGACCTGCTCGGGGGTGTGCGCGGCCGAGAGCTGCACGCGGATGCGCGCCTGCCCCTTCGGCACGACGGGGTACGAGAACGCGATGACGTAGATGCCGCGCGCGAGGAGGCGGTCGGCCATCGTCGTCGCGACGGCGGCGTCGCCGAGCATCACCGGCACGATCGGGTGCTCGCCGCGGACGAGGCGGAAGCCGCGCGCCGTCATGCCCTCGCGGAAGCGGCGCGCGTTCGCGAAGAGCCGCTCGCGCAGCTCGCCGGTCGACGAGAGCAGGTCGAGCACGGCGACGCTCGTCGCGGCGATCGTCGGCATGAGCGTGTTCGAGAAGAGGTACGGCCGCGAGCGCTGGCGCAGGTATCCGACGAGCTCCTTCCGCCCGCTCGTGTACCCGCCCGATGCGCCGCCGAGCGCCTTCCCGAGCGTGCCGGTGAGGAGGTCGATCCGGCCCATGACGCCGGCGTGCTCGTGCGAGCCGCGCCCGCTGCGCCCCATGAAGCCGACGGCGTGCGAGTCGTCGACCATCACGAGCGCGCCGTGGCGGTCGGCGAGGTCGCAGATCGCGCGCAGGTCCGCGACGATCCCGTCCATCGAGAAGACGCCGTCGGTCGCGACGATCCGGTAGCGGCACGACGCGCTCGCCTGGAGCTGGCGCTCGAGGTCCGCCATGTCGTTGTTCGCGTAGCGGAACCGCTGCGCCTTCGACAGGCGCACGCCGTCGATGACGCTCGCATGGTTCAGGGCATCGCTGAGGATCGCGTCGTCCTCGGCGAGGAGGCCCTCGAAGAGACCGCCGTTGGCGTCGAAGCACGAGCCGTAGAGGATCGTCGCCTCGGTGCCGAGGAACCGTGTGATGCGCTCCTCGAGCTCGGCGTGGATCGTCTGCGTGCCGCAGATGAAGCGCACCGACGACATGCCGTAGCCCCAGCGGTCGAGCGCGGCGTGTGCCGCCTCGATGACCTTCGGGTGGCTCGAGAGACCGAGGTAGTTGTTCGCGCAGAAGTTGAGGACCTCGGCGCCTCCGACGCGGATGACGGCGCCCTGCGGCGAGTCGATGAGCCGCTCGCGCTTGGTGAGCCCGCTCTCCTCGATCCCCGCGAGCTCGGCGCGCACGTGCGCCAGGAAGCGGTCCCGCATCGAGACGTCTCCTTCGGGCACGGCCCGACGCTACCGCAGGAGCGGCGCTCTTGCCGTCGTCGCGCATCCTTCGCGCGCGCGAGCGCGTATGGTGGATACATGGCCACCGCGCGTGAGCCGAGACCCATCCACACGCACCTTCCCGCCGACGACGAGGACGTCCGCTCGCCCGTCCTCGTGCGCAAGCGCGAGCTGAGCGACGAGCAGTGGGCGCGCTTCGAGGGCCACGTCGCCGAGATGTTCGAGGCGTTCGGGATGGACCTCGGGCAGCCCGGGACGAAGGACACCCCGCGACGCTTCGTGCGCGCGCTCTTCGACGCGACCGAGGGGTACGAGGGCGATCCGAAGCTCCTCACCGCGTTCCCGACGGAGTGCAAGGGCGGACCGTCGTGCCACGTCGACCAGATCGTCGAGGGGCCCATCCCGTTCTTCGCGCTGTGCGAGCACCACGCGTTCCCGTTCCACGGACGAGCGTTCGTCGGCTACATCGCGCACGAGGAGATCATCGGGATCAGCAAGCTCACGCGGATCGTCCGCGTGTTCGCGCGGCGGTTCACCGTGCAGGAGCGCATGGGCGACGAGATCGCCGACGCGCTGCAGCGCCTCGTGAACGCGCACGGCGTCGCGGTGCATCTCGAGGCGCACCACCTGTGCACGCAGATGCGCGGCGTGCGCGAGGTGCACCCGAAGACGCGGACGCTGACGTGGCGCGGCTTCTACGCCGAGGACCCGCAGCTGCGCACCGAGTTCTTCCGCCTCGCCGGGCAGCGCGAAGGGGACTGAGCCGGACCTAAGCCGACCGGCCCCGCACCTCCACGCGGCCGTCCGCGCCGACGCGCGTCTCGAGCGCGGGCTCGTCCATCGTGGCCGGCCCGTGGATCGCGGCGCCGGTCCGCAGCGAGAACACCGAGTGGTGCCACGGGCAGCGGATGCCGTCGCGTCCGACGAGGTCGCCCTCGTCGAGCGGGCCGCCGGCGTGCGTGCACGTCGCCCCGATCGCGCGGATCCGCCCTTCGAGGCGCACGAGCACGACGGGCACGTCGCCGGCCATCGCGCGCACGGGGTGCCGCTCGCTCAGCGCGTCGGCGCGCACGCCGAGCGCCGTCCAGTCGTCCGGCGGATGGATCCACGCCTGGCGGTCCACGCCGGTACCGAAGCCGAACGCCATCTCGCCGCCGAGGTGGGAGGTGACGGCGAGGAGGACCCAGAGGACGAGCGCGAGCCAGATCGCGCCGTCGCGCGCGCCGCCGGCCAGGCGCATCCACAGCGAGACCGCGTACCCGAGCGTGATGACGAGCATGAGCGTGCCGTGGAGGACCCCGAGCCGGCGCTCATTGCCGTACGTCTCGTTCCAGTCGGTCGCGCCGGTCGCGATCGAGACGAGGGCGAACGCGAGCGAGAGGACGAGGACGATGTCCGTCGGACGCGCGAGGGCCTGCTCGCGCCCGACGAGATACGCGACGTCGAGCGCCGCGGCGGCGGTGAAGCCACCCACCACGACGTCCGTGACCGCGGGGTGGAGCGGGTGGCGCAGGACCCAGGTCCCGTGGAGGAGATCCTTGATCGGCCTCGTGCCCGGGAGGCGGTAGAACCCGCCGACGACCGCGCCCCACGGCGCGGCGAGGCCGTCGAGCGGCCTTCCCTTGTCCCCGCGTACGAGGCGGTCGCCGATCGTCTCAGGCATACGTCACCACCTGCCCTACGAGGAATGGGCCGATCATGGATCAGGACCAGGGATCGCGCAGGTCGAGGTCGAGGTCGGCGAGCGCGGCACGCTCGCCGTCGTCGAGCGTGAGCGCGGCCCAGCCCTCCTGCGTGACCGTCGCGAGGAACGGCGAGCCGTCGCCGCGCAGGAGGGCGATGTCCTGCGGGAGCTCCGGAGGGCGCCAGCCGAAGAGGTGATCGGTCGCGCCGGCGAGGACGTCGATCGCGTCGGGCTGCAGGCGGTAGCGGTGGACCCTCGCCGTCGCGGTCCCCTCGAGACGCGTCCCCGGCCATTCCCCCGCGTCAGCCGCGGACACGAGGTGTGGCTCGAGCTCAGCGAGGACGCGCTCGCCCGACGGCATGAGCGCCGTCGTCCCGTCGGGCAGCGGGACGACGACGACCAGGACCTCCGAGCAGTACGGGAAAGCGCGGTAGAGGAGCTCGCCGTACGTCCGTCCGCGCGGCTCGGTGCCGAGCTCCAGCGTCCGCCTCACGTAAGGCGTTATAAGGGTCACAGCCGATGGATGCCCTGCGGGAACACCACCGGGACCTGCGTGACCGACTGGCCAGCCGAGCGGAGCGCGCGCTCTCGCGCGCCGGCCGAGACGACCTGAACGCGCTCATCGCGCTCCTCGAGGGCGAGCTCATGTCGCACGCCCGCGCCGAGCAGGCGCACCTCTACCCCGCGGTCGACGAGGTCGTGCGCCGGCACGGACGCGCGACGGCGACGATGGACATCGACCACGAGGCCATCGAGAAGCGCGTGCGCGACATCGCCGTCGCGATCGAGCGCCTGCGGCTCGCGTCGGAGCGCGAGGAGCGGATCGAGGCGAAGCGGATCCTCCGCGAAGCGCTCCTGCGGCTCGAGGCCCTGCTCGACATCCATATGGAGAAGGAGGAGCGCGTCTACCTGCCGCTCCTCGAGGCGCATCTCTCGGAGGAGGCTCGGCGCAGGCTCCTCGCCGCCCTCGAGTCCGCGGAGGCCGCGGACGCCGCGGACGCCGGCGGGGAGCAGGTGCTCGACGCGCGGTCGATCCCGCCGCGGATCCGCCACGAGGAGATCTTCGCGGTCTTCTCCCGGCTGCCCGTCGGGGGCTCGTTCGTCCTCGTGAACGACCATGATCCCCGCCCGCTGTCGTACGAGTTCGGGAAGCGCCATCCGCACGGGTACGACTGGGAGGAGCTCGAGCGCGGACCGCTGTGGCGGGTGCGCATCACGCGAGTGAACGCCCGCTAGCGGCCAGGGACCTTCGGCACGGGTGGGCGCCGCCGGAGGTCCCGCCGATCGGGACATTCGGCCCTCGGACCCGGGCCTGACACCGCCGATCCTGACTTGGCGCTGACATGGGACGTCGGGAGGACAGGTGATGGCAGGAGTGACACAGCGCCTCGAGGCACCGAGCGCGGGCCTCGCCGTGGGCGCGCCAAAGCGGGACGGAGGGGCCAACGGGGCGCTCGGAGCCCTGCTCGGGGCGGTCGGGATGGCCATGGCGGCGGCCCTCGTGGTCGCGGTCGTCGGCGCGACCGGCGGGATCCGGTCCGTCACGACGGCGGCGCCCGCGGCGTCAGCGGCGCCGGCTGCGGCGCTGCCGGCAGCAGGCGCCTCCGGCACGCAGGGGACGCGGCAGGGGAGCGCGACCGCGCCGGCGGCGATCCAGCCGGCGAAGGCGGTGACCGTCCCGACGATCGCGCGGAGCGCGGCCGAGGTGCCGCCCGCGATCACCCGGTCGGCGCCCGCGACCGTGCGCGTCGACCTCGAGACCAAGGAGGTCACGGCCGAGATCACGAAGGGCGAGACCTACTCGTACATGACCTTCGGCGGATCCGTCCCCGGCCCGATGCTGCGCGTCCGGGTGGGCGACACCGTCGAGCTCCACCTGAAGAACGCGGCCGACAGCAAGTGGCCGCACTCGATCGACCTCCACGCCGTCAGCGGACCGGGCGGCGGGGCGGTCGCGACCCAGACGGCGCCGGGCAAGGAGAGCGTCATCCGGTTCAAAGCGCTCAACCCGGGCCTGTTCGTCTATCACTGCGCGAGCGCGCCGATCCCGATGCACGTCATCGAGGGGATGTACGGGCTCATCCTGGTCGAGCCCGAGGGCGGCCTCCCAAAGGTCGACCGCGAGTACTACGTCATGCAGGCCGAGCTGTACACGAACGCCCCGAAGGGCACGGCGGGCCAGCATGAGTTCGACCAGGCGAAGATGGACAACGAGACCCCGGATTACGTCGTCATGAACGGCACGGCCGGCGGGCTCACCGGCGACAACGCGATGAAGGCGAAGGTCGGCGAGACCGTCCGCGTCTACTTCGGCGTCGGCGGATTCCTGCCGTCGTCGCTGCACATCATCGGCGACATCTTCGACCGCGTGTATCCGGAGGGCGGCGCCACGCTGAACACGAACGTCCAGACGACGCTCGTGCCCGCGGGCGGGGCTGCCATGGTCGAGCTGAAGTTCGACGTGCCGGGCACGTACACGCTCCTCGACCACTCGCTCCCGCGCGCGATCGACAAGGGCGGGCTCGCGCAGATCGTCGTGACCGGGGACGCCGATCCGTCGATCTACAGCTCGCCGACCGCGAGCAAGTGACCATGAAGACGCTCGACGTTCGTCCCCTTCCGCCGCGCGAGCGGCACGCGACGATCTTCGCGGCCTTCGACGCGCTCGCGGCGGGGGAGGGGTTCGTGCTCGTGAACGACCACGACCCCAAGCCGCTCTACTACCAGTTCGCCGCGGAGAAGCCGGGGGCTTTCACCTGGGAGTACCTCGAGCGGGGCCCCGAGGACTGGCGGGTGAAGATCGGCCGGAGCGCGGCGTAAGAGGTCCGCGCACGAGGCGGCGGGCGCCGATCATGGCGCTCGCCGCCGTCGCCCTCACCGCCGCGCTCTGGGGCGCGCTCGCGCGGCTCGGGCTCGGGATCCCCGCGCCCGACACCTTCACCGCCTCGCACGGCCTCCTCATGACGATGGGCTTCCTCGGCACGGTCATCGGGATGGAGCGTGCCGTCGCCCTCGGGAAGCGGGCGGGATACGCCGCGCCGGTCCTCGGCGCGGCGGGCGCGGCCGCCCTGCTCGTCGGCCTGCCCGTCGCTCTCTGGATCCTCGCGGCCGCGGGGATCGCGTTCGCGCTCACGTGCGCGTACATGTGGCGGCTGCGCCCGGAGCTGCCGATCGCGACGATGGCCGTCGGCGGTATCGCGTGGGCCGCGGCCGCGGTCGGCGTCGCGCTCGGGCTCCCGGTCTCGCGGTCCGTGCCGCTCCTCGCGGCGTTCCTCATCCTCACGGTGGTCGGCGAGCGCGTCGAGCTCTCGAAGCTCGCGCGCCCGCCCCGCTGGAGCGCAGTCCCGTTCGCGCTCGGCTGCGCACTGCTCGTCGGCGGGGCCGCGGGCGCGATCGTCTCCGTCGACGCGACGCGCGTGGCGGGCGTCGGGCTCATCGTCCTCGCGGCGTGGCTCGGCCGGTGGGACATCGCGTGGCGGAGCGTCCGGCGGAGCGGCGTGACGCGCTACATGGCGGCCGCGCTCCTCGCGGGCTACGCGTGGCTCGCCGTCGCCGGCGTCGTGTGGGTCGCCGCGCCGGACGCGTCGACGCTCTTCGCGTACGACGCCCTCATCCACACGGTGGTCGTCGGCTTCGTGCTCTCGATGATCTTCGCGCACGCGCTCATGATCGTTCCCGCGATCCTCGGCATTCCGCTGACGTTCACGCGAGCGTTCTACGCGCCGCTCGCGCTCCTCCACGGCTCGCTCGCGGCGCGGATCGCCGGCGACGCCGTGGGCGACGTCACCGTGTGGCAGTGGGCGAGCATCGCGAACGTGCTCGCGGTCCTCCTCTTCGTGGCCGTGAGCGTCCGATCGGCGCGTTTGCGGCCGCCGGATGCCATCCTCTCGGCATGAGCAGGGACGAGTCGATCGAGGAGCTGCGCGCCGAGGCGCGTGACGTCTACGAGTGGTCGAACGCGCCGGGCGACCGCTATGGCCGGCACAGCCACGCGTACACGAAGGTCCTGTACTGCCTCGCGGGAAGCATCGACTTCATCACGGCGAACGAGCGGATCCATCTCGAGGCGGGCGATCGCTTGGAGCTGCCCGCCGGGACGCCGCATTCGGCCGTCGTCGGCGACCGCGGCGTCAGGTGCGCCGAAGGCAAGCGGCCCGCCGGGTAACGGCTAGGCGCTCGTGGCGACGGGGAGCACGTCGCCATCGGAGCGCATCCGGATGAAGAGGACGACGATCGCGGGGAGGATGAGCGCCGCGGGACCGAACGGGAACGCCGCGTCGGGCGAGACGTCGCGGAGCACGGCCGCGGGCAGGTACGACACGGAGCCGATCGCGGCGCTGAACAGCGCGGGCGCCCACACGCTGCGGGTACGCAGGTAGAGCCAGCCGAGGACCTCGCCGACGAAGAGGGACCAGAAGAGGAAGAAGGTCGCCTCGAGCGGCCAGCGCCCGCTCCGCATGTCGAGCACGAGCGGCAGCTGCCAGGCCCACCACAGCGCGCTGGTGAGCGTGATCGCGCGCCACGAGCCGAGCGGCAATAGGCGCGGAAGGAGGTACGCGCGCCATCCGATCTCCGACCCGACCGTCAGCAGCGTCCGCCCGAACGGGACGAGGAGGATCGCGCCGACGAGCCGGCCGACCGCGTCGATGGTCGGAGGCGCACCCGACGCGGGGTGCAGGCCTCCGACATCGGCGTCGAGCCGGCCCGCGCGCAGCGCGACGACGAGAGCGATCTGGCCGGCCGCGAGGAGGACCGGCAGCCACAGCGCGACGAGGTACGCGTCGGGCCAGCCGACGCGGTCGATCCCGAGACGGCGAAGGGCGCCGCGGCCGCTCGAACGCACGATGAGCAGCGCCGCGGCGCCGGGGACCCAGAGCGCGAGGTCGGGCATGCCGAGGAGCCTCGAGGCGAACATGAGCGGCCATCCCGCCCCGACGAGGATCGCGAGGAACGCCGCCGTCTCGAGGTGGCCGGGGGCCAGCCGGCGCGCCGGCAGCGCGATACGACGCAGGCGCATGTGCCGAACAGGCTAGGTCGTTGCGGGCCCTTGGGCATGGTCCGAACGGTCCCCGACCTCTCCCGAGGAGCGGAATGTCGGCCGTCGCGTTCCCGGCGGAAAAGGCCGAGGCCCGGGCGGGTGCCCGGGCCTCGGACCGAGAGGAGGCGCGAAAGGACTACCGGGTCGCCACCCGCGCGCCTTCCGGCTGCACGACAACGGCGGGGGCGCGCCCGCGCAAGAACGCGTAGGCCGCGATCGCGACGAAGAGCGCCGCGCCGGCGTACGCGAGCGTCGCTGCCGTTCCGGCCACCGAGCCGAGGACGCTGAATCCGTAGACCGTGAGGAGCGCGCTGCGGAGCATGTCGCCCTTGAAGAGGCTCTCGCGCGTCGCCGTGACGGCGTCGAGCTTCTTCTGGGCGGCTGCCGCGGCCGTGGCGTCATTGTTCTTCTGCGCCGTCGCGATCTGGGCGCGGAGGTCGGACTGGGCCGAGCCGAGAGTGGCGTAGGTCGCGCCGGGATACCCGACGTTCGTCGCCGACTCGGCCATGTGCACGTTGATGAAGTAGTTCGCGTAGCACTCGGCCTGCGGGCCGGTCACGAGCTCCTGCCCCGCGTAGTCGACGAGGCAGCTCGACCCCGGCTTCCAGTTCTTCTCTTCCGCGGTGAGCTTGTCGGCAGGGCTGAAGGCGATCTTCTCCGCCGCGAGCTGGTCGCGCACGTAGTTCGCGGCGAAGCTCGCCTGCGAGCTCAGGAATACGCCGACGCCCGCGAAGACCACGGCCAGCGCGAGCAGGACGAGATCGGTTCGAAGCCTCATAGGTCGTTCCTCCTGACGATGGACCTTTCCATGTACGTCCTCTGCGGCAAAGGTGCATGCCGGACGATCTCTGGGGTAGGACCGGAGGATGTGCGCCGGCAAGGCTCCCGTCCCGGACCTGATCGACCAGCGGCCCGCGCGACCGGGGACGTGCGGCCCGGTCACGTGCTCGAATGGCTAGGGACCGACGACGTCCGTCGCACGCGAGATGGACCATCGGCACGTCGATGGATCGCGGAGGTATCGCGATGAACGTCGAGCGCGGGTACGTCGGGAGGAACGACCCCCTCAGGCCCGTGGAGGCCGGAGCCCGGTGGCGATCACCCTGGCGAGCCGACGTACCGCCGCCTTCGTCGGCAGTCCGCTGGCTGCCTCGACCGCCCGCACGCAGTACTGCGCGAGCACGCCGGGGTCCACGTCCCTGCGAACGCCGCCGGCCCGGGCCGCGTCCTTCACGAGCTGACGAAGGAAGTCCGTCAGGCGGCGCTGCGCGGCGGCGGCGTGGGAGCCGCGGGGGAGGACCGCTGGCGGCTGATAGCCCTGCGCCGCGTCATGCGGCTGATCCCGTCGAGCGTTGGTGTGCCGGACCGTGAGGATGCCGCGTGTCGTGCTTGCGCGAGCGCTCATGGACGATGAGCGCGAATGCCTCGAGCACGGCGTCGAGCCGCTCGCGTGGGTCTTGGTACCGCACGCCGACCACGGTGAGCTCCTCCAGGTGTCGCGCGACGTGCTGCTCGTGCCAGGCGTCGAGGATCGCCCCGACGTCGGAGAAGTACTTGTAGAGCGTGGCGCGGCCGATGCCCGTCTGTTGTGCGATCTGCGACATCGTCACCGCCGCGGGTCCCGGCCATCTCTCCGTCCGGCTGGCGCGGCGCGGCCTCGCCGTGACCGGCCTCGACCTCGACCCGGCGATGATCGAGCGCGCCCGCGCGAACGCGGAGCGGGCGCGTCTCGGAGCGCCGATCCCGCGCTTCGAGCAGGGCGACGTCGCCGCGTTGCCTTTCGGCGATGCGTCGTTCGACCTCGTCGTCAGCACGCTCTCGCTCCACCACTGGGACGACCCGACCGCCGGCCTGCGCGAGATCGGACGCGTCCTCAGGTCCGGCGGGCGCGCCCTCATCTGGGACCTCCGCGCGGGAGGCGTGCCGCTCCACCCGCGCGTGCCCGACCCGGCGCGTCACGCGCGAGACGCGGGTCTCGAGGTCGTCAGCGTGACGCCCTGGCGGTGGCCGTGGCGCTTCACGTTCGCGCAGCGCGTCGAGATCGGGGTGCGCCGCCCCGGGTAGCCGCCGCCGCCGCGGGCCCTGCGGATCCTCGGGCGCGACCGGCTACTCGCGGGCGGGCGCGAGCGCCCCGCCGCGGAACAGCGACAGCCCCATGAGCCCGGCGACGAACAGCAGCGTTCCGCCGATCCAGTAGAGCGGCTCGACGCCCAGGCGATCGACGACGATCCCGCCGACGGCGAGCGAGAGCAGCTGGAAGACGTTCCAGTCGATGTCGAGGAGCGTGAAGGCGCGGCCACGGAAGCGGTCGGGGATCGCGCCCTGGACCGTCGAGTTGAAGACGACCATCCCGGTCGACGCGTTGAGCCCGTACACGAAGAGGATGACGAGCGCGATGGGCAGCGGCACGAAGATGGCGATGAGCACGTCGCCGATCCCACGGATGACGTAGGGGACGAAGAGCCAGCGCGCGCTGAGGTGGTCGCGCGCGAACGCGTTCGGGATCAGCGGCCCGACGAGCGCTCCGACGCCGATCGCGCCGATGAGCCAGGCGAAGCCCTCAGGCGGCTGCTGCAGGTGGCGCTCCGAGAGCACGACGAGCATCGCCCCGGTGCCGCCGACGGCGAACGAGGCGAGAGACTGCACGGCCAGCAGGCGCGACAGGAACGGGTCGCGCCGCGCGTGGTCGAGGCCGGCGCGTGCGTCCGCGAAGAAGGCGCCGAGGCCGCGCCGCGCGTCGCGGTCGAGCCGCCCGGCGTGCGGCGGGATCGACAGCAGGCTGATGCAGAATGCCGAGAACACGAAGCTCGCGGCGTTGAGAGCGAACGCCGGTCCGGTGCCGACGAAGGCGATGATCCCGCCGGCCATCGACGCGCCGACGATCTGCACGAGCTGCGCGGTCGTCCACGACACCGAATTCGCCGCGAGCCGCTGATCCTCGGTCGTGAGCACGGGGATGACGGCGTTGACCGTCGGGTTGAAGAAGGTGCCCGCGGCGGCGAGCCCGGCGGCGACGGCGTAGCCGTGCCAGACGCCCTGCGGCCACACCAGCGAGAGGACGAGCGCCGCGCGGAAGAGGTCCGCGCCGATGAGCACGCCCTTGCGGTCGAAGCGGTCGATGACCACGCCCGCGACGGGGCCGAGCAGGAGCACCGGGACGACCTCGGCGGCGACGAGCCCCGCGACGGCGAGGCCCTGGCCCGAGAGCTGGAAGACCAGCACGACCAGCGCGATGTAGTGGAGCGTGTCGCCGAAGTTCGAGACGAGCTGGCCGAGCCACAGCGGGAAGTACCGGCGGCTCGAGATGACCTCGCGGTAGCTGCCGATGACGCCGGCGACACGCGTCATGACGCCCAGGCTATTCAGGGTGCCGCCTGACGACGGCACCTTCTCGGAGCGCGTTGGGGACCGCTGGGGAGGAAGAATGAGCAGGCCCGCCGTCCTTGAGTCTCTGCAGCGCGTTGTCGGGCGTGCTGCCTCGCGGCGGCGCGGCTGCCGAACCCGTCGTCATCACCGCCGGTTCGGTCTCAGTAGCTTAGGCCGGCATGGGTGTTCGGGCCGGACTGAGCGCCTGCGCGGCGTCGTGCCGCTCCGCGCCGAGCGAGGCGGTCGACGCCGCCAGGAACTGTTTCGCCTATGCCAGATATGAGCCGGCCTTGGCCCGGGGGACCTCGTGGGTCTTGAGTTCAGCCACGACGCATCTTCTTCGGCAGCAACTGGAGCCCCTCCCGCTCGATCCGACCCCACAAGGACGCCCGACCGCGCCTGCACGCGCCGGCGCCGACGATGACGTTCAGCTCGGTGCCGAACCGATCGCGGACACGGTCAGCGAGCTCGCTTAGCGGCTGTTCGAGCTCCGCCTCCGACCGTTCGGCGCCCACGACGGCGACGTCGATGTCGCTCGTCGGCCGGGTCGCGCCCCGCTGCACGCTCCCGAAGAGATATGCCCCCTCGGCGCGGCCGACGCGGCGAGGGAGTTCCGAGCGCAGGAGGTCGATCAGCTGCTCATGGACCGCGCCCTCGCTCTCGAAGAGCGCGCGGATCTACGGGGCAAGGACGTGCTGCCTGTTCAGGCGGTAGAGGTCGGCCCTGCCGGCGCGCTGGCGCTCGACCACTCGCGCCGCGGCGAGACCCCGCAGCACCCGCGAGGCTGTTGTGTGCGCCACGCGCGAGCGCCGGGCGATGTCTCGAGCGGACGCGGAGAACCCCTGGGGCATCCCCACGAGCGCGCGGAGGACGCGGACGCGTCCGCCGGTCTCCAGGAGCTGGTCGAGGGGCGTCTCAAGTTGCACGGGCGATCCCGCGCCGGTGCGCTCGCTCGTCCGGTCCGCGCGCTGGTGGAGCCTTCACGCTCCATATGGCGCGTGTCCGCTCCATCAAACGTCAAGGCCTCCGGAAGCCCTGCTCGGCTCCTTCGCTGCTGGTGCACCTTCGTCGGGCAAGCGCGGAGCCGCCGAAAGGATCCGTTCGGCGTAGGAAGGATCCGCCGTAGTCAGGAAGGATCCCAAGCGCAGGCGAGGCTTTCAATGCCCACCGCGCTCTCGTGAACCCACGGCTGGGGAGGAAGGATTCGAACCTTCGGTTGGCTGATCCAGAGTCAGCTGCCTTACCGCTTGGCCACTCCCCAGTGAGGGGGACCTCATTG
>CAZSRI010000019.1:0-32841 GCA_964609145.1 uncultured Chloroflexota bacterium
GCTCGTCGGCTCACCCTGGCTGCCGGTGGTGATGATGCAGACCTCCTGGTCGGGGAGCTTCGCGATCTCCGCGGGATGGACGAGCGCGCCCGGCGGCAGGTCGAGATAGCCGAGCTCGCGCGCGGTGCGCGTGTAGTTCTCCATCGAACGCCCGATGATCGCCGTCTTGCGGCCCCAGGCGCTCGCGATGTCGACGATCTGCTTGATCCGCGAGATGTTCGAGGCGAACGTCGTCGTGATCACCCGACCCGTCGCGCGCGCCATGATCCCCTCGAGGATCTCGCCGACGTGGCGCTCCGACGGCGTGTAGCCGCCGGTCTCCGCGCGCGTGGAGTCCGAGAGCAGGAGCAGCACGCCCTTCCCCGCGATCTGCGAGAGGCGCGCGAAGTCCATCGGCCGTCCGTCGACGGGCGTGTGGTCGATCTTCCAGTCGCCCGAGTGCACGATCGTCCCGAGGGGCGTGTCGATGGTGAAGCCGACGGCGTCGGGGATGCTGTGGCAGACCGGGAAGCTGTCGCAGGCGATGCCGCCGACCGTGAACGGCGTCCCCGGCGCGATCTCCCGCAGGTCAGCCTTCTCGGCGAGGTGGTGCTCGCGCAGCCGCGTGCGCAGCAGCCCGAGCGTGAGCTTCGTGCCGTGGATCGGGACGTCGGGCAGTTCGCGCAGGACGTACGGGAGGGCACCGACGTGGTCCTCGTGCCCGTGCGTGAGGAGGATGCTGCGCACCCGCGAGCGGCGCTCGCGGAGGTAGCGCGTGTCGGGGATGACGAGGTCGATCCCGAGCATCTGCTCGTCGGGGAACATGAGCCCGCTGTCGACGACGAGGATGTCGTCGCCGAGCTCGAGCGCGAGCATGTTCTTGCCGATCTCGCCGACCCCGCCGAGCGGAACAACGCGGAGGTTATCCACCGAAGAGCGTCATCTGGTCC
Source organism: uncultured Chloroflexota bacterium (assembly GCA_964609145.1). Classification (GTDB taxonomy): domain Bacteria; phylum Chloroflexota; class Limnocylindria; order P2-11E; family P2-11E; genus JACPOT01. The sequence continues at coordinate 930 of CAZSRI010000019.1, forward strand.
GCGGGCCGCGGTGGCGCCACCTCCGTCGGGCTGTCGGTCGCGAGGAAGATCGCGAGCGCGGCGAAGTCGGCGACCATCGCGGGGCGCAGCGACGGCGACCGCAGCGCCGCGGCCGGGTGGAACATCGGGAACACCGTCACGCCGTCGACCGTGCGCGGCTTCCCGTGGATCCGCGAGATCGACTCTCCCGGCAGCCATTTCCCCATCGCGTGGCGGCCGAGCGTCACGACGACGCGGGGCTGTAGCGCGGCGAGGTGCCGCCGCAGCCACTGGTCGCACGCGGCGATCTCGTCGGGGAGGGGGTCGCGGTTCTCGGGCGGGCGGTGGCGCACGACGTTGGTGATGAAGACCTTCGAGCGGTCGAGCCCGATCCCCGCGAGCAGCTCGTCGAGCAGCTGCCCCGCCGCGCCGACGAACGGGCGGCCCTGCTGGTCCTCGTGGTATCCGGGAGCCTCACCGAGGAGGAGGATCCCGCTCTCGGCGGTGCCCTCGCCCGGGACCGCCTGTGTGGCGGCCTTCCAGAGCGGGCACGCCCTGCACGCGCGGATCTCCACGGCGATCTCGGCGAGGGCGTCGGTCATCCGCGGCCATTATCGGCCGACGGCGCGGCGGGCCCGCCTCGTGCTATGCCCCATCGCGATGGGCGTGGTCGGGCTCCTCCGCCGCAGCGTCGAGCGGCTGATGCGCCATGACGGCACCGGCCTGGCCGCCGAGCTCGCGTACCGCGCGTTCTTCGCGCTCGCGCCGTTCATCGTGTTCCTGACGGCGCTCGCGGCGCTCGTCGCGGCGCTCCTCGGCATACCGGATCCAGGCGGCCGGATCGTCGCGATCCTCGGCGCGACGGTGCCCGAGAACGTCGCGACCATCCTGCGCGATCAGCTGCAGGCGACGCTGGGCCAGCCCGCGCCCGCCCTGCTGTCGATCGGTCTCGTCGGCGCGCTCTGGGCCGCTACCGGCGGCGTGAACACGCTCATCAAGGCGACGAACCGGGCGTTCGAGGTCGTCGAGAGCCGCGGCTTCGTGAAGCGCTACGCGACCGCGCTCACCCTCACCGTGCTCGCCGCGCTCCTCGTTCTCGCCGGAGTGACGGCGATCGCGGCGGGCGCGATCCTCGGCCTCGGCGTCCTGCCGCTCCCGCTCGTCATCGTGCTCCTCTTCGCCGCCTCGCTGGCGCTCTATCGCCTCGGGCCGAACGTGAGCATGCCGATCGGCTCGCTCGTGCCCGGCGCCGCGGTCTTCGCGATCCTCTGGGCCGCCGCGACGTACGGCTTCTCGCTCTACGTGTCGCGCTTCGGGTCGTACGACAAGACGTACGGGACGCTCGGCGCCGTCGCCGTGCTCCTCGTCTGGCTCTACATCGCGTCGCTCGCGCTCGTGTCCGGCGCGGAGCTCAACGCGGCCATCGCGGAGCAGCGCATGCCCCGGCACGTCGAGCGCGAGCGGACGCGCGGCCGCCTGCCCCACCGCGCGGCGTAGGCGCGTCCGCGGGCGGAGCGGCTACCGCTCCGGCGGGGCCTTCCGCGCCAGGTACAGGACGTCGGTGTAGGGCCGGTCGGGCATCTCCATGGCGTCGACGCGGAAGCCGGCGCGCACGAACATCGCGAGCGCGCCCTCGCGCGTCGGAAAGTGGAGCGGTGTCCGCTGTCCCCGCGTCAAGCGCAGGCTCGCGGCGATCGTCTCCTGCGCGTAGATGACCGCGTAGCGCGGGTCGAGCCGCGCTTCCTGCGACCGCACGATGAGCGGCGCGCCCTCTGAGAGCGCCGACGCCGCGTTCCGCAGCACGCGCTCCTGGTCCTCGGCCTCCAGGAGCGGCAGGACGTCGACGATCGTCACCGCGTCGCAGCGCGGCGGCGGGACGGCGACGACGTCCCCCACCTCGAACCGCAGGCGCTCGCGCCCGGCGACCGTGCAGCGCGCGACCTCGATCCGCCGCACGTCGCGGTCGAGGCCGAGGACGCGCCGCTGGTCGCTCGCCTCGACGAGGAGGTTCGCGAAGAGGCCGTCGCCACAGCCGAGGTCGACGACGAACCCCTGCCGAGGCACGTACTGCTCGATGCGCGCGAGGTCCGCGAGGAACGCGCGCCCGTGCACGGACCAGCGCGCGAGCAGCGGCGCCGACCGATACCGATGGACGGCGCGCTCCAGCGCCGCCGTCGTCGTCGAGCCGGGCACCTATTCCCACCCTCGGTCGGGCAAAGCCCTTCCTCGGGCCGAGGTGCTCGCCCTCGTCACTTCGGCTTTCGCCTCAGCGCCTCGGTCTGCGCTCCTCGGGGACCACTAGCGACGTGGGGCACCTCGGTGGAAGCCGCCGCGCCGTTCGCCGTCGCCGCGGTCGCGTTCGCGGTAGCGCTCCCGCTCCGCGCGCTGGCGCTGCTCGTACGCGTCTGTCCCCTCTTCGGCGACACCGCGCATCGAGAGGTTCACGCGGCCCTGCCGGTCCACCTCGGCGACCTTCACCTTCACGTCGTCGCCGATCTTCACGACGTCCTCGACGCGGTTCACGCGGCCCTCGGACAGCTCCGAGACCCGGACGAGGCCCTCCTTGCCGGGGAGGTATTCGACGAACGCGCCGATCGACATGATCCGGGTCACCTTGCCGTCGTAGACCTCGCCGACCTCGGGCTCCTTCGTCAGGCCGAGGATCATCTGCTTCGCCTTCTCGCGGCCCTCGGCCTTCGCGCCCGTGATCCGGACGGTCCCGTCGTCCTCGACCTCGATCGTCGTCTCGCTCTCCGTCTGGATCGCGCGGATCATCTTGCCGCCGGGACCGATGACCTCGCGGATCTTGTCGGGATGGATCTTGATCGTGTCGATGCGCGGCGCCCAGCGCGACAGCTCGCCGCGCGGCCGGTCGATGACCTTGCGCATCGCGTCGAGGATGATGAGCCGCGCCTCGCGCGCCTGGCGCAGCGCGGCGCGGAGGATCTCGCTCGAGAGCCCGCGGATCTTGATGTCGAGCTGGATCGCGGTGATGCCGGTCTCCGTACCGGTCACCTTGAAGTCCATGTCGCCGTAGTGGTCTTCCATGCCCTGGATGTCGGTGAGGATGCGGAACTCGCCGTTCTCGCCGGCGACGAGGCCGACCGAGATGCCGCCCACCATCGCCTCGATCGGGACGCCCGCGTCCATGAGCGCGAGGGTCGACCCGCACGTCGAGGCCATCGACGTCGAGCCGTTCGAGCTGAACGTCTCGCTCACGACGCGGATCGTGTACGGGAACTTCTCCTTGGGCGGGACGACCGGCAGGAGCGCGCGCTCGGCGAGCGCTCCGTGGCCGATCTCGCGGCGCCCGGCCCCGCGGAGCGGCCGGACCTCGCCGACGGAGAACGGCGGGAAGTTGTAGTGGTGCATGTAGCGCTTCGTGTCCACCGGTGAGAGCGTGTCGATGATCTGCTCGTCGGCCGTCGGGCCGAGGGTGCAGATCGAGAGGATCTGCGTCTGCCCGCGCTTGAAGAGGCCCGAGCCGTGCGTGCGCGGGAGGACGCCGACCTCGATCTGGAGCGGCCGGATGTCGGTGAGGCCCCGGCCGTCGGGCCGGATGCCCTCCTCGAGGACCGCGCGCCGGAACTCCTTCTGGACGACGTTGTCGAACGTCATGTCGACGTCGGCCTCGCGGATGTCGCCGTCGTCCGTGACGAGCTCGGCGACGGCCTCCTTGCGGACCTCCTCGAGCCCCGCTTCGCGCTGCTGCTTGTCGGGGTGCCGTACCTTCGCGCGCACGCGGTCCGCGAGGAAGGCGGAGATGCGTTCGTCCTTCTCCTCGTCGACCTTCTCCGGCGTCCACTGCATCTTGGGCTTCGCGACCTGGCGGATGAGGTCGAGCTGCGCGTCGATGCACGCCGCGATCCCCGTCTTCGCGAGGTCGATCGCCTCGAGCATGAGGTCGTCGCTCACCTGGTCGGCGCCGGCCTCGATCATCATGACCTTGTCCTTCGTGCCCGCGACGACGAGGTCGAGGCTGCTCTTCTCCATCTGCGGGATGGTCGGGTTCAGCGTGAGCTTGCCGTCGACGGTGCCGACGCGGACGCAGCCGACGGGACCATCGAACGGGGCCGGCGAGATCGAGAGCGCGGCCGACGCCGCGTTCACCGCGAGGACGTCGGGGTCGTGCTCCTGATCCGCCGAGAGCGCGTACCCGATGATCTGCGTGTCGTTCCGGAAGCCCTTCGGGAAGAGCGGGCGGATCGGGCGGTCGGTGAGCCGCGCGGTGAGGATGGCCTCCTCGCTCGGGCGGCCCTCACGTCGCGGGAACGATCCGGGGATCTTCCCCGCGGCGTAGAGGCGCTCCTCGAAGTCGACGGTCAGGGGGAAGAAGTCGATCCCCGGCCGGACGGTCGGCGAGACCGACGCGGACGCGAAGACGACCGTGTCGCCGTACTGGATGGTGACCGCGCCGCCGGCCTGCTCCGCGAGCCTGCCGGTCTCGAACGTGAAGGGCTTGCCGTTGATCGTGGTCTGGCTGCGGCTGATGGGCATGTCCACCGTGACGGGGTCGCCGGGCCGCTACGACCTCACCGACGCAGTTCGAGCCGCGCGATGACCTCCTGGTAGCGCTCGGGGCTCTTCCTGTGCAGGTAGGCGAGCAGGCGCCGACGCTGTCCGACCATCTGGAGCAGTCCGCGGCGGCCGGCGCTGTCGTGCTTGGCCTCCCGCAGGTGCTCGGTCAGGTGCTTGATGCGCTCGGTGAGGATCGCGATCTGGACCTCGGGCGATCCCGTGTCCTTCTCGTGCTGCCGGGACTCGGCGATCACCTCACTCTTGGGTCGGAGCGGCACCCGTCGTTCCTTTCTTCTTTCCGTTGTCTTGTCGTTCTCGCCGGCCAGTGTATCCGAGCGCACGGCGGGTCGCCTCGACGTCCCGCGCGATCTGCTCGACGAGCTCGGCGGCGGTCTCGAAGCGCAGCTCGTCGCGGAACCGCTCGACGAACTCGATCTCGACGGCCTGGTCGTACAGGTCGGCCTCGACGTCGAGGAGATACGACTCCAGCAGCCGCTCGCCTCCGCCGAAGGTCGGCCGGACGCCGAGGCTCGTCGCCGCGGGATGCCGTCCGCCGGCGACATTGGCCCACGTCGCGTAGATGCCGTCGCGCGGGAGGAGCCGCTCGGGCGGGGTCGCGATGTTGATCGTCGGGTAGCCGAGGGCGCGACCGCGGCGGTCCCCACGCTCAACGTGCCCGCGCACCGCGTACGGGCGCCCGAGGAGGGCCGCCGCTCCGCGCACGTCGCCCGCGATGACGAGGTTGCGGATGCGCGTGCTGCTGACGACGACGCCGTCGCGCTCGACACGGTCGACGACGTCGACCTCCCATCCGCGCTCGCGTCCGAGATCCGCGAGGACACGGACGTTCCCCTCGCGGTCGTGCCCGAACCGGAAGTCCGGTCCGACGACGATGCGACGGAGCTCGCCCGCGGCGGCGAGACGGTCGGCGAACTCGCGCGCCGAGAGTGCGAGGAACGCGGCGTCGCACGTGAAGACGACGACGTCGTCCGCACCCGCGGCGGCGAGCCGTTCGGCGCGCTCGTCCGCATCGGAGAGCGCGGAGGGCGGCGCGTGCGGCGCGAGCACGTCGATCGGCAGCGGGTCGAACGTCGCGGCGAGCGCGCGCGCGTCCGTCGCGTGGGCGCCGGCGCGCGTCCTCGCGACGAGGTGCTGGTGTCCGAGGTGGACGCCGTCGAACGCCCCGATCGCAAGGTGCAACGTGCCGCGAGGCCAGCCCTCGAAGCCGTGGAGGACGCGCACGCGTGTAGAGATTAGGGAGCGTCGGAGGGGGCCGTGTGCTCGCCCGCCACGCTGACGGCGGGCAGCGCGGCGAGCGCACGCAGCCGCGTCGCGGCACGGTCGGCGAGGCCCGCCGTCTCCGCCGCGCGGAGGAAGGGGACCGGCGCCGCGACGGCGACGATGAACCCGAGGTGGTTCCCGTTGAAGTACCGCCCGAAGTACCCGAAGGCGAGCAGCGTCAGCGCGTAGCCGAGCAGGAGCGTGTCGATGCGTGGCGCGCGGCGGAGGCGGACGAGCGCCCAGACCGCGATGGGCGCGGCCGCGAGCAGCTCGAAGGCCCAGAACGGGAATCCCTCCTGCGGGTAGGTGACGACGCCCGTCGCGAGGAGGACCGCCGAGAAGCCGAGCCCCGAGATCGGATAGCTCCACGCGGCGCCGCCGGAGTTGTACGAGACGACGTCGTCCCAGAACGCCCCCAGGTCGTGGACGAGGAAGGGGACGAACGTCGCGGCGAGCACGACCGCGCCCGGCACGACCGCGCGCGCCAGACGCCGCATCCGCTCGCGCCTCGGTGTCGCGGCGTCGGACCACCAGAGGTACGCGGTCGCGAACGGGAGCAGCAGGCTCGCGTTCAGCTTCAGCGCCGCGGCCACGGCGAGCGCGAGGACGCCGAGCGTGCGCCGCTCGCGCTGCAGGAGCGCGATGCCGGCGAACAGGGGCAGGAGCACGAAGAAGTCGTTGCGCCCCTCCGCGACGAAGGGGAACAGCTGCGGGTCGAGCGCGACGATCGCGACCAGGGCGAGCATGTAAGAGGCGCCCGGCGGACTGTTGTAGCCGTCCTGCGCTTCCAGCGGCGCGAGGCCGGGTGACGTTGCCTCGGGTCGGGCCTCCCTGCGCTCGGTCGCTCTTCGGGGTCCCTCATCAGGTGGATCGTCCTCGGCCACTGGGGACCCACGCTCCCTCGCCAGGGAGGCCGCTCCCCTCGACCTCACCCGGCCTCGCGCCGCTGCCCCCTCGCCACGCCGGTCAGCGGTCAACAACAGCGGCAGCAGCACGAGCGTCGCGACGAACGCGGGCAGGTAGAGGTAGCGCACGTCGAAGAAGACGCCGAGCCGGTCGAAGACGGCCACGAACGGAGCGGTCACGAGGAAGAACAGCGGGAAGTACGTGAAGTGGTACAGCGCGGGGTTGTTCAACATCGGCCAGTAGAAGAGCGGCGTGTCGAGGTAATCCGCGACGTACGGATCCTGCCCAGCGAGGAGCTTGCGCGCCGCCTCCTCGACCATGATGGCCCCGTCGTGCACGTACGTGTACGGCTTCCCCGTCTCGCGCAGGACGATCATCGCGATCGCGGGGACGATGACGAACCATGTCACGATCGCGGCCAGATGGAGCGCGCGGCCGCGCGCGGTGAAGGCGGCGCCGAGGCGGTGATCCCGCAGCGGATACGCGATCGCGAGGAGACCGGCGAGGAGCATCCACGCCGGCGCCCACAGGCCCGGGAACAACCTCCACACCGGCGCGTCGCGCGTCACCTGCACGACGGTGTGGTCGCCGAAGAGGAGCAGCCAGTTCCCGAAGGCGAGCGCGCCGACGACCTTCGCGTCGAGCGAGAGCTGGCGCCACGCGGTCATGCGGTCTCCCATCCCTCCAGCAGCGCCGCCGCGGGCGCGCTGCGGAAACGGTCGTCGAGATCGAGGAGGCGGTCGTCGGCCGGACGGAGCCACGACACGGCCTCGGTCGGCGTCACTGCACGCAGCCTGCCCGCCTCGACCGCACGGCCGGCGTCGAGCGCGCCGACCGCGAGCCGCCGCAGGCGCCCGAGGTGCGCCGCGGAGCCGACCGCTCGTCCGAGGTCGCGCGCGATCGAGCGGATGTACGTCCCCGAGCCGCACACGATGAGGAGGCGTAACGCCGGCGGCCGCCACGAGGCGACGTCGAGGCGCTCGACGCGGACCGTGCGCGCCTCGAGCGGCACGTCGCGTCCCGCGCGCGCGAGGGTGTAGGCCCGCCGCCCGCCCACCTTCACGGCCGACCGCGCGGGCGGGACCTGGGCGATGTCGCCGCGGAATGCGCCGAGCGCGGCGTCGATGCCATCCCGCTCGAGCGCGGGCACCGCGGCAGTCCGCGTCGGGGCGCCCTCGCGGTCGTCGGTCGACGTCTCGCTCCCGAACAGGACGAGCGCCGCGTAGACCTTCGGCGCGGCGTGGAGGCGCTCGACGAAGGTGGTCGCGTGGCCGACGAGCAGCGGGAGGACGCCCGTGGCGAGCGGGTCGAGCGTGCCGCCGTGCCCGACGCGCCGCACGGCGAAGGCGCGCCGCGCGACCGCGACGACGTCGTGCGACGTCCACCCCTCCGGCTTGTCGACCGCCATCACGCCCTCCGGGGCGTCAGTCGTGATGCTCGCCCTCGCGCGCCTGCCGCAGCAGGCTCGAGATCCGCGCCGCGCGCTCCGCGGAGCGGTCCTCCACGAACACGAGGTCGGGGATCGACCGCAGCTCGGTGCGCTCGCCGAGCTCGTGGCGCAGGTGCGGCTTCGCGCGGGTGAGCGCGGCGATCGTCTCCTTCCCCGCGGCCTCGTCACCGAGCACGCTCACGTGGACCCGCGCGGTGCGCAGGTCCGGCGTCGTCTCGACCGCGGTCACGGTCGCGAACGCGATCCGGGGGTCCCTCAGCTCCTCGCTGACGATCTGCGCGAGCTCACGCTGCAGGAGCGCGTTGACGCGGTCGGTCCGCTTGTACGGCATCTCATCCCCGCGCTTTCGCCTGCACGACGTAGGACTCGACCACGTCGCCGACCGCGACGTCGTTGTGCCCCTCGAGCAGGATCCCGCATTCGAGGCCCGCCGCCACCTCACGGACGTCGTCCTTGAAGCGCTTCAGCGAGGCGATCTTGCCGTCGAAGATCGACGCGCCGCCGCGCAGCAAGCGCGCCTGCGCGGTCCGGCGGATGACCCCGTCCGTGACCATGCAGCCGGCGATCGTGGTCTTGCCGGAGGCGAACGTCTGCCGTACCTCGGCATGGCCGGCGACCTGCTCGACCATCTCCGGCTCGAGCATCCCGACGAGCGCCTTCTCGATGTCGTCGAGGAGCTCGTAGATGACCTTGTAGGAGCGCACGTCGACTCCCGCCTGGTCGGCGGCCTTCTTCGCCGGCGCGTCGAGCTTGTTGTTGAAGGCGAGGATCACGGCGTTCGACGCGGCGGCGAGCGTCACGTCCGACTCGGTGACGTCGCCGACGGCGGCGTGGATGACGTTCAGCCCGACCTCCTCCTGCGGCAGCTTCGCCAGCGACCCGCGGATCGCCTCGAGCGAGCCCTGGACATCGGTCTTGAGGACGATCTTCAGCTCCTTCGCCTTGCCCTCGCGGGCCTGCGCGAACATCTCGTCGAGCGTCACGGGCCGCTCGCCGGCGGCGCCGCCCGCCCGGCGGCGCTGCTCCGTCTCGACCATCGCCTTCGCCGCCTTCTCGTCCGCGACCGCACGGAGGACGTCGCCCGCGCCGGGGACGTCGGGAAGGCCGAGGATCTCGACCGGACGCGAGGGCTCGGCGCGGTTGATCGTCTTCCCGCGGTCGTCCACCATGGCGCGCACGCGGCCGTACGTCGCGCCGACGACGACGAGGTCGCCGCGCTCGAGCGTGCCCGTTCGGACGAGCACGGTCGCGATCGGGCCGCGCCCGCGCTCGAGATGCGCCTCGACGACGCTCCCGATCGCCGCACGCTCGGGGTCGGCCTTCAGCTCCTGGACGTCGGCCACGAGGAGGATGACGTCGAGGAGGTCGTCGAGACCCTGCTTCGTGCGCGCGGAAACGGGCACGAGCGGCACGTCGCCGCCGTACTCCTCGATGGTGACGCCCTGCTCCGCGAGCTGGCTCTTCACGCGGTCCGGGTCGGCGTCGGCCTTGTCGATCTTGTTCAGCGCGACGACGATCGGGACGTTCGCGGCGCGCGCGTGCGAGATCGCCTCGATCGTCTGCGGCTGCACGCCGTCGTCGGCGGCGACGACGAGCACGGCGATGTCGGTCACCGACGCGCCGCGCGCGCGCATGGCGGTGAACGCCTGGTGGCCGGGCGTGTCGATCCACGTGACCTTCCGGCCTCTGTGCTCGACCTGGTACGCGCCGATGTGCTGCGTGATCCCGCCCGACTCGCGCGCGGTGATGTTCGTCTGGCGGATGGAGTCGAGGAGGCTCGTCTTCCCGTGATCGACGTGACCGAGGACGGTGACGACGGGCGCGCGCTCGCGCAGCCGCGAGGGATCCTCGTCCGTCCAGAGGACCGGACGCGCCGCGGGCGCCTCCTCGGCGACGGCAGGCGCGCCATCCTCCGCCGGCGCGGCGGCCTCCTCGGGCTGGACCTCGATCCCGAGCTCGGTCGCGACGAGCGCGGCCGTGTCGTAGTCGATCGTCTGGTTCTTCGTCGCCATGACGCCCATGTTCACGAGCGCCTTGATGACGTCGACGACGGACATGTCGAACGCTGTCGCGAGGTCTCCCACCTGGATCTGGCGCGGGAGCGTGACGGCGGCGTGCAGCTCCGGTGCGAGCACCGCCGTGGCGGCGGGCTCGGGCGCGGGCGGCGGCGCGCCGCGGCCGCCCTGGCGGCGCCGGGGCCGCGGTCCGCGCGGTGGTGGGAAGCGCCTCGGTCGTGCCTTCGGCATGTCGCTCCTAGCTTCTGTTGCGTTCGTTCATCGCGTGCTCGAGCTCGCCGCGGAGCCTCGCGCGCGTCGGCTCGTCGATCGGGACCTCGAGCGCCTTCGCGAGCGAGCCCTCCGCGAGCCCGCGCTCGAGACACGCGGGGTCGGGACAAAGGTACGCCCCTCGGCCCGATGCCTTCCCGCGCAGGTCGACCGCGAGCTCGCCCGTGCCCGCGGACCGCACCATGCGGACGAGGTCCCGCTTCGGCCGCTCGGTCCGGCAGGCCACGCACGTCCGCCTCGGGAGCCGCACCGGCTTAGCGGCGATCGCGCCTCTTCTTCCCGCCGAGGAGCGCGCGGTCCTCGTCCTCGAGCTCGGACTCGTCGGCGAGCGCCGACTCCGCCTCCGCCTCGACGACGAGGTCCTCGCGGATCCCCTCCTCCTCGCCCGCCTCCACGGGCATCTCGGCGACGGGCTGTTCCAGGACGGCCTCGGGCTCCGGCTCCGGCGCGCTCTCCGCGGCGACCTCGGACTCGCTGCGGATGTCGATCCGCCAGCCCGTGAGCTTCGCCGCGAGCTTCGCGTTGATGCCCTCCTTGCCGATGGCGAGCGAGAGGTAGCGGTCGGGCACGACGACGTACGCCGTCTTCTCCTCCGGCACGACGTCGACACGCACGACCGGCGCCGGCGACAGTGCGTTCGCGACGTACTTCGGCGGGTCCTCGTCGTGCTGGATGACCTCGATGCGCTCGCCCCCGAGCTCGTTCGAGATCGCCTGGACGCGCAGACCGCGCTGGCCGACGCACGCGCCGACGGCGTCGAGGCCCGGCTGCCGCGCCCGGACCGCGATCTTCGTGCGGGCGCCCGGCTCGCGCGCGATGCCCATCACTTCGACCTGGCCGTGGTAGATCTCGGGCACTTCGAGCTCGAAGAGGCGCTTCACGATGCCGCGATGCGCGCGGCTCACGATGATCTGCGGGCCGTGGATCGACCGGCGCACCTCCAGGACGAGCACCTTGCGGTGCTGGCCGACGAAATAGCGCTCGTGCGGCGCCTGCTCCGAACGAGGGAGGACCGCCTTCGCCTTGCCGAGGTCCATGATCGCGGCGCCCGCGTCGAAGCGGTCGATGACGCCGTTGATGATGTCGCCCTCGCGGTCGGCGTACTCCGCGAACACCTGCTCGCGCTCGGCCTCGCGCAGGAACTGCTGGATCATCTGCTTCGCCGTCTGGGCGCCGATGCGCCCGAGGGCGGCCGCCGACTCCTCGAACGGGATGACGTCGCCGAGCTGGGCGTCGGACTTGATCTTCCGCGCGGTCTCGAGCTCGAGTTGGGTCTTGGGGTCCTCGACCTTCTCGACGACGGTCTTGAGGAGGAAGATCCGGAAGGCGCCCGTCTGGACGTCGACCTTGACGTCGAGGTGCTCCTCGTCGCCGTAGGCGCGCTTGATCGCGCGCGCGATGATGTCGCTGACGACCTCCTTGGGGAGGCCCTTCTCGGCGGAGAGCTGTGCGAGACCGGTCACGAGCTCACGGTTCATGTCGCACGCTCCCTCTCTCTCGGTCGCGGCGGACCGGGCTCGCCTGCCCGCCGCACGGCGAAGGCGACAAAAAAAGTGGGGTCGACCCACTTTCCCGGACGCCCGAAGCCGCGCGGACTCCGCCGCGTGTACGAGAACTATACCACCGCCCCGCTTCTGCAAGCGAACGCGATCTCCTGGTCGAACCCATCCGTCCTCGGATGCGGCGGCCCCAGGCGGGTGCCGATCCCTACCGTGGCACGTCCTGAGGTCCGCCACTGGCGGCGTGGGACCCTAGACGGTCGCCGCCTCTCCTAGGCGCACATCGAATTGCCACGGTCCCCGCCAAAGGTACTCGCGCACGTCATTCGAGCCATGACTCGTCAGGCGACGCAGGCTGATCTCGTCGATGTTGATCCGAAGGACACGGGCTGATCGGGGGATCTGCGGCGCAAACGCGAAGTGGAGTCGCCACCTGAAGGCTGTTCCACCGGCAGACAACGGCCATGCTGTGTACCTCGTTCCAAGGTCGTCACTGACGTGCCAGGCGAGGTTCAATCCGGGCTCGTACTCAGGGATCAGTCCAAGGTCAAAGGAGCGCTCTCCCCGAAGTTGGATCTCCAACGGGATCGAGAGGCCGTCCGCGTACACCTCGACCGCGAGCAGCGAAATGCCCACGTCGTCGACCGTGAGAGTCCGGCCTACTCCTAGGACTCGTTGGAGGTCCACAAGGCGTGGCGGCTCCCCCACGAAGGGCCTCCTTCATGACGACGGTCGGAGATCGGACCCGATGGGGGCGACCACCGGGTCCGACAGGCTTGCGAGTTCAGGACGTCGCGAGTGCTCGAGAGCAGGCGGACACTACCGTGCCTCCCGTGTCGCCTGGCGCCACCAGAGCCAGCGACCCTCCGGACCACGACCTGGTCGCACCACGGTCAAGCCGACCGAGGCAGCGGCGGACGCGAGCCGATCGTCGTACGTGACCAGCGCCTCGAGGCCGGGGATCGCGAGCGCCGTGGCAACGTGGATCGCGGCGACTGTGCGCACCGTCGGCGGCCGAAGCTGTCCCGCGGCCGAGATGACACCGTCGTCCAGCGCGATAAGCCCGAGTCCGCGCAGCAGCCGCTCCGTGCGCTCTTGCGCGGCGGCAGCTCCCTCGGCCGCACCGCCTCTCTCCTCCGGGCCGGTCGGTGTTGCCCCCTCAGCCTCCGGACGGAGCCGGAGCACGGCACGGCGCACCTCGACGGCCGCGAGAACGCTCGACACCTGCTCGGGACGTTCGCCGATCCAGGAGCGCAAGGCTTCGCTCTCGGGCTCAGCGACGACCAGCTTCACCAGAGCGGATGAGTCAAGGTAGATCAGGGCTCAGATCCGCTCAGCGCGCAGCTCGTCGACGACCCTGCTGAGTGGCTTCCGCACCGCCAGTCTCAGCGGCGGCCCGAGATCGGCAAGGTTCAGGGTCGGAGCCTGCACGACGCGGCCCGCGAGGATGAGCCTCTGCAGCGGCGTCGCCGCTTCGGGCAGAGGACCCAGGACCGCTACCGGCACTCCCCTATCGGTGACCTCGAGCACCGCGCCGTCCGTGACACGACGCAGGTGGACGCTGAGGTTCTGGCGCAGCTCCCTCACGCCGACGGGCTCGCGGCCCTTCGGCACCCGGCTGCGAGAGCTTCCCCCTATTCGGGGTCGTGGTCTGCGCTGCTTCGGCGCCATTGGTAGCACATTGTAGCACCTGATGTCCGGTGAAGATCGCCGGCTGGCGCCAGCGAGTCATGGCCTCGCCGCGGCTCGCAACGCTGACCGCACGCGCTCCTCCGTGCTCGCCGCGTCCACCTTCGGGACGCCACGCAGCGCGGCGGCGGCCTCAGCCGGCGTGTAGCCCAGAGCCACGAGCGCAGCGGCGGCCTCGTCCTCGACGACAGCAGGGCCAGGGAGCTCGCCGCTCACCTTCGCCATCCGGCCGCGCAGATCGACGACGAGCCGCTCGGCGGTCTTCTTTCCCACTCCGGGCGCGCGCGCGATCGCCGCCGTGTCGCCCGCGGCGATCGCCGCCGCGAGCTCGGCCGGACGCGAGACGGACAGCATCGCGAGCGCGGCCTTCGGCCCGACGCCGCTCACGCCGATCAGCAGCTCGAAGAGCGCGAGCTCCTCGCGCGTGCTGAACCCGAAGAGGAACTGCCCGTCCTCGCGCGCGACGTGGTGCGTGTGCAGGAGCGCGTCGTCGCTCTCGGGCTGGCGCGGGACGAAGACCTTGTACCCGACACCGTCCACCTCGACGACGACGTGGTCGGCACCGCGCGCAATGACGCGCCCCCGGACGGAAGCGATCACGCGCGAGCGACGGCGGCCGCGAAGCGCGCGCGCTGTGCGTGCGTCCAGGCGATCGCGACCGCGTCGGCGACGTTGTCCTGGTCGATCGCGCGCTCGAGCGCGAGCACGAGCGCGAGCATGCGCTGTACCTGCTTCTTGTCCGCCGTCCCGCTCCCGGTGATGGCGAGCTTCACCTCCGAGGGCGTGTACTCGGCGATCTCGCAGCCCGCGCGGGCGGCGCACAGGAGGGCGATCCCTCGCGCCTCGGCGACCGCCATCGCCGTGCGCGCGTTCCGGTTGAAGTAGAGCCGCTCGACCGCGACGCACGACGGACGGTACGCGGCCATGACGCGGTCGATCCCGTCGGCGATCGCGACGAGGCGCTCCGCGCTCGTGCCGTGCGCGGGCGTCGCGATGAGGTCGCGCGCGAGGACGCGCGGCGGGTCGGTCGCGGTCTCGAGGACGGCGAAACCCATGCCCGTGGTCCCCGGGTCGATGCCGAGGACCGTCGTCACGCCGAGACCGTCTGGAGGACGTCCTCCGGTATGTCGAAGTTCGCGTGCACGGCCTGGACGTCGTCCAGCTCCTCGAGCGACTCGACGAGGCGGATGAGCTTGCGCGCGGTGTCGCCGTCGACCTGGACGGTCGAGGTGGCGCGCATCGAGAGCTCGGCGGAAGCCGGCCTCACGCCCGACGCCTCGAGGGCCTTCTTCACGCGCTCGAAGTCGCGCGGCGTCGTGTAGACGCTCACGAGGTCGCGGTCCTGCTGGACGTCCTCCGCGCCGGCGTCGATCGCGGCGAGCTCGACGTCGTCGGCCTTCGAGCCCGTCGCGTCGATCTCGATGACGCCCTTCTGCTCGAACAGCCACTGCACCGAGCCGCTCTCGCCGAGCTTCCCGCCGTGCTTGGTGAAGGCCGAGCGGACCTCGGACGCCGTCCGGTTCCGGTTGTCCGTCGTCGCCTCCACCATGATGGACACGCCGCCGGGGCCGTAGCCCTCGTACACGATGCTCTCGAGCTGCGCGCCCTCGCCGCCGCCGGTCGCCCGATCGATCGCGCGCTGGATGCTGTCCTTCGGCATGTTCACCGCGCGGGCGCGGTCCATCGCGAGCCGGAGCCGGAAGTTCGCCTCGGGGTCGGGCCCACCTTGCTTGGCCGCGATCATCAGCTCGCGGGTCATCTTCGTGAAGAGGTTGCCCCGCTTGATGTCGGCGGCGCCCTTCTGCCGCTTGATCTGGGACCATTTCGAATGTCCTGACACGCATCGGAAGTCTACGGCGGAACGCCTGCCTCTCGAGACGGGGACCCGGATCCGCCGGCCAACTACGCTTCGGAGGTCTGAGGCGGGACGACTCCCTATCGAGGCGAGAACTCGGATCCGCTACCTTTCGGCACCGCAGAAAAGGGGGGCGACATGTCGGTCACAGGACCCACGCGCATCCGGAACGTCGCCGTCGTTGGCCACGGCGGATCGGGCAAGACGACGCTCGTCGAGACGCTGCTGCACGTGGCCGGCGCCACGACGCGCCTCGGCAAGGTCGACGACGGCACGAGCATCCTCGACACCGATCCCGAGGAGACGAAGCGCCACATCAGCATCAACGTCGCGCTCGCCCACCTCGAGCACGACGGCACGAAGATCAACTTCATCGACACGCCGGGATTCGCCGACTTCGCCGGCGACCAGCGCGCGGGGCTGCACGTGGCCGACGCGGCGCTCGTCGTGGTCGACGCTTCCGCCGGCGTCCAGGTGGGCACGCAGCTCGTGTGGCAGGAGCTCGACCGCGAGCACAAGGCGCGCGTGGTCGTCGTGTCGCGCCTCGACCGCGAGAACGCCGACTTCGACGCCGTGCTGGCGCAACTGCGCGAGGCGTACGGCATCCGCGTCGTCCCGCTCCACGTGCCGATCGGGTCGCATCAGGCGATCGAGGCGACGATCGACCTCCTCCACGAGCAGGTCCTCCGAGGGCCGAGGGATCCGGTCGCGGAGATGCCGGAGACCGAGAAGGAGCGCCGCGACGAGGCGCACCGCCAGCTCGTTGAGGCTGTCGTCGAGACGAACGACGACCTCATGGCGCGCTACCTCGACGGCAAGGAGATCACGTACGAGGAGCTGCGCGACGCGCTCCACGCCGCCGTGCGCGAGGGCAAGGTCCTGCCCGTGATCGCGACGAGCGCCCACCGCAAGGTCGGCTTCGCCGCTCTCCTCGAGACGATCGTCGACATGCTCCCCTCGCCCGTCGAGGGCGGCGCGGCGATCGGCAAGAGCCCGGCCGGCGAGGAGATCGCGCGGAAGGTGGCGGTCGACGAGAAGCTCTCCGCGTTCGTCTTCAAGACGATCGCCGACCCCTTCGTCGGCAAGCTCTCATACGTGCGCGTGATGTCGGGGACGCTCCGCGGCAACGCGTCGCTGTTCGACGCGACGGCCGGCGAGCAGGAGCGCGTCGGCCAGATCTTCTTCCTCCGCGGCAAGGAGCAGGACGTGACCGACGCCGTCGGCGCCGGCGACGTCTGCGCCGTCCCGAAGCTCGCCGCGTCGAAGACGGGCTCGACGCTCTGCGACAAGGACGCGCCGATCGTGTACGCGCCGATCGAGCTCCCCGAGCCGGCGTTCAGCGTCGCCATCGAGCCCACGAGCAAGCAGGACCTCGACAAGCTCTCGACGGCGCTCCACCGGCTCATCGAGGAGGACCCGACGCTCCACGTCCGCCGCGACGACGCGACGCACGAGACGATCCTCTCGGGCGTCGGCGAGTCGGCCGTCGACGTCGCGGTCCACAAGCTGAAGGACAAGTTCGGCGTCAGCGTGCAGACCAAGACGCCGCGCGTCCCCTACCGCGAGTCGATCCGCGCCAAGGCGTCGGCGCAGGGCCGCTACAAGCGGCAGACCGGCGGCCACGGCCAGTTCGGCGACTGCTGGATCGCGATCGAGCCGCTGGTGCCCGGCTCCGGCGTCGAGTTCGCGACGCGCGTCGTCGGCGGCTCGGTGCCGCGCAACTTCTGGCCGGCGGTCGAGAAGGGCATCCGCGAGGCCGCGGAAAAGGGCGTCATCGCGGGCTATCCGCTCTCGGACTTCCGCGCGACGCTGTACGACGGCTCGTACCACACCGTCGACTCGAGCGAGATGAGCTTCAAGATCGCGGGCTCGCTCGCCCTCCAGAGCGCGGTGAAGGAGGCGCAGCCCTTCCTCCTCGAGCCGATCATGGAGCTCGAGGTCTTCGTCCCGGAGGACAACATGGGCGACGTCCTCTCCGACCTCAACTCCCGGCGCGGGCGCGTCCTCGGGATGGACGACGCCGGCGCGGGCATCCGGCGGATCAAGGCGCAGGTGCCGATGGCGGAGACGTTCCGCTACGCGACCGACCTCCGCTCGATGACCGCCGGACGCGGCACGTTCAGCGCGTCGCTCCTCGGCTACGAGGAGTGCCCGTCACACGTGGCTCAGAAGGTGATCGCGGAGCACGAGTCCGCTCAGGAGGGCGAGCCCGCCGCCGCCCACTAGCTTGTCGCAGGGGGGCTCTGCTCCCCGGCCACCCCCCGCTCGCCCCTCACGTCGGCTACGACCTCCGACGCGGCGGGATTGAGCTCCACGGCGCGCGCGAACGCCGCGCGCGCCGCCTCGGCGTCGCCGCGCTGCAGCGCGAGGAGGCCACGGCCGAAGTGCGCCTCCCAGAGGTCGGGCTCGACGTCGAGCACCCGCCGGAAGGCGGCGTCGGCCTCGTCCGCGCGGCCGGCGTCCTCCTCGACGGCGGCCTTCCCCGCCGCCTCGAGCGCGCGCTCGAGGTCGGGGTGCCGCAGGCCCAGGAGCAGCCGGCGCGCCGCTGCCGTGACGGCCGGATCCTCGCTCGCCCGGACGATGCGCCGCAGGCGCGACGTCGCCGTCGCGCTGGACCCCGCCTCGATGTGCAGGCGCGCGAGCGACAGCGAGTCCTGGCCGCGCAGCGGATGGAGGGCGTCGGCGTGCTCGAACGCGACGATCGCGCTCGCGGTCTCGCCGGCCGTCCGGCGTACTTCGCCGAGGACGTAGTGCACGCGCCACGAGCGCGGCCGCGTTTCCGCCAGCGTCTCGAGCGCGGGCAGGACGAGCCGCTGCAGGTCGTGCTCCATCTCCGTCGCCGCGAGCACGAGGATCCGCTCCTCGACGAGCTCCGACGACGGATCGGCGCGCGCCGCCGCCGCGTACGCGTTCGCGGCGCGGGTGAGCGCCGCCCACGAGCCCTGCGCGTCGCTCGTCCGCAGGAGCGTCGCGTCGACCTCCGCGTCCATCGCCTCGAGGAGCGCGGCGTACGCCGCCTCGTTCGCGACGGCGCCCTGGTCCGCCGGCGGAGCGGCGCCGAGCGCCCCTGCGAGCCATGACGCGAGCGCCGGCTCGACACGGTGGAGCCCGCCCGGCGGGATGGGCTCGCCGTACGTCGCGGCGATGCGCTCGCCGCCGACCTCGACAAGGCCGACCTCGATCCGGCGGCTCGTCGGCTCCTCTCGGTAGGTCCCCGTGAGCACGTACGCCGCACCCAGCGAGCGGCCGTACTGCGCCGCGAGCGCCGCATCCGGCGTCGAGCCGAAGACGAGGTAGCCGGCCTCGGCCCCCTCGCGGCTCGCCGTCGGCCGTTCGGGCACGGCGACGAGGAACACCGGCCGGAGGTCGATCTCCGCGTCGCCGGCGTACCGGTCGACGAGGCGCCGCGCGATCTGCCGCGCCCACCGGCCGGCGCGCTCGTGGTCCCCGTCACCGCCGACGACCGCGCCGAACGGCACGACGGCGACGGTCGTCGTCACGAGGCCGGAGTGATGGAGACGTCGAAGGCGCGGCGCGAGACCTGGATCCGCACGTCGTCGCCGGGCCGCAGGCGCGTCTGCAGGGTCGCGGGACGGTCGTCGACGCGGACGCCGCCACCGGTGATCGCGTTGCGCGCCTCGGCCCTGTTCCGGAACAGCGCGAGCTGCACGAGCACCTCGACGATCGAGACGTCCGGCTGGGCGAACTGAAGCGTGCGCCGAGTGACCGTCGCGGGCGCGGCGCGGTCGCGGAACTGCCTATCGAACGCCGCGCCGGCCTCCTCGGCGGCCTCGGCGGAATGCAGCTCCGTGACGATCCGCTTCGCGAGCAACGCCTTCGCGTCACGCGCGTTCGCGTCCTTGCGCTCGAGCGCGTCGAGGATCGCACGCACCTCGGCCATGGGCATCTCCGTCGCCCACTCGAACCAGTGCGGCATCGACTCGTCCTTGATGGCCATGACCTTCCCGTACATCTCGATCGGCGGATCGGTGAGCCACACGCCGGTGTGCGGCTTCGACTTGCTCATCTTCTCGCCGTCGAGACCCTCGAGGAGGTGCGTGATGAAGACCTGCTGCGCGGGCTGGCCGATCACCTCCTGCAGCTCACGGCCGGCGAGGATATTGAAGAGCTGGTCGGTCCCGCCCACCTCCACGTCTGCCTTCACCGCTACGGAGTCGTAGGCCTGGAGGAGCGGGTAGATGATGTCCTTGATCGGGATCGGCGTCCCGGCGGTCTGCCGCTTGCGAAACTCCTCACGCGCGAGCATCTGCTGCACAGTGAAGCGAGAGGCGAGCTCGATGACGTCGCGAAGGCCGAACTTCCCGTACCACTCGTCCTGGAAGACGACGCGCGTCCGCTCGCGCGGCACGATGAGGTGGAACTGATCGAGGTAGGTCCGCGCGTTCGCCATGACCTCCTCGCGCGCCTTCGTTGGCCGCGTGAGGTCGCGGTCGGTGGGGTCGCCGATCTGGGTCGTCCAGTCGCCCACGATGACGACGATCTCGTGCCCCCACTCGGCGAGCTTCCGGAGCTTGCGCAGCCCCATCGCGTGCCCGACGTGGAGGTTCGGGTGCGTCGGGTCGAACCCCTCCTTGATACGCAGCGGACGGTCGGCGCGCCGTAACGCCGCGGCGAGGTCCTTCCGCACGACGACGTCGAAGACGCCGCGCGTGAGGAACTCTTCGAGCTCTGCTTCGTTAGGGACGACGGGCATGGGTGGTCAATAGACTATGAGCACGGGAAGGGATCGCAGCCGCGATCATGCGCTGCGGCGGGGACCGTACAGGACGCTGCGGCGCAAGCCCACGACGGGGCCCGTGCGGCGCGGCCTGGTGGTCCTGCCGCCGGTCCTGCTCGCCCTCCTGCTGGCCATTGCGGCCCTCCCGGTGGTGGGCGCGGCGATGGCCCTCGCGGCGTTCACCGCCGACCTGCCCTCGCCCGAGGAGCTGGCGAAGGACCCGCTCGCCCTATCGACGAAGGTGTATGACCGGACGGGGACGCAGCTCCTCTACCAGTTCGAGGTCGAGCGGCGCGAGGTCGTGAAGTACGCCGACGTCCCGCAGGTCCTGATCGACGCGACCGTCGCGGCCGAGGACAAGACGTTCTGGACGAACCCCGGCGTAGACGTGCTCGGCATCGCGCGCGCGGCGTACTCCGACTTCACGGGGCGCGGCACCGGCCAGGGCGGCGCGTCGACCATCACCCAGCAGCTCGTAAAGCAGCGGATCGTCGGCGGCGAGGTGTCGCTCCAGCGGAAGATCCGCGAGGCGATCCTCGCGATCGAGGTCACCCGCACCTATTCGAAGCAGCAGATCCTCGAGTTGTACTTCAACCAGATCTACTACGGCAACCAGTCGTACGGCGTGAAGGCCGCCGCCGAGACCTACTTCGGGAAGAGCGACCTCTCGCAGATCACGCTGCCCGAGGCCGCGATGCTCGCCGGCCTGCCGCAGTCGCCGTCGGTCCTCGATCCGTCGAAGGCGGAGAACCTCGACCGCGCGCAGGAACGCCGCTCGTACGTGCTCTCGCAGATGGAGGACATCGGCGCGATCACGGCGGCGGAGCGCGAGGCGGCCGACGACGCGCCGATCAAGGTCGCGGGCCCACAGATCACGACGATCACCGCGCCGCACTTCGTCTTCCAGGTCCGCGACCAGCTCACCCGGATCCTCGGCGGCGACGAGAGCGCCGTGACGCGCGGCGGCTTCAAGGTGACGACGACGCTCGACATGGCGAAGCAGGCCGCCGGCGAGGAGCAGGTCCGCAAGTGGGTGGAGGACCTCCACGACCGCAACGTCTGGAACGCGGCGCTCGTCTCGATCGACCCGCGCACGGGTGAGGTCCTCTCCTACGTCGGATCGGTCGACTACTACAACAGGGACGACCCCCGCGTGCAGGGCCAGTTCGACGTCGCCGGGCTCGGGCTGCGCCAGCCCGGGTCGAGCTTCAAGGTCTTCAACTACCTCACCGCGCTGAAGAACGGCGCCACGGCCGCGACCGTCGTCGTGGACGCACGCACCGACTTCACCGGCAAGGCCGACGCCGGCCTCGTCGCGCAGCCCGGTCCGCACGACCAGTGTGGCTACTGCCCCGAGAACGCGGACCTCCAGTACCACGGCCCGGTGACGATGCGGCAGGCCCTCCGCGAGTCGCGGAACGTGCCCGCCGTGAAGTTCCTCCAGCAGTACTCCGGGATCGAGGCGACGATCAAGACCGCGCAGGAGATGGGGATCACGACGAAGATCGATCCCTCGCAGGTCGGCCTCTCGCTCACGCTCGGCGCGCAGGTCGTGAAGCTCGTCGACATGACGAGCGCGTTCGGCGTGCTCGCGAACAACGGCGTGCGCGTCGACCCGACGTTCATCCTCAAGGTCGAGGACAGCCGCGGGAAGGTCGTGTGGGAGCACAAGGACTACGACCAGAGGCGCGTCCTCGATCCGGGGATCGCGTTCATCATGACCGACATCCTCAAGGACATGACCGATCCCGCGAAGGACTTCATCTTCGGCTCGTGGACGAACATCGGCCGGCCCGCCGCGCTGAAGACCGGCACGACCGACGACCTGAAGGACGTGTACTCCGTCGGCTTCGTGCCGCAGCTCGTCACCGGTGTGTGGATGGGCAACAGCAACAACGAGTCGATGAGCAAGCGCGACTTCTTCAGCGCGATGGGCCCCGGGCAGCTGTGGCGCGACTACATGAAGCAGGTGCTCGACGGCGTGCCGGTCCAGGATTGGAAGCGCCCCGACAACGTCGTGACGGCGAGCGTCGTGGCCGCGCCGGGGAAGTACGGCGGGTACGGGTCGGGCCTGCTCCCGTCGGGCCTCTCGCCCTTCGCGACGCCGGAGTACTTCCTCAAAGGGACGGAGCCGCGGACCGCGGACAACTGGTACGTCGCGGGCTGCCCGAAGCCCGACGGGACGGCGACGGTCGGCATGAAGATCCGCGAGATCGGCCCGTCGACCTGGGCGCCGTATACGCAGCAATGGATCAAGGACGCGCAGCAGGGGCTGCGCTCGTACGGGCGCTATACGTGGAACCTCGTCGGCGAGCAGCCGTGTCCCACCCCGAGCCCGACCCCGACGCCGACCCCCACGCCCTCGGCGACGCCGTCGGCCGAGCCGAGCGCGACGCCGAAGCCGACGCCCACGCGCACGCCGAAGCCGCGGCCTTAGTCCGACCGCGTCACGTGGATCCCGAGCGCAGCGCATCGGCGCTCGATCTCAGCGTCGTCTGTCTCGAGCAGGCCCGCGTCGCGCAGCTCGCGGGCGAGCACGGGGTGCGCGCCGGCCGCCTCCACGGCCGCCCACTCGACGGCCTCGCCGTCCGGGCCGACGCGCGGCTCGCCGCGGACCTCGGCCGCGAACATGCGCACGTCGCCGTGGAACGACGGCGCGAGGATCTCGTAGCGCGCGACCGGCCGGACGCTGTCGACCGCGAGGCCGGTCTCCTCGAGCACCTCTCTGCGCAGCGCGTCCTCGAACGACTCGCCGTCCTCGAGCCCGCCGCCCGGCAGGAGCCAGTGCCCCCGGAACGGCCCGCCGCGCTGCCGCACGAGCAGCACACGGCCGCGGTCGTCGCGCGTCACGAGGATCGCGCTCCGCCTCTTCCGACCCTCGGTCGGGCCAAGCGCGCCCGGGGACCGAGGCCGCTTCTCCCCACCCGCGTCCGCGGGCGTCGGCGGCATGTTAGAGCGTCACGATAGTGGCGCCATCCCCGCCCTCGGAGCGGCCCGCGCTCGCCACCTCGCGCACGAGCGGATGGCGTCCGAGCGCCTCGCGCACCGCCGCGCGCAGCGCCCCCGTGCCCTTCCCGTGGACGATCCGCACGCGCTCGTACCCGGCGACGGCCGCATCGTTGAGGTACCGGTCGAGCACGGCCAGGGCCTCGTCGGCCCGTGCGCCGCGCAGGTCGAGCTGGAGAGGCGTGTTGGATGCCGATCCCGCCACGGCCGCGCGCCGCGGACGGATCGGCTCCTCCCGCACGACCGGCGCGGGACGGAGCTCTCCCGCCGGGACGCGCAGGCGCAGCGCGCCCGCGGCGACCTCGGCGATGCCGCGGTCGTCGATCGCGAGCAGCGTCCCCGGCTCGCTCACGCCCTCCACGAGCACCGGTGACCCGACCGTGATCGGGGTCGTCGGACGCGGCGGCGGCGCGGGCGCGAGCCGCTCGCTCTCGGCCTCCGCCGCGGCGAGCGCCGCGCGCGCCTCGGCGAGAAGGTCGCGGCGCGACGCCGTCTCGCGCGCGTCCTCGGCCTGCCGCATCGCGCGCCGCGCCTGGAGCAGGAGCGCCTCGGCCTCCGCGCGCGCACGCCGCAGCTGCGCGCGCGCCTCCTCGGCGATGCGGTCCGCCTCGCGCCGCGCTTCCTCGAGCACGCGCCGCGCGTCGACGCTCGCGATGCGCGCGGCCTCGAGCTGCTCCGTGAGGTCGGTGCGGGCGCGCTCCGCCTCGCGCAGCGATCGCTCGAGCGACCGGTGCAGCTCGGAGAGGTGCGTGTCGGCGCGCGCGAGCACGTCGGATGCGAGCCCGAGCCGCGACGCGATCGCGAACGCGTTCGACGCGCCGGGCAGCCCGAGATGGACGCGGTACGTCGGGCGGAGCGTCACCGGATCGAACTCGACGCTCGCGTTCTGCACGCCCGGCGTGTTCAGCGCGAAGGCCTTGAGCTCCGGGTAGTGCGTCGTCGCCGCGACGAGCACGCCGCGAGCGAGGAGCGTCTCGAGGACGGCCATCGCGAGGGCCGCGCCTTCGTCCGGGTCGGTGCCCGCGCCGATCTCGTCGAGGAGCGCGACGTCGCCCGCCTCGGCCTCGGCGAGCGTCGCGACGACGTTGCGCAGGTGCGACGAGAAGGTCGAGAGCGACTGCTGGATCGACTGCTCGTCGCCGATGTCGGCGAAGACGCGGCGCACGACCGGCAGCGCGCTGCCGCGCTGCGCGGGCACCTGCAGGCCGCACGCGGCCATGAGCGTGAGGAGCCCGATCGTCCGCAGCGTCACGGTCTTGCCGCCCGTGTTCGGGCCGGTGACGACGAGCGAGCGCACGTCCGCACCGAGCCGCACGTCGATCGGCACGACCACCGGGGGGCTCCCGCCCCCCGAGGACCCCCCGGCTTGAGCCTGTTGGACCAAGAGGGGGTGGCGCGCCTGGATGAGGTCGAGGACGCCGTCGGCGTTCAGCCGCGGGCGCACGCAGTCGAACGCCTGCGCGAGCTGCGCGCGCGCGAGGATGAGGTCGAGCTGCGCGAGCGCCGTCAGCGTCGCCTCGCAGTCCGCGGCGTCGCGCTCCACCGCGCGCGACAGCTCCGCGAGCACGCGCTCGACCTCGGCCTTCTCGGCGAGCTCCGCCTCGCGCACGCGATTGTTCGCATCGAGGATCTCGAGCGGCTCGACGAAGACCGTCTGGCCGCTCGCGGACCGGTCGTGGACGATGCCCTTCACGGCGCCCGCGTTCTCGGCCTTCAGCGGCACGACGTACCGTCCGCCGCGCTGCGTGACGATCGGCTCCTGAAGCAGCTTCGCGAGCGACGGCGTCCGCAGGAGCGCGTCGACGCGCTGCTGGAGGCGTGCCTGCGACGCGCGCAGCTCGGCGCGCGCGGTCGCGAGGGCCAGGCTCGCGCGGTCGAGCACCTCGCCGTCGGGGGAGATCGCGTGCTCGATGGCCTGCGCGAGCGGCACGGGCGGCCGTACGAGGCGCGCGCGCGCGGCGAGCGGCGGGTACGGCCGGACCTGCGCGAAGAGGCCTTCCCCGGCGCGCACGGTGGCCGCGACGGCGGTGAGGCGCTCGGGGTCGAGGATGCCGCCGAGGCGAGCGCGCTGGACGGCATCGCGGATGTCCCGCGCCCCGCGCAGCCCCGCGGACGGGAGCGCGCGCATGAGATCGCGCGCCGCCTCCGTCTCGTCCTGCAGCCGCTCCGCGTCGCCGAGATCCGTCGCCGGTGCCATCGCGTCGGCGAGCTCGCGCCCGGGCGCGAAGGACGTGCGCTCGGCGATGAGCCCGCGCACGGCCGTGAGCTCGAGGACGCGAAGCGTTCGGTCGTCGGTCATGTCGGTGTGAGTGTGATCGTGAGTTCCGTCGGCGCTCGCCAGAGGGGCGGCTCCCCTCGACCTCACCCCGCCTCGCGTCGACTACGAGGCCCGTGGACCGCGTGACAACGCGGGTGAGCCACGAATGTAGAAGCGCCAGGGCTTCTCATAGGTGCGCCCGGGCGAGAGGCCGATACGCGGCGAGCGACCGACGAGGTGCGCGGGTACCGGTGCGGCCTCGAGCAGCGCGACGTCGGAGTCCAGCAGGTCGGCGCCGCTGTGCGCCGTCGTCAGGCCGAAGGCGCGGCCGAGGAGCCCCGGCCCGGCGAGCGCACGGGGATCGTCGCCGAGGCCGGCGAGCGGCTCGGCGGCGCGGAGCAGCACGGCGCCGGCGGGACGTGACCCGGCGCGCGCTACGACGTTCGCGCAGTGGTACACGCCGTGCGAGACGTACACGTAGAGGTGCCCGACCTCGCCGAACATCGGCGCGGTGCGCGGCGTCGGGCCGCGGTGCGCGTGGGATGCGGGGTCCTCCGCCCCGAGGTAGGCCTCCACCTCCACGAGCCGCGCCGCACGCCCACCGCGGACGAGGATCTTTCCGAGCAGGTCGCGCGCGACGAGGAGCGTCGGCCTGGCGTAGAAGGCGCGCGGGAGGCGACGAACGAATGGGCCGAGCGAGGATCCGGCTTTGCCGGTCCGAGCGAGTCCGCCAACGAGCGGAGCGGCCAGCCGCGAGCGAGGCCGACGGCTATTGAACAAGCCTCAGCGCTGCGTGCGGCGGGGGTCGAGCGCGTCGCGGAGGCCGTCGCCGATGTAGTTGATCGACAGCACGGTGAGGAAGACCGCGAGCCCGGGGAATACCGCCCACTGCGGGGCGATGTCCATGTAGTTCTGCGAGTCGTAGAGCAGGCGGCCCCAGCTCGGGAAGTCCGGCGGGAAGCCGAGGCCGAGGAACGACAGCGCCGACTCCGTGATGATCGCGGAGCCGACGCCGATCGTGGCGGAGACGAGGATCGGGCTCATCACGTTCGGGAGGATGTGGCGGACGATGATCCGGGCGTTGCTCGCGCCGACGGTCCGCGCCGCCTCCACGAACTCCTTCTGCTTCAGCGAGAGGAAGCCAGCGCGCACGAGCCGCGCGGTCGGCATCCACGTGAGCGCGCCGATGACCGTCACGATGAGGATGAACACGCCGCCCTCGGGCCCGATCGCCGCGCGCAGCGGGTCGCGGAACAGGTAGATCGTCAGCAGGAGCAACGGCAGCTGCGGGAGGGACAGGAACATGTCCGTCACCCGCATGAGGGCGTTGTCGAGGTGCCCGCCGAAGAATCCGGAGACCGCCCCGACGAGCGTGCCGAGCGAGATCGCGAGGAACACCGCGGTGAGGCCGACCGCGATCGACACGCGCCCGCCGAAGAGGACGCGCGCGAACAGGTCGTGGCCGAGGTCGTCCGTCCCGAACGGGTGCGTGAGCGAGGGCGGGAGGAGGCTCGCGGCGTAGTCGACGTTCGCGTACGGGATCGGCCACAGGACGGGCCCGATGAGCGTCGCGAGCGCGATGAGCGTCACGACGACGAGGCCGCCCATCGCGAGGCGGTGCCGCCGGAAGTGGTGCCACGCGTCGCTCCAGAGCGAGCGCGCCGGCCGCCGCCACTCCTCGGCCGCCGTGATGCGCGCCTGCGCCGTCGCCGTCGCCACTCAGTCGTACCTGATCCGCGGATCGAGGACGCCGTAGAGGACGTCCGCGACGATGTTGAAGAGGACGACGAGCACGGCGAACATCATCGTCGCCCCCATCACGACCGGCGTGTCGCTCTGCCCGATCGCGTCGACGAGGAGCAGGCCGATGCCCGGGATCCGGAAGATCTGCTCGGTGATGAGCGCGCCGCCGAACACCGTCGGCACGCCGAGGGCAATGAGCGTCACGACCGGGATGAGGCTGTTCCGCAAGACGTGGCGCAGGACGACGAGCCGCTCCATCAGCCCCTTCGCGCGGGCGGTGCGCACGTAGTCGAGCGGGAGGTTCTCGAGCATCTCCGACCGGACGAAGCGCACGAGCGTCGCGGTCTGGAAGAGCGTGAGCACCGTGATCGGCATGATCGATTGGCGGAACTGCTCCCACATGGACGCGGGGTCGAGGAGCGACACCTTGAGCGTCGAGGAGTAGATGAACGGGAGCATGTGGAACTTCACGCTGAAGACGAGGATGAGGATGATCCCCGTGAAGAACGTCGGAACGGAGAACCCGATGAAGGCGAACGTCGTGGCCGCGTGGTCGAACACGGAGTAGCGCCGCACCGCGGAGACGACGCCGATCGGAATGGCGATGATGACCGAGAGGACGTAGGCGACGCCGAGCACGGCGAGCGTGTTCGGGAGCTTCAGCGCGAGCAGCTCGGTGACGGGGACCTTGCTGTTGTACGAGTAGCCGAGGTCCCCCTGGACCGCGGCGACGAGCCACTTCACGTAGCGGATGTACCAGGGCTGGTCGAGCCCGAGGGAGCGCCGGATGTTCTCCCTCACCTCGGGCGGGATCGCCGGGTTGAGGGCGAACTGCGCGAGCGGATCGCCCGGCGCCAGCGCGAGGATCGCGTAGACGATCACGCTGATGAGCAGCAGCGTCGGGACCGCGATCAACAGGCGCCGGAGGACGTAGTTCCCCATCCCGTGCGCATTATGTGTCCCGCGATACGGAAGGGACAGCGGCGCGGGTGGCGCGAGACGCCATCGGCGGGGGCTCTCGCCCCCGCCGATGCGCTACGCGACGGGCGTGGTCGCTACTTCGCCCAGTCGGCGATGTTCCAGAGCACGCTGTCCCAGGCGTTCGCGATGACGCCCTTCAGGGCCTTGCTCCGTCCGTCGGTCGGCTGGGTCCGCGCGACGAGCGGGATGACCACCACGTCGGAGACGAGGAGGTCGTTCATCTTGATGAGCAGGTCGCTGAGCTTCGCCGGGTCGGTCTCCTTCAGGTAGGACGCCACGAGCGCGTCGTAGTCCTTGTTGGACCAGCGCTCGTAGTTGTTGCCCGACCAGTTGCCGGCCTTCGTCTTGATCTCGTCGGACGTCCAACCCGTGACGTAGTCGGACAGGTAGAGGTCGGACGAGCCGTTCGTGAACATCTCGACGTCGGTGAAGAACTTCGCGGCCGTGTCGTTGCCCTCGGTGCCGAAGAACGTGCCGGCCGGGATCGACTTCAGCTCGACCTCGAGGCCCAGCTGGGTCCAGCCGTTCTTCACGATCTCCTGCTCCTTCTGGCGGAGGGGGTTCACGGTCGTCTGGTAGACGATGTGCATCTTCTTGCCCTTGTAGACACGGATGCCATCGGCGCCCTTCGCCGCGCCCGCGTCGTCGAGGAGCTTGTTCGCCGCGGCGATGTCGAACTTGCAGACGTCCATGCCGGCGGTGTTCTTCGACGTGTACGCGTCGAGACCCGTGATGATGTTGCAGGACGCGTTGCCCGCGAGGCCCGGACCGTAGAGGGCCGCGATCGGCGTCCGGTCGATGGCCTTCGCGAGCGCCTGACGCACCTTGAGGTCGCTGTTCCACGGGTGCGGCTGGTCCGGCTCGCCGCGCTTGTCGCCGAGCGCGGGGTCGGGGTTGCTGCGGTTGATGAGGATGCGCTCGACGTTCGAGCTCGGGGCCGTGTTCATGACGCACTTGCTGTCGCCGGCGTCGATCATCGGCTTGAGGACCGTCGCCTCGACCTGCAGGTTCCAGGCGTAGTCGACGTCGCCGGTCTGGCAGACCGCGCGCGCCGCCGACGTCGCGTCGCCGCCGCCCTTGAACGTGATCGTCTTGAAGTACGGCTTGTTCGCGACGCGGTAGTTCTCGTTGATCGCGTACGTCACCACGTCGTTCGGCTTGAAGTCGGTGACCTTGTACGGACCGGTGCCGACCGGGATCTTCGGCGCGTCCTTCGCCTTGGCCCCGGTGAAGTCCTTGTACTGGGCCTGCTGGAGGATCATCGAGAGGCCGGAGACGAAGCACTTGCCGACGCCGACCTGCGGGTTCGCGTACGTCACCTTGACCGTCGTGGCGTCCGGCGCATCGACGCTCTTGATGTCGGCGCACTGCGAGGCCGTCGTCGTGCCCGCGTCCTTGTCGGTCTGGAACTTGTACGTGAAGGCCACGTCCGCGGACGTGAACGGGTTGCCGTCGGACCACTTCACGCCCGGCTTCAGCTTCCACGTCACGACCGTTCCGTCCGACGAGATACCGCCGTTCGTCTTGGACGGGATCTCCGCGGCGAGGTTCGCGACCGGCTTGCCGTCAGGACCCGTCGAGGCGAGCGGCTCGAGGACGAGCCGTGACGCGTCGAAGTCCTTCGTGCCCTGCGCGAAGTGCGGATTGAGCGCCGTGACCGCCTGCCAGTAGAGGATCGTGAGGTTCCCACCCGCGCCACGCTGTGCCGCCTGGGTCGCCGGGGCCGCGCTCGCCGTGGTCGCCGCCGACGCCGACGGGCTGGCCGCGGGCGCCGCCGACGGGGCGCACGCCGCGAGCGTCAGACCGGCGACCGTAGCTACAGCGAACGCCTGTCGCCAGAGCTTGTTCCCCATAACTCCTCTAACTCCTCCGATCTCTGATGCCAGGTTCGCCCGTACCGCCCGGGCGAGAGCCCCGGCAGCCGAGTGAAGGCGCACGCTACCCCCTGCTCTCATCCGCCGCAACAGATCCCGGGCGCGATCGGACCATGAACCCGCGGCGCCCGCCGTGGGTATGAGTACGGATACCTAGGCGGAGCGGGTGACGGCCCCCAGTCGGTGGCGCAGGCGTCCCTCGACGCGCCCGACGGCGCGATCGACGTCGGCGTCGGACAGCGTGCCGGCGGGTGAGCGGAACGTCAGCCGCACGGCGAACGACTTCTTCCCTTCGCCCGCCTGCGGGCCGCGATACACGTCGCGCAGCGCGATCTGCTCGAGACCGCTCTTCCCGCCGGCCGCGTCGATCTCGCGCTCCACGTCCCCCCACGCGACGGCCTCGTCGACCACGAAGGCGATGTCGCGCCGGGCCGCGGGGTAGCGGGGCGGTGCGAGCGCCGCAAGCGGCCGGACGGAGTCGAGGAGCGATGCGAGGTCGATCTCCGCGACGAACGTCGACGCGGGCAGCTCCCAGGCCGCGGCGACGCGCGGGTCGAGCTGGCCCATCACGACCGCCGCACGCTCGCCGCGCTCGATCGTGAGCGAGCGGCCGGGATGGAGGCCCGCCGCCGCGCGGCGCGGCCGATCGTCGAAGAGGTCGGCCCGCACGACGTCGGCCACACCCCGAGCGATGCCGCGGATGTCGTGCCAGTCCCATTCGCGCTCGGCCACCAGCCACGTCTCGTTCTCGCGCGCGGGCTCGGCCTGGCCCGCGAGGAGGATCCCGATCGTCCATCGCTCCTCGGGCAGCTCGCCCGCGCGCGGCAGGTACACGGGGTCGATCTCGAAGATGGCCACGCCCTTCCGGTGGCGCAGGTTGCGCGCGGCCGTGTCGAGGAGGCTCGCGCGGAGCGTCGGGCGCAACGTCGACTGCGCCGCGCTCGTCGGGTTCGTCACGCGGAGCGGCTCGGGGGCGATCGGCGCGCCGTCCGCGCTGAGGCGGCCGAGCCACGCTGGATCGATGAGCGCGTACGAGATCGTCTCGTCCAGGCCGAAGCCGACGAGGGCATCCCGCGCGCGCTCACGGAGCTGCTCGAGCGGGTGGCGCTCGTGGAGCGGGAGCACGCCCGTCGGCACGCGCACCGGGATGCGGTCGTAGCCGACGATACGCGCGACCTCCTCCACGACGTCCTCCGCGATCGAGACGTCGGTTCGGACCGCGGGCGGCGTCACCACGAGCTGGTCGCCCGACTCCGCGTAGGCGAAGCCGAGCCGGCGCAGCGCGTCCACGGTCTCGTCGCGCCCGATCTCCGCGCCGAGCACGCGGGGGACGTCGCTGAAGCGCAGGCGCACGTTCGGGACCTGCGCCGGCCGCGGGTACACGTCGACCGCGCCGACGACCGTGGCGCCGGTGAGCTCGCGCAGGAAGTGCGCGGCGCGCCCGAGGGCGACCGGCACGAGCTCGGGGCTGAGGTCGAGCGCGAAGCGCCGCGCCGCCGCGCTCCCGCTCGAGCCGGACAGCCCGTGCGCGTCGGCGGAGCGACGGATGCGGCGCGGCTCGAACGAGGCGGCCTCCAGCGCGATCGTCGTCGTCGAGACGCGGATCTCGGAGTCCTCGCCGCCCATGATCCCGGCGAGGCCCAGTGGCCGCTCCTCGTCCGCGATGACGAGGTCGCTCGGGCGCAGGATGCGGTCGACGCCGTCGAGGGTGCGCAAGCTCTCGCCGTGCCGCGCGAGGCGCGCGACGAGGGCGTTGCCGCGCAGGCGCGTCGCGTCGTACGCGTGCAGCGGCTGCCCGATCTCGAGCATCACGTAGTTCGTGACGTCGACGACGACGTCGATCGGCCGCAT
>CAZSRI010000020.1:0-31675 GCA_964609145.1 uncultured Chloroflexota bacterium
GGTCGCCGTCCGCGACGAGGAGGACGTCGGCGAGCGTCACCGTGCTGCCAGGCTCGCCCGCGAGCCGGGGCACCGTGAGCGTCGCTCCCTCTTCCACGCGGAATTGCTTCCCGCCCGTGCGGACGACCGCCTGCATCGAAGTCCCGCCCATACAACAAAAGTCGCCGCGCCGGCGGCGCGAGGTGAGGAAAAGTGTATCAGCGGCGGGCGACAGCCGAGCAGCGCGAGGGCGGGTGATGTCGCGGGGGAGGGGCGGCCTCGTAGCGAAGCCTGAGCGCAGCGGCGCCGCAGCTTGCCGAGCCACCCGAGGACGGATCCTGGTCCTGGCCCGTTAGCGCTCGAGCGGGACACCGGACTTCCGGAGCGCCTCCTGGCTGCGTCACCCGCCCGAGCGCCGGTCTACCTCGCGCGCGAGTCGAGCGTGACGACCTGGAGCTCGGCGGGGAGCGACGAACGCAGCAGCGACAGCTTGGGGACCGGCGCGACGTCCTTCACGCCGAGCTCGTGGAGGAGCCGGTCGAACGGCGCGTCCTTGCGGCGGGCGTCGGGGTCGTAGCCCATCGGGACGACGACCTTCGGCTCGAGCTGGTGGACGACCTCGGCGGCCATGGCCGCCGACAGGTTGACGTCGGCCCCGCCGATCGGCAGCAGGCAGACGTCGATCTCTCCGACACGCTCGAGGTCGGCGGCGGCGAGCACGTGGCCGAGGTCGCCGAGGTGGCAGACCGCCAGGTCGTCGAGATGGATCGTGTAGATCGTGTTCTTCCCGCGGAGCGCGCCCTTCTCGGCGTCGTGGTACGTCGCGAACCCCATCACGAGGATGTCCTGCACCTCGTACTCGCCCGGCCCCGACAGCACGACCGGCTCGCCGCCGACGGAGCGCAGGCTCGAGTGGCCGTCATGGCCGTGCGAGATCGTGACGAGGTGCGCCTCGGTCTTCGGGATAGCGTGCCCCGAGCTCGGGTCGGGCGGGTCGGTCAGGACGATCCCCTCGCGGCCGCGCAGTCGGAAGCAGGCGTGTCCGAGCCAGGTCAGGTCCACTCAATACCTCGCTTCGCGAGATACGCGCCGCGGGCGCGTGGTCTCGCTCGTCGCGGCAGAGCCGCTCCTCGCTTGTCCGGGCTCCATGGCCGCGACGATACCGTTCACAGGCCGTTCACGCGGATGCACGATCGTTTGTGCCTTACCCCGTTCTTAGCAACGGGCCACGGCCTGAACGCACCATGTGCGCTCACCGCGACCGCGCGGTGGAAAGGAACTGACCCCACATGCGCCTCGTCCAGCTCGTGATGTCAACGTGGGCCGGCCGGGCGATCGCCGGCGTCCTCGTCGTCGCGCTCGTGTTCCTCGGGGTGGTCGCCCCGCGGCTCGGCTCGGCCTCGCCGCAGCTGCAGCTGCGGACCGCGGCCGTGTCGCGCGGGAACATCGCTCAGACGGTCGCCGTGTCGGGAGCGGTGAACGCGTCGGCCATCTGGAAGGTCTCGTTCGCCGTTGACGGCCGCATCGCAGAGGTCCCGATCGCCGTGGGGCAGCAAGTGAAGAAGGGCGCCGTCCTCGCAAAGCTCGACGAGACGGACCTCCAGGCCGCGCTGAAGAACGCCCAGATCGCCCTGAGCAACGCGCGGATCAAGTACGACCAGACGGCCGCGGGAGCGGCGGCGACCGACATCGCGATGGCGAGGGCCGCGGTGGACAACGCACAGCGGTCGCTCTCGGACGCCCGAACGAACACGGCGAACAGCGTCGCGACAGCGGAGCAGACCCTTGAGAAGGTCCAGACGGCGTACGCGGCCGCGAAGACGAACTACGCCTCGCTGTCCTCGGGCGTCGTCGACGACTCGAAGCGGTTCCGCGCGAGCATCGGCGGGCTCCGTACGGGCGCGCTCGCCGTTCGCGGAGAGCTCCAGGACGCGCTCCGCGCGGGTGACGTCACGACCGCGTACAACGCGATGCTCGCCGCTGAGAGCGCGCTCGGCCTCGCCGACAGCTACGCGCGGTCGGTCCTCGAGCCGGCGATCTCCGACTACGCGCAGGCCGTCGGCCTCGTGCAGGCGTCGATCGACGTCCTCGACCGAGCGCTCGCCCGAGGGAGCGACGCGACCAGCGGCGCGAGCGTGTACGCCGGTGCGCAGCAGTCGCTCAGCGTGGCATCCGCGCGCCTGTCGACCGCGATCGACGCCGTCAACGGGCAGATCGCTGCCGCGCAGACGTCGGCGAACACCGCGCAGAGCGCCCTGAACACGTCCGCCTCCCGGAGCGATCCGAACTTGGATGGCACGCGGTATGACCTCGGCCAGGTCCTGCTCGCCTTTACGTCCGAGACCACGCTGGCCTCGGGGATCAAGAGCCACACCGGCCAGGTGACGAGCTCGCTCTCGCCGGTGACGGACGCGATGAACGGATCGCTCACGAACGCCCAGCAGGCTATCGAGAGCGCGAAGGCGCAGGCGTCGCAGTCCGTGGCCTCGTCGCAGGCGGCTCTCCAGAACGCGCAGTTGCAGTTCCAGAAGACGACCGGCTCGACGACGCAGGCCGACATCGCACTTGCGTACGCGAGCGTTCAGCTTGCGCAGCTTTCCGTGGACAAGGCGACGAACGACCTGGCGAACGCGACGCTCGTCTCGCCCGTGACCGGCGTGATCGCGTCCGTCGCGAACGGGATCGGCGAATCGCCGTCGAACCCCTTCACGACCATCGCGGTGACGGATCAGCTCGTCCTGCGCGGCACCGTCGGCGAAGCGGACGTCGCGCAGCTGAAGAAGGGACAGGTCGCGACGGTCGTCGTGGACGCGATCGGCGCCGCGGCGCGCCTCACCGGGAAGGTCACGACGCTCGACCCGGTCGCGACGATCCAGCAGGGCGTGCCCGTGTACGGCGTGGACGTGCTCATCGACCGCCCGGACCCGCAGATCCGCTCGGGCATGTCCGGAACGGCGACGGTGATCGTCGCGAGCAAGCAAGGGGTGCTCACGGTGCCGAACAGCGCCGTCCGCACGGCCAGCGGCCAGAAGACGATCCAGGTGCTCCGCAACGGGACGCCGGAGACGGTCGAGGCGACGTTCGGGATCTCGAATGACACGCTCACCGAGGTGGTGAGCGGGCTCGTCGAAGGGGACGTCGTCGTCCTGCCGACGCTCAGGACGGCGACCAGCGGTCAGCAGCAGGGCGGCGCCTTCGGACCCGGGGGTGGTGGCCGGCAGCCCGTGATCGTCGGGCCCGGGGCCGGTCATTGAGCTCGCAGCCGCTCATCGAGATCCGCGGGATCACGAAGACGTACCGGATGGGCGCGGACGTCGCGGTGCGGGCGCTCGAGGGCGTCGACCTCGCCATCGAGCGGGGCGAGTTCGTGGCGATCATGGGGCCGTCGGGCTCGGGCAAGTCGACGCTCATGAACGTCCTCGGCTGCCTCGACGTGCCGGACGAGGGCTCCTACCGCCTGGCGGGGACGGAGGTGCGCACGCTCTCCGACGACGACCTGGCGGCGATCCGGAACCGGCGCGTCGGCTTCGTGTTCCAGACGTTCAACCTGCTCCCGCGCCTCAACGCGCTCGAGAACGTCGAGCTTCCGCTCGTCTACGGCGGCGACGGCAACCAGCGGCGCGAGCGCGCGGCCGCGGCGCTCGAGCGGGTCGGCCTCGGCGAGCGGCTGCGCCACCGCCCCGCGGAGATGTCGGGCGGTCAGCAGCAGCGCGTCGCGATCGCGCGCGCGCTGCTCAACGATCCGGACCTCGTGCTCGCGGACGAGCCGACGGGCAACCTCGACTCACATTCGAGCGCGGAGATCCTCGCGATCTTCCAGCGGCTGAACGACGAAGGCCGGACCGTCGTCACGGTCACGCACGAGCCGGACGTCGCCGCGCACTGCAAGCGGATCGTGAAGATGCGCGACGGCAAGGTCTGGTCCGACGAGCCGGTCGAGCGGCCGCGCCACGCGCAGGAGGAGATCGACGCCGGGATCTGGGTGACGGGATGAGGTTCGCCGACTCGTTCCGTGAGGGCTTGCGGTCGATCGCCGTGAACAAGCTCCGCGCGTCGCTCACGATGCTCGGCGTCATCATCGGCGTCGCGTCGGTCATCGCGATGGTCGCCGTCGGCAACGGCGCCTCGCTGCAGGTCCAGAACGCGATCCTCTCGCTCGGGTCGAACCTCATCACCGTCTCGCCGGGCGCGCAGACTGAGAACACGCTGAAGGGCGCGGGCGCGACGAGCCAGAGTCTGACGCTCGACGACATGAAGGCGCTCCAGTCCGAGCTCGGGGGCGGGGTGGCCGCCATCGAGGCCGAGCAGCAGGCCGGCCGCTGGCAGGCGGTCGCGCGCGGCACGAACTGGAACACCTTCGTGAGCGGCGCGACGGAGCAGTACCCGATCGTCCGCGACTGGGGCGTCGCGAGCGGCACGTTCTTCGACGAGTCGCAGATCTCGACGAGCCAGCTCGTCGCCGTGCTGGGCGCGACGACGGCCCAGAACCTCTTCGGCGACGAGGACCCCGTCGGCCAGACCGTCCAGCTCCGGCAGACGTTCGGGAAGAACCCGCGCATCCTCAACTTCAAGGTCATCGGCGTCCTCGAGCAGAAGGGCGCGACGTTCGGCTTCAGCCGCGACGACCAGGTCCTCGTGCCGACGACGACCGCGCAGCACGTTCTGACCGGTAGGACCGACAGCGTGAACGCGATCGTCATCAAGGCGGCGTCCTCGGAGACGATGGACGAGACGACCGCCGCGGTGAAGGAGCTGCTCCTCGAGCGGCACAGGATCAGCGACCCCGCCTCGGCGGACTTCACCGTCCAGAACCAGAACGACACGCTCTCCGCGCTCTCGTCGGTCACGGCGACGTTCACGCTGCTGCTCGGCGCGATCGGCGGGATCTCGCTCCTCGTGGGCGGGATCGGGATCATGAACATCATGCTCGTCTCGGTGAACGAGCGGACGAGGGAGATCGGGATCCGCAAGGCCGTCGGCGCTCGGCGGCGCGACATCCTCTCGCAGTTCCTCATCGAGGCCATCACGCTCACCGGCACGGGCGGCGCCCTCGGGATCCTCCTCGGCTGGGCGATCACCGAGGTCGTGAAGAAGATCCAGTCCGGCGTCCCGATCGCGATCACGCCCGGCACGGTCACGGTCGCCGTCGGCGTGTCGGTCGCGATCGGCGTGATCTTCGGCCTCTATCCGGCGATGCGCGCGGCGCGCCTCCACCCCATCGAGGCGCTGCGCTACGAGTGAACGGAGGGTAGGCATGAGCGGTCAGCTTCGGGTCGTCGTCGTGGTCGTCGCGGCGCTCGTCCTCGCGGGTGGAGGGTTCGCCGCGGGAATGACCCTCGGGCCCGGCCTCAAGGGCGAGGCCGCCGCGGCCAACGGCAATGCGAAGGCGTCGGCGAGCGGTCAGCTCGTGCGCGGCGGCGCGGGCGCTGCCGCACAGGTGCAGGTGAGCGGCAAGATCATCTCGGTGAACAACGGGTCGGTGACGATCGAGACCCAGCGTCCCGGCGACACCGGAACGTCGTCGACGATCGCGCTCGTCGGGGGCGACACGCGCGTCGTGCGGATAGCCGAGCAGCAGGCCTCGCTCAGCGACCTCAAGCCCGGCGACCAGGTGCTCGCCATCGGCTCGCCCGACGCGGCGACGGGGACGATCACGGCGCGCGCGCTGCTCCTCGGCCAGAACGTGCTGCAGCAGCTGCTCGGCGGCTTCGGCGGCCGTGCCGGCGGTGGCGGCGCACCGCACGCGAGCGGATCGCCGACGGCGCCTTAGGACGGTACGGAGGTCGCTGGCGCGGCCATCCCGCTTCGAGGCGAGGACCCCGATCCGCCGGTGCGCTACGTGAGCGCTACGCCCAGTCCGAAGAGCACCGCGAACGACCCGACCAGGATGACGTGGTCGCGTAGCGCCTCGCCGAGAGCGGGGCCGCTGCGGTGCGAGACGATGTCGCCCAGGCGCATCGCGAGCGGCGCGGAGAGGAACGGCGCGAGGCCTCCGGCGGGGATCGCGCCGACCGCCCACGCGAGCGGCAGCAGCGCGAACGCGGCGACGACGAGGATCGAGTAGACGACGCGCGTCCCGGTCGCGCCCATGACCGTCGCCGCCGTGCGCCGTCCCATGAGCCGATCGGCCTCGAGCGAGCGTAGCTGCGCGACGAGCGGAACGCCCGCCGCGAGCAGCACGAGCGTGATCGCGAGCGTCACATGCGGTCGGGGGCGGAGATCCCGATGAGCCCGAGGATGCCGCGCAGCGTGGCCTGCGCCGCTTCTACGAGACGGAGCCGCGCGCCGGACAGCGCCTTGTCGTCCCCCACGACGCGGTGGTCGCGGTACCACGCGTGGAACACGCCCGCGAGCTCGAGCCCGTACACCGTGAGCAAGTGCGGCGCGCGGCGCTCGAGGACGTCGTCGACGACCTCGGGGAAGCGCAGCAGCATCTTGATGAGCCCGATGTCCCCCGGAGCGGCGAGGAGCGAGGTGTCGGCGCCCTCGCTCGACAGCCCCGCCTCCGCCGCCGTGCGGACGATGCTCGCGATCCGCGCGTGCGCGTACTGGACGTAGTACGCGGGGTTCTCGTTCGAGTGCTTCACCGCGAGCTCGAAGTCGAAGTCGAGCGTGCGGTCCGCGCTGGACTGGAGGAAGAACCACCGCGCGACGTCGACGCCGACGGCGTCGATCACGTCGTCGAGGAGGATGAACTGCCCCATCCGCCGCGCCATCCGCACGAGCGTCCCCTCGTGGAGGAACTTCACGTACTGGTAGATGACGACCTCCCAGCGGTCGAGGAGGCCGAGCGCCTTCATCGCCGCGCGCATGCGCAGCGAGTGGCCGTACGTGTTCGCGCCCCAGACGTCCACCTTGCGGTCGAAGCCGCGCTCCACCAGGCACTGCCGGTGGTACACGAGGTCGACGCCGAAGTACGTCGGGACGCCGTTGCTGCGGATGACGACGGAGTCGATGTCCTCGCCGAGCTCGCGGCTGCGGAGCCACACCGCGCCCTCGCGGTCCTCGATGACGCCGAGCCGGCGCAGCTCGTCGAACGTCGCGCGGAAGTAGTCGCTCCCGACGAGCCCGCTCTCGCGGTACCAGACGTCGTAGCGCACGCCGAGCTTCTCCGCCGACCGGCGGTGCCACGCGTCGACGATGATGTCGATCGCTTTCGGCGCGAAGATCCGCGCCTGCTCCTCGAGCGGCATCGGAAGGTACCGGTCGCCCTCGAGCTCGCGGATGCGCTTGGCTATGTCGACGACGTACTCGGCCGGGTAGGCGTCCTCGGGGATCGTCACCTGCGCGCCGAAGAGCTCGCGGTAGCGGAGCGCGACGCTGCGGCCGAGCGTCGCGACCTGCGCGCCCGTGTCGTTCACGTAGTACTCGCGCGTGACGTCGGCGCCCAGGAACGCGAAGGCGTTCGCGAGGACGTCGCCGATCGGACCGCCGCGCGCATTCGCGACGGTCATGGGTCCCGTGGGGTTCGCCGAGATGTACTCCACCTGGACCTTCTGGCCTTGGAGCCGCGTCGAGCGTCCGTAGCCCTCCCCCGCGGCGGCGATCGTCTCCGCCTGGCGCTCGACCCACGCGTCCGCGAGCCGCGCGTTGACGAACCCGGGCTTCGCGACCTCGACGGAGGCGACCATGTCGGACGCGGGGAACCGCGCGCGGATCGCCTCGGCGATGGCCATCGGCGGCTGCCGGAGCGGCTTCGCGAGGCGCAGCGCGACGCTGGACGCGAAGTCGCCGTGCTCCGCGTTCTCCGGCCGTTCCACCCCAACGGGCACCGCCTTCGCCTCCTCGGGCCACGCGAGATCGCGCGCGGCGAGGTCGATGGCCGCGCGGAACGCGAGCGCGACCGTGTCGCGCGCGGTGGTCGTCACGCCGCCGAGTGTGGGCCAGCGGCGGCGGCCGCGTCGGGGACGACGTCGCCGCGCGGCTCGTGCGTCCGGAAGAAGACGAGCACGAGCGACGCTCCGGCGACGTACGCGACCGCGAGCGTCGCGAGGTTCACGGTCCACCCGGCGTCGCCGAGCGCGGCGCGCTCGGCGCCGGCGACGACGCTCCCGATCGCGGCCGCGAGGTTCCACGCGATCGCGAGGACGGCGGTGACACCGGCGCGCTCGGCGGGACGGAAGCTCGAGAGCTGGAACGCGCCGTACGTGGCGGAGGCGCCGTACATGAGGGCGGCGCGGGCGGCGAGCAGCCCGCCGGCGAGGAGCGCGGCCGGCACGAGCCCCGCACCGAGCGCGAACGGGATCGAGAGGAGCTCGACCGCGACGACGCTCCGGACCGCGCCGAACCGCGCCGCGAGGTGCATGCCGTGCACGAGCGCGCCCGTGCTGCCGCCGACGGCGA
This sequence comes from uncultured Chloroflexota bacterium, assembly GCA_964609145.1. Taxonomy (GTDB): domain Bacteria; phylum Chloroflexota; class Limnocylindria; order P2-11E; family P2-11E; genus JACPOT01. The sequence goes on from CAZSRI010000020.1 coordinate 8,323, forward strand.
TCGCGCCGAGCGCGAGGCCGATGGCCGAGAACGGCAGCCCGAATCGGTCGGCGAAGAACAGGTTCACGAACGGGAGGAAGCTGCCCGCGCCGAAGCCGAAGAGCGCCTCGATGACGCTGAAGCGGACGAGGAGCGCGCGGCGCACGGGCGCGTCGAGCCCGCCGCGCGGCACCGGCGCGGCGCGAACGAGCAGGATCGGCAGCGCCGAGGCCGCCGCGATGACGCCTCCGGCGCCGACGAGGATGCGCACGACGAGGAGGGAGCGCGGCGGCGCGGCGACGAGGCCGGCGACCGGATCCGCCGCCAGGCCGGCGAGGTACGCCGCGAGGAACGCCGCGATCGTGCCGACCGCGATCCGCTGCGCGAATCGCCGCGGGCGCTCATCGCTCGCGCTCGCGTCGGCGAGGAGCGCGAGGCCTGTCGCGTACACGACCATACCGCCGCCGCCGAGGAGCGCCGCCGCCGCGAGCTGCGCCGGAAGGGCCTCGAAGACGAGGATCCCGACCACGCCCGCGGCGGTGACGGTGCCGCCGATGAGCAGCGCGCCGCGCCGCGAGTACGAGCGCGCGAGGCGCCACGCGGGCCACGCGCCGGCGACGCCGCCGAGCGCTTCGGCCGCGGCGAGCGTCCCGATCGCGAGCTCGCCGAACCCGAGCGCGCGGTACACGAAGTTCAGGTAGAAGGCGGCGACGCCCAGGCCGAAGCTCCCGAGGCCGCTCGCGACGACGAAGAGGCGCGCGTCACGCCCGCTCAGCATTGGTGAGAGAGTGAAGCCGATGGGGAGCTTCCGCCCCGCCGTCGCGGTCGGCCTCGCGCTCGTCCTCGCGGGGAGCGCCTGCCAGCAGCAGGGTCAGCCCTCACCGGCGCCGCCCCTGCCGACGTCGCTTCCCGGCGCGTCGGGTCCGACCGCGACCGGGCCCCTTCCGCTGAGCACCTCGGCGCAGGCGAGCGCGGTCCCCGCCGGTCAGCGCTGCACCGGCGAGCTCGCCGCGGCGGTGCGCGACGTCACCGACCGCGTGCGGCCCGCGGTCGTGCAGATCACGAACGAGCAGGTGAGCCTGCGCACCTCCGAGGAGATCCCCGCCGGCGTGGGGAGCGGCGTGATCTTCGACCAGCAGGGCCGGATCCTCACGAACAACCACGTGATCGCGGGCGCGCAGAAGCTTCGTGTGACGCTGCCCGACGACCGCAGCTTCGAGGCGAAGCTCGTCGGCGCGGATCCGAAGACGGACCTCGCCGTCGTCCAGATCTCCGCGCAGCAGCTCCCGGTCGCGACGCTCGGCGACGCGAATACGGTCGCGCCGGGCGACTGGGTCGTCGCGATCGGGAACGCCCTCGCGCTCCCCGGCGGCCCGACCGTCACGGCGGGCGTCGTGAGCGCGGTCCACCGGACGCTGCAGGAGCCGAGCGATCCGCAGACGGGCGAGTCCGGGCCATTCCTCTTCGACCTCATCCAGACGGACGCGGCGATCAACCCGGGTAACTCGGGTGGCCCGCTCGTGGACCTGTGCGGCCGCGTCGTCGGGGTCAACACGCTCGTGCGGACGGAGGCGGCGGCCGGCGTGCCCGCGCAGGGCATCGGCTTCGCCATCTCGATCGCGACGGCCAAGCCGATCGCGGACCAGCTCGTCGCGAGAGGCCGGGCGACGCACGCCTTCCTCGGGATCCGCTACGGCTTCCTGACGCCGGCGGGCGCCGCGCAGCTGAGGCTGCCGACCGCTACGAGGGGCGCGGTGATCGGCGCCGTCTCCGGCGGGACCCCCGCCGAGCAGGCGGGACTGCGCACGAACGACGTGATCACCGCGATCGACGGCAAGCCGATCGACGACGAGTCGGCGCTCGCGAAGATCGTCGACTCGCGCAAGCCGGGCGACACCGTCACGCTCACCGTGCTGCGACCGTCGAGCGGCGGGCCCCAGGCGCTCACCCTGAGGGCCACCCTCACGGAGCTCCCGTGAGGGAACGCCCCTAGCGCGCTACGGCCGGGGCCGTCGCCTTCCGCGGGCGCCGCGCCGGCCGCGCGATCTCGGGCTCGACGAGCTGCCCCACGGCCGTCGCGCGGATCTCGAGGTCCAGGTGCGCGCCGGGCTCGATCGTGACGCTCCACGAGCACGCGATCTCGCTCTGCTCGTAAAGGCGCTCGAACCCCTGCTCGGAGTTCGCCACCGCGTAGACGGGCTTCACGGCGACCTCGGCGGCCGGCTCGACCGCGAGCGTGAGGTCGAAGTGGCGCGTCTCCGAGTGCACGACGATCTCGCCGACGCTCTTGCGCTCGATCGCCTTCGCGGGCGTCGTCTTCGCGGCGCCGAGCGCGATCGTGTCGCCGGACCCGGACTCGGTCAGGAGCGCGAGCGACATCGCGCTCGTGAACGTGACCGAGAGGTCCTCCTCACCGTCGTTGCGCAGCCGGTAGCGGACGCCGACGGCGAGGCCCTCGTCCGCGATCCGCAGGTCCTTGCGGATGCCGAGGCCCGCGATCGACGCGAGCGCCTGCGCGGGCGGCTCGAGGATGAGGCTCACCGTCCGTGCCTCGCGCTGCGGGCTGATCGCGTAGCGCTCGCCGTGCAGCAGGACCGTCTCGCCGCGGCCGGCACGCACGGAGTCGTTGAAGAGGCCGCGCCGCCCCTCGTCGTACTCGAGCAGCTTCGTGAGGCCGCGCTCCTTCGCGCGCACGGCCTCGTGGATCGACCGCGACGCCTTCTCGCTCGCCTTGCCGACGAGGAGCTTGCCCCCCTTCTCGGCGCGGCGCAGCTGCTCGTGCGCGGGCTCGGGACGGCGGGCGAGCGTGTCGACGAGGTTCGTCGCGGAGGCGTAGATGTCCCACTCGCTCACGACGCCGCCGTCGGCGTGCACGAACGCGGCGCCCGCGTTGCCGCGGAAGAGGTACTCGTCGACGCCGTCGACGTCGTAGTCGCGCTGCTCGCCCGACGCGGTGCGGCGCTCCTGGATGAGGCGTTCGGCCTTGAGGAGCGACGCGTACGCGTCGGCGCGCAGGTGCGGGAGGTACAGGCCGCCGAAGACGCCGTGCCAGTAGACGTCGTTCCCCTGCGCGCGCCAGAGATACCGCTGCGCGGCCCTCACTTCGTTCGACGCCTCGAGGAGCGTGCGCCGCGCGACCTCCTCGGACACGATGAGCATCCGCTTGTGCAGCGCGTTCGCCTCGGGGTACTTCGCGAAGAAGTTCCGCCACAGTGGCGTCGCGACGAGGGCCGCGCGCTCGTCCTTCAGCGCGTTGCGTGCCTGGGCGTACCGGCGGGCCGCGGCCGCGTCGACCGCCCAGTCGGACATCTCGGGATACGTCGCGCTCGGCAGATACACGCGCCTCGACGGCCGCTGAAAGATCCACGCGCTCTCGAGCGTCGCCGTCTCGAGCCAGTCCTGGTTCGAGGCGAGCTGCGTGAAGAGCTCCTCGAGCCAGCCCTCCTTGTGCACGCGCTCGTACGTGCCCGGCCATGCGCCGAGCTTCTCGCCGTCGTCGGCGTACACCTGCAGCCGCGCGCCCGCCGCGTGCCGCTCGCGGAGCTCCTTGATCGACTGCGCGACGTCGCGGAACGGCACGAGGTAACGCAGGCGCTCGCTCCCCGCGAACACCACGAGCGGGAAGCCCTGGTCCTCGGTGATGAAGGACGTGCCGAGCTCCTCGCGGCCGAGCCCCGCCTGGAGGAAGTGCGACTCGTCGAGGACCGTGTACGCGACGCCGGCCTCGGCGAGGAGCGACGGGAGGTGCGGTTCCCACACGCGCTCCGTCAGCCACGCGCCGAGGGGACGGTGGCCGAAGATGGCGACGATCCGGTCGGTGAGCGCGCGGACCTGCGCGACCGCGTCACGCCGCGGGACGCCGACGAGGACGGGCTCGTAGTAGCCGCCCGTGAGCAGCTCGACCTGACCTCGGCGCAGGAGGTCGACGAGGTCGCCGATGACGTCGGGACGGTCCTCCTCGAGCCAGTCGAGGAGCGGCCCGGAGAAGTGCAGGGTCGCCTTCACCTCGGGATGCCGGTACAGGGCGGCGACGAGCGGCGCGTATGCGCGCTCGGTCACGTCCTGGAAGACATGAGGGAAGTTCCCTGCCGGCTGGTGCTGGTGGAAGACCAGCGCCAGACGCAGGCGTTCAGCCACTGCGGGCCATTATTCGACAGTTCGGCGTCCGATGCCTCACGCTGGACGGATGGCCGTCCGGCTGGCCCTCCTCGTCGTCCTGGTCGCCGCCCTCGTCGCCGTCTCCGTCGCGTTCGCGCCGCAGCTCCTCGGGCGCCCCTCCGCGACGCCGGCCCCGCCGGCGACCGCGAGCGCGACTGCGACCGCATCGCTCGCGGCCGCGTCGCCGACGCCGACCGCGACCGCGTCCCCGACGCCAACGCCGACCCGGACGCCGACGGCGAGCTGCCCGCCGGCCCCCGCGGGCGGCGGCGGGGGGCCGTTCCACCCGCTCAAGGGCGTTCGCGTCGACCACCAGCCCGGCGCCGACCGGGTCGTCTTCGACTTCGGAACGGAGACCGGCCCGCAGGACGCGCTCCCCGCCTTCACGATCGAGCGCGCGGCCTCGTTCCGCGACATCTCCGGGAAGGCGGTCACGGTCCAGGGGAACGCCTACTGGAGCGTGCGCTTCGAGGGGGCATCTACCGCGGACAGCCAGGGGAACTTGGTGTACACGGGACCGCGCGACATCCTCCCAACGACCCCGCTCGTGAAGGACGTGAAGCTCGTCGAGGACTTCGAGTCGGTGCTCATCTGGGCCGTCGGCCTCCAGCGTCTCGAGTGCCCGGCCGTCACGACGCTGCGCTCGCCGCTGCGCCTCGTCCTCGACTTCCCGTCGCCGCCGTGATGCTCGCATACACTTCCACGAAGAGAGCGCGAGCGAGGATCCGGCTTTGCCGGTCCGAGGGAGCCAGCAAGAGCGGAGCGACCGCCGCGAGCGAGGCCGACGGCGGAGCCGACGGCTAGTGACCGCGAGAGGGGAGCGTTTCCAGCAGTGGCCGATGCCGTGAAGCTCGCCGTCCGCAAGCGGACGGTCCTTGGGAAGAAGACCGCAGCACTGCGCCGCGCCGGCGTCCTGCCGGGCGTCGTGTACGGGCAGGGCCCGTCCGAGCCCGTCGAGACCGACGCGCGCGAGTTCGAGAAGAGCTACCGCCGTTGGGGCAGCACGACCCTGCTCTCGCTCGAGGGCATCGGCGCCGACGGCCAGCCCGCGCTCATCACGTCCGTGTCGCGCGACCCGGTGACCGGGCAGATGCTGCACGTCGACTTCGAGCGCGTCAGCCTCACCGAGCGCACGCGCGCGGTGGTCCCGCTGCGGTTCCTCGGCGTCTCGCCCGCCCTCAAGGCCGGCGGCGTGCTCGTCCACGCGATAGAGCACGTGCGCGTCGAGGCGCTCCCCCAGGACATCCCCCACGCGATCGACGTCGACCTCACGAAGCTCGAGGCCATCGACGACGCGATCTACGCGCGCGACCTCATCTTCGACGTGACCACCATGCAGCTCGCCGAGCGCCCCGACGCGCTCGTCGTGAAGGCGGTGCACCAGCGCGCCGAGGAGGTCCCCACGCCGGCCGCCGTGGCGGCTCCGACGGCCGAGGGCGCCGCGCCCGCGGAGGGCGCGCCGCCGGCCGAGGGTGCCGCTCCCGCCGCAGGCGCGGCTGCCGCGAAGGCGCCCGCCGCCGGTGCAGCGAAGGCGCCGCCCGCCGCCGGCGCCAAGGCCCCGACCCAGCCCGCCGCAAAGCCCGAGAAGAAATAGTCCGGGTCACGCCTCCGCGCTGAAGTCGAGCGGGTCCACGTCGGGGAACGCGTCGTCCGCGTCCTCCATCGTGCGCAGCTCGCTCTCGTCCTCGTCGCCGCCGCTGAGCGCGAGCGCGCACGCGCGCTCGAAGCGCGCCGCGTGGCCGCGGAACCGCTCCGCCGCGTAGTCGCCGGCCTGTCCGGTCGTGATGAGGAACGGCCAGTCGCTCGCGGACGCGAGGAGGAGCTCGCGCGCCGCCTGGCCCAGCGCCCGCCGACGGAACGCGTCGCGGTCCGTCCGGGCGAGCGCCTCGCCGAACCGGCGCTGCATCGGGCCGAGCTCGGCCCAGATCCACTCCGTCCTCCCGTTCGCCCACGTCGAGTGGTCGTTGTCCTTCCCCCACGACCCTTCGCGCAGGGCGATCCGTTCGGTCGGCGGCGACGCCGCGAGCCGCTCCGCCACGGTCGTCGTCGCGGGACCGCCGGCGGCGAGGCGCCGCAGGACCTCGGCGAGCCAGTCGACGCCCTCGAACCACCAGTGGCCGAAGAGCTCGCTGTCGAACGTCACCGTGAGGAGCGCGTCGGCGTCGGCGCGCGCGTGGTGCGCGTCGAGCTCGCGCCGCACGACCGCGACGAAGTGCTCGGCGTGCGCACGGACGCGCTCGCGCGCGGCCTCGGGTTCGTACTCCTCCTTGTTCCCCAGGTCGCCGGTGACGTCGGTGACCCGCCAGTAGCGCAGCCCCGAGCGCTCGTCCTTGCGGTGGAACTCGCGGTACGCGCCGTCGCCGGGGTAGCCGAACATGGCCGACCACACCCGCCCGCTCGCCTCCGGATGCCGCGCCACCGCGCTGACGTCGGAGTCGGCGACGAGGTATGGCCGGAACACGTCGACCGACGCGGGTGGCGGCTCGACCGGTGGACGCTCGGCCTCGGCGGTCGCGGCGAGCGCGGCTCCCGACCACTCGCGCTGCCGCGGCGAGCGCCGCATGCGGCCGCGGCGCACGGGCGCGCCGCCGAGGAGGTTGGCGTCGGTGAAGAAGTGCGTGAACCCGTGCTGCTCGAGGATCCGCTCGAGACCGGGGCGGTACGCGCACTCCGGCAGCCAGATCCCCGTCGGTTCGATCCCGATGAGCTGCCGGGTCGTCCGGCGGCCGGTCGCGAGCTGCAGGTGGACGGTGCGCTCGTCGAGGAGCGGGAGGTATCCGTGTGTCGCCGCGCTCGTGAGGATCTCGACGTGGCCCGTACGCGCGAGGTCGGCGAACGCGCCGACGATGTCGCGGTCGAAGCGCACGACGAACGCTCGCCCGAGGGAGCGGTAGAGGTCGGCGTAGAGGTCGGCGAGCGCGGCGCGGTGCTCGCGACCCTCCGCGCGCAGACGGACGCGGTCGACCTCGGCGCGCCGGATCTGGTCGTCGATGTACGCGATCGAGCGGTCCACGATGTCCCGGTCGGCGAGCTGGTCGAGCAGGACCGGCGTCAGACCGACCGTGACGCGGAACGGCACCTCGGCCGCCCGCAGATCGTGCAGGGCGACGAGTAGCGGCAGGTACGTCCCGATGACGGCCTCGTGGATCCACTCCTCGCCGTGGGGCCATCGACCCGCCCCTCGCGCGTATGGAAGGTGGGAGTGGAGGACGAACGCGAAGGCGTCGGGCACTCGTCCGATCCTTACACGATCGCGGTCTGCCGTGCGCGGGCCGCGTCGAGGAGCACGTCGTCGCCGCGGCGCGTGGCGACCTCGAGCTTCGCGCGGATCCGCGTGAGGTGGACGCGGAGGGTGCTCGGGGACATGCCGAGCCGCGCCGCGAGCCCGGAGCGGTCGAGGCTCGCGCCCTCCGCGCGGATCCGCTCGAGCTCGCGGAGGATCCCGAGCTCGCGCCACGTGAGGCCCGAAGCGCGCAGATGGATCGTCGCGTCGTCCAGCTGCGACGGCGCGATCGCGGGCGTCGCCCCGCCGCGCGCGAGCGCCGACTCGGCCCTGCTGCGGATCGTCCGGGCGAGCGGGCGCGCCGCGGCGTCGCGCTCCGCCGCGCGCCCGAGCCACGCCGCGACCTCGGGCAGGTAGTAGGCGAAGCCCTCCCCGCCGCGCGCCGCGAGGTCGCGCACGAGCGCGACGGCGCGGGAGGCGCCACCGCCCCGTACGACATGGTCGCGCCAGTACGCGGCGTGGATCGCCGCGCCCGCTGCCCAGTGCCCCATGCCCCGCGAGCCGAGGTCCTTCGCGAGCTCGTCGAGCGCGCGGATCGCGTCGCGGGGGTCGCCGCGCTGCGCGCGCACGATCGCCCGCAGGAGACCGCGGAACTGCTCGTCTGCCGGCAGGCCCTTCCGCGCGCGCGAGAGGATCCGCCCCGCGACCTCGACCTCGCCGCGCAGCAGCGCGAAATGCGCGAGGTCCTCCGGCGCGCCGATCCCGCTCTCGCGCGCGAGGCGCTCGCCGTCCGCGCGCTCGCCACGCTCCATCCGCGAGCGCGCCAGGCAGAGCAGCGTGTAGCGCCAGAGCGGCGAGCGCGACCGGCTCAAGCTCGCCTCCGCGCGGTCGAAGTGAGCGACCGCTTCGCCGTTGCGTCCGGCCATCCACGCGACGAAGCCGTTCGCGTAGGTGCACCACGCCGTCTCCCAGGGATCGTTCACGCGCGCCGCCAGGCGCACGGCCGCGTCGGCGGCGGTCCGCGCGCCGATGTGGTCGCCCTGGTGCGACAGGACGTGGGCGAGGTGCCGCTGGATCCGGAGGCTGACGACGTCGCTGCCGCGCCCGCGCGGCGCGCCCGCGACGGCGTCGTCGGCGAAGCGCGTGGCCGCGAGAGCCGCCGTGATCTCGTTCGCCGCGGTCCGGTTCATCGACTCGGCGAGGCGGAGCTCCGCGAGCACGAGGGGGTCGTGGGCCGCGGTGCGCTCGGCGACGCGCGCGTAGCGCGCGGCGTCGCGCGGGCGCACGAGGTAGTAGGCGAGGTGGACGAGGTCCGTCGCGACGCGCGCCGCGAGCACGTCGCTCGTCTGCGGGAGGAGCGTCGCGAGCTCGGCCCACGCGACGTCGAAGGACTCGACCTGGCGGAGGCAGCGCGCGCGCAGCACCCGGCGCTCGAGCGTCTGCCTGCCGGTCGCGAGCGCCGGAAGGAGCCGCTCGGCGTCGCCGCGCGTGAGCGGCGCGATCGCCTGCTCGTGGACCGTCGGCACGATCGCACGCTACCACGTAACTCGTATGTCATCGGTATGAGTTGTGACTCGCAGCGCGGACGACGGCGCGGTCGCTCGGAGCGAGGATCGCCGCGTGCTGTTCCCGACCCCGGAGTTCGCGGTCTTCTTCGCCATCGTGTTCGTCGTCGCATGGGCGGCGCGCCCGCGGCGGCACGTGTGGAAGGTCGTCCTGCTCGTCGCGAGCTACGTCTTCTACGCCTGGTGGGACCCGCGCTTCACGCTCCTCCTCGCCGCCGCGACCGTCGCCGCCCAGTCCGGCGCGCTCGCCGTCGCCCGCGCGCGGTCGGAGCGCGCCCGGCGCACGGCGCTCGCGGCGACCGTCGCGTTCGACCTCGGCCTGCTCGGATGGTTCAAGTACTACGGCTTCTTCTCGCTCGAGGCCGACCGCGCCCTGGCCGCCCTCGGTCTGCCGCCGGCGCTCCCCCTCCTCCAGGTCACCCTCCCCGTCGCCATCTCGTTCTTCACGTTCATGGGGATCTCGTACGTCGTGGACGTCTTCCGCCGGGACACCGCGCCGGCGAGCTGGCTCGACGCCGCCGTCTACCTTGCCTTCTTCCCGCACCTCGTCGCGGGCCCGATCGTCCGGGCGGGCGAGCTCATCCCGCAGATCCGGCGGCCGCCGGCCGCGGCGATCGACGCGTCACGGGCCTCGCTGCTCATCGTCGGCGGCCTCTTCAAGAAGGTCGTCCTCTCGAGCGTCCTCGCCACGGGCATCGTCGACCCGGTCTTCGGCGCGCCCGGGCGCCATTCGTCGCTCGAGGTCCTCGTCGCCGTCTACGGCTACGCCGTCCAGATCTACGCCGACTTCAGCGGCTACACCGACATCGCGATCGGCCTCGCGCTGCTCCTCGGCGTGCGGTTCCCGGAGAACTTCGCCGCGCCGTACGGCGCGACGAGCCTGCAGGAGTTCTGGCGCCGCTGGCACATGACGCTCTGCCGTTGGCTCCGTGACTACCTGTACATCCCGCTGGGCGGCTCGCGGCGCGGCGCGCGGCGCGCCGCGGTCAACGTCTTCCTCACGATGGCGCTCGGCGGTCTCTGGCACGGCGCGGCGTGGACGTTCGTGATCTGGGGCGCGATCCACGGCGGGTGGCTCGCCGCCGAGCGCCGCTGGCGCACATCGGCGCCGCCGCTCCCGGGCCGGTCCGGTGCGGTCGCGGGCTGGCTCGTCACGTTCCACCTCGTCTGCTTCGCATGGATCTTCTTCCGCGCGGGCACCCTCGACGTCGCGCTCGAGCTCATCACCCGTCTGGTCGGCGCACCGGGTCCCGCGCCGCTCGTCACGCCGACGGTCGTCGCGGCGATCGCCGCGGGCCTCCTGCCGCAGCTCGTCCGCCTCCCCTCGTCCGGCACGTGGCGCGCGCGCCTCGCGGCCGCCCCCGCGCTCGGCCAGGGTCTCGCGCTCGGTGCGGCGCTCGTCCTGATCACCGCGCTCGGCCCGAAGGGCGTCGCGCCCTTCATCTACTACCGGTTCTGATGCGCGACGTGACGCCGTGGCGCGCGCTCGCGGTCTGGCTCATCGGGTCCCTCACATGGCTGGGGCTCGCGGCCCCCGACCTCGAGCGCCGAGTCTCCGGGAGCCAGCTCGGCCCCTGGCGCGACGCACAACTCGCGCTGCTGGCGCCGTTCGTCGGTGCGCGGACGCTTGTGGGCACATCGGTCGGAGCGGCGGCGTGGCGGCAGGCGCGGAGCCTCTTCGCCGGAGACGGGTCCGCTGCGGCGGCGAGTCCGCCCGCCGAGGGACCCCGCGAGACGGGGAGCCGGCCGCCAGGCCCGGGGGTAGGGGCCCCTGAGCGCGATAGCGCGGACCCCGGCGAGTCGAGCGGGTCTCGCGGTCTTCGGGAGCGGCGGGAAGCAGCGGACTCGACGCCGACAACGAGCCCGACCGCAACGCCGAGCCCGTCGGCGCGCCGCATGCCGAGCGCCGACGCACCGTTGCGCGTGCTCGTCGTCGGCGACTCGATCGCGACGGACCTCGGCTGGGCGCTGCAGAACGCCGACGCTCCGCTCGCGGTCACGGTCGACACGCGGCCCGCGTCGGGGCTCGCGCGGCCCGACTACTTCGACTGGCAGGCGCAGCTCACGCTGGACCTCGAGCGCGACCGGCCCGAGCTCGTCGTCGTGATGCTCGGCGGCAACGACGCGCAGGGCTTCCTCGTCGACCAGCGGCCGGTCACCTTCGGCACGGAAGAATGGCGCGCGACGTACGCGTCGCGCGTGCGCGCCCTGATGGAGCTCGCTCGCCGCGGCGGGCGCGGCGTGCTGTGGGTCGGGCTCCCCGTCATGCGCGACGCCTTCTTCTCGGACGAGATCCGGGCGCTCGACGAGACGTACGCGGCCGAGGCGACCGCGACGGGGACGCGCTACGTCGACGCGTGGCCGCTGTTCGCGGACGCGCAGGGCCGCTACGCCGCATACCTCCCGGATGCGGGCGGCGTTCTTCGGGCGATGCGGCAGCCCGACGGGATCCACTTGAGCATGGACGGCGCGCGCCGGCTCGCCGCGCGCGTGCTCGGTACGATCGCCTCGGAGTGGGGATCCGACTGACGTTCCTCGGCACCGGGAACGCGTTCTCCGACGGCGGTCGGTCCCACGCGTGCATCCTCGTCCGCGCGACCGAGGGCACGATCCTCCTCGACTGCGGCGGCACGGCGTTCTCGCCGCTGCGGGCGGCGTGCGACCCGAGCGAGATCGACGCGGTCGCGATCACCCACCTGCACGGCGACCACTTCGGCGGCCTGCCGTACCTCGCCATGCAGCAGAAGTACGCGCCGCGCACGCGGCCGCTCCCCGTCGGCGGCCCGCCGTCGCTCGAGCGGCGGACGATGGACGCGACGCGCGCGCTGTACGCCGACTTCTTCGCGACGCCGCTCCCGTACGAGCTGCGGTTCCTCGTCCTCGACGCGACGTCGACGCGGCTCGGGCCCGCGGAGGTGAGCGCGCACCGCGTCGACCACGTCCCCGACTCGGAGCCGCACGGCCTGCGCGTGCGCATCGGGGGCAAGCTCATCGCGTATTCGGGAGACGCGCGGTGGAGCCAGGCGCTGCCGCCGCTCGCCGACGGTGCCGACCTCTTCGTCTGCGAGACGACGACGTTCGCGCAGCCGGATCCCGTGCACCTCTCGCACAGGGAGCTCGTCGCGCACCGCGGGGAGCTGCGCTGCGGGAGGGTCGTCGCGACCCACCTCGGCGCCGAGAGCATCGAGCGACTCGCGTCGTTCGAGGTCGAGCACGCCGACGACGGGATGACCATCGAGCTCTAGTCGCTTCGCTCGTAGACGCGTCGCTCGTCGTCACCCGCCGCTGCGGCGGCGGTCTCCCTCGCCGGTGTCTAGAAGCTCCGGCCGATCGTGGCGCGCCACTTGTCGATGAGCCGCTCGCGCTCCGCGGCGGCCCACGCGCGGTCGTAGGGCACGAGCTTCCCCGAGGGCGGCATCTGCGCTCTCGACGGCCCTGCGACGTCCGTACGGGTCGACGTCACGCCCATCGAGCGCACGAGGAGATCGCCTCCCTCCTTCGAGAGGAGCCAGTCCACGAAGACCTTCGTCGCGTCCGGTCGCGCACCGCCGCCCAGGACGCTGATCGCGCCGAGCTCCGTCCCAGTGGGGTCGGGCAGCGCGAAGGCGATCCCGCCGCGGGCCACGACCTCGTGCGCCCACATCGGCGCGCCCAGATCCGTGCCCGCGCCGACGAGCTCGAGCGCCTGGGTCGCACGGCCGACGTATCGGTCGAGCTGCCGGTCGAGCTTCTTCATGTAGGCCATGGCGGCGTCCTCGTCCCGGCCGAAGCGGAACACCTGTGTCGCGAGGAACACGTACCCGAGGGCGGTCTTCTCCGGATCCGGGAGCACGACCTTCCCCTTCCACTCGGGGTCGAGCAGCTCGTCCCAGGAGGCGACCGGCCTCACCTTCGATCCGAAGGCGAGGACGCCCACGTACCAGGGGCTCGACGAACCGGCGAGGAGCCCCTCCTTCGCGAGTCCGGCATGGAAGGCCCAGTCGCCGCCGATGAGGACGTCGGCCTTCGGTGCGTTCCGCTCGACGCGAACGCGCGTGTAGAGCTCGGCCACCTGGGCGCGTGAGAGGACGTCGACGCCCGTCGCGGGATACGCCGCGCGGAACGCCGTGACGAGCGCATCGGTCGGGGCGTCGGGGAGCGCCGAGTACGCGGACACCGTCGCGAGCGGCCGGACGGTCTCCGTCGCGCGGGCGGTCGGCGTCGGCGATGGCGACCGCGCGCTTGCGGGCGAGGGCGACGGAGCAGGAAGCACGCACGACGCGGCGAGCACCTGTGCCCCGACGCCCGCGGCCGCCACGCGCAGGAGACGCCGGCGGGAGAGCACGGCTCGACGCTACACGCGAGCGAGGACGAGACCGGGCGCCGCGGCGCCCGGGTGAGCACGAGCGACGCGTGGAGGAGCGAAGCGACTACCGGATCGGCCGCTTACACCCGGCGCGTCGCCGAGATCGCCGGTGGTCCCTCACGCGCCCGGGCCGCCGCGCGCGCCGAGAAGAACCGGTAGAGCAGCACGAGGTCGACGAGCGCCGCGCCGGCGAGGATGAGGTAGGCCCAGCCGCGCGTCGCCGTCCACACCTGCTCGACCACGCGCGACAGGCCGAACCCGACGATCCACGAGTCGAAGCTCATGCACACGCGCCGGAAGGTCTCGGCGTCGAGGAGGCGGATGAGCGCCGCGCCGACCGGGACGCCGATGAGCACCGACGGCACGATCCATGGGACGAGCGAGAGGCTGCGGGGTGTGTACAGGCCGAGGAGGAGATAGGCGATCGCGGTCATCGTCGACTCGGCGACGCGGACCACCCCGAGCGACGCGCGGAAGTCGCGGCGCGCGAAGCCCTGGTTGTTCAGGAGGAGCGCGAGCGGAGGACCGGAGATCGTCGTCACCGAATAGAGCACGCCGAGGCCCGCGCCGAACGGCAGCCCCACGCGCCGCTCGGACCCGATCGGGCGCCGGATCCCGGATGCCTGCAGGAGGATGAGCGGGAGGATCAGCGAGTACGTGACGACCTTCACGCTGTCGCCCGGCACGGACGCGAGGAACGTGCTCCCGAAGGCGACGCCCGGCACCAGCCCGACGACGATCGGCCAGACGCGGCGGACGGCCACGCCCGCGCTCTGCCGGTCCACGAGCAGCACGTAGCAGTTCAGGACGACCTCGACCAGCACGAGCGCGGGATTGAGGACGCGGCTCGCGAACGTGAGGAGCGCGAGCGGGACGGTGATCGAGGAGAAGCCGTAGCCGATCGCCCCGTTCACGACCGCGGCGGCGAGCGTGACCGCGGCGAGCCACAGCAGGTCGTTCGGAAGGCCGGCGGTCGTGGACAGCGACATCAGAGGTCCACGCTAGACGCTGCGGACCCTCGCCGTCGGTGCTAGACGGGAGTGAGCTGACGGGGCGCGACGCGCGCGGCCATCCGCGCGAGGAGCGCGGCGTGCCAGACGGGCAGGTCGGCGCCGGGCATCGGCTTCGCGATGAGGTACCCCTGCGCTTTGTCGCAGCCCATCTGCGCAAGGCGCTGGAGCGTCTGGAGGTCCTCGATGCCCTCCGCCGTCGCCCGCATGCCGAGCGCGTGGCCGAGGTCGATGCTCGCGCGCACGATCGTCGCGCTCGCGGGGTCGCTCGTCATGCCGCGGACGAAGGTCTGGTCGATCTTCAGGGAGTCGCACTCGAGGCCCTGCAGGTAGCGCAGCGACGAGTACCCGGTGCCGAAGTCGTCGATCGCGACCCGGAAGCCCATCCGGCGCAGGCCGGCGATGACGGCCTTCGCGCGGTCCCGGTCGACGAGGACCATCGTCTCGGTGATCTCGAGCTCGAGCCACGACGGCTCCGCCTGCTCGGCCGCGAGCGCGCGCTCGAGCGTCGGTACGAGGCCGGGGTCGAGAAGGTTGCGCGCCGAGAGGTTCACGGATGCGACGACGCTCAGGCCGGTCGCGCGCCACGCGCGCAGCTGCGCGAGCGACGTATGGAGCATCCGCTCGAACATCGCGGTGTCGAGGCCGACCTGCTCGGCGTACGCGACGAACTCGCCGGGGCCGACGAGGCCGCGTCGCGGGTGCTGCCAGCGCACGAGCGCCTCGACCGAGAGGAGCTGCCCGTCCCGGCACGACACGATCGGCTGGAAGTACGGGATGAGCTGATCGCGCGCGAGCGCCTCGCGCAGGTCCGCGAGGAGCATCCCGCCCCAGGCGGTCTGCTGCTCCTGGCCGGCGGTGAACGTCGCGTAGCCGCCGGCCTGCGCCTTCGCCGCGTCGAGCGCGGCCTCGGCGTGCCGCACGAGCGTGTCGGCGTCCTCGCCGTCCTCGGGATACGCGACGACGCCGAGGCTCGCGCGCAGCGCGATCGAGACGCCGAGGAGCGCGAGCGGCTGCTCGAGCCACGCGAGGATCTTCTGCGCGACGCTGACCGCTCCGGCGCGGTCCGAGCGCGGGAGGATGACCGCGAAGTCGTCGCCGCCGACCCGCGCGACGCCGTCCGTGGAGCGCAGCAGCGGGCGCAGCCGGTCCCCGATCATCTTCAGGACGGCGTCGCCCGTCGGCTGGCCGAACGTGTCGTTCACCGACTTGAAGTCGTGGAGGTCCATGAGGACGAGGCCGACGCCGCCGCCGAAGCGCTTGGCCATCGCGATGGCGAGCTCGAGGCGCTCGATCGTGAACGCGCGGTTCCCGAGGCCGGTGACCGGATCGCGCATCGTCCGGCGCCGCAGGTCCTCGAGGGCGCGCTCCGCCGACGCGAGGCGCTCGACGACGGCGCGCGCGATGCCCCACGCGAGCGCGGCGCCCGCCGCGTACAGGACGAGCCGCGGCGCGAGGGCGAGCGGGGCGAACGGCGCGCCGAGCGCACCCGCGCGCCACCAGCCGATGGCGGCGTACGCGACGCCGCACATGGCGAGGCTCGCGAGCGCGCCGAGCGGCCCGACGCGGAATGCCGCGACGAGCACCGCGAGCGGCACGAGGACCGTCGCGTTCCAGTCCGGGTCGGCCGCGAAGATCGCGAGCGCGGCGGCGACCAGGACGGCGTCGAGGACCACTCCCGCGACCGCGAGCGCGCGCTCGCCGCGCGCCGCCTCGAGGCCCTCCGACGCGCGCTCACCCCACCGCGCGAGCAGATAGAGGAGCGCGCCGACGGCGATGATCGCTCCGGCGAGCCCGGCCACGAGCTCCCGGGGCGCGGAGGCGAACGCGAACCCGAGGCCGAGCGTCGCCGCGGCGACCGCGACGCGGCCGGCGAAGAGCGCGCGCTCGAGCGCGCGCGGTGGCAGCGAGCGCCCGCCCTCGCTCATGGGACGCGAATGTTCGCGTGCGGCAGGCAGGGAGGCCAGAGGGCGCCGGAGGGATCGAGACCGTACTGACGCCGATGGGCCTTCCGAGGGGCCCTGCCGGCTAGAATGCGAGGTGCCGAGGCCGGTCCTCCGTTCGGCCCCGCCGATGTAGCTCAGTGGTAGAGCAATGGTTTCGTAAACCATCGGTCCTGGGTTCGAATCCCAGCATCGGCTCCGGCTCCCGACTACCTCGCTCCCCTCACCCCCACCCGCGGACAGAGCTCCGCGAGGACGCATTGCGAGCAGAACGGCCGCCGCGCGACGCACACCTCGCGCCCGTGGCGGATCAGCCCCATGTGCAGCGGATACACGAGCTCGCGCGGCACTTCCGCTTGCAGCCGCTCCTGCGCCGCGACCGCGCTCGCTCGCTCTCCGACCAGACCGAGCCGCGTCGCGACGCGGTGGACGTGCGTGTCGACGGGGAAGTGCGGCCGGTCGAGCGAGAAGAGGAGCACGCACGCCGCGGTCTTCGGCCCCACGCCACGCAGCCCCGTGAGGAGGTCCCACAGCGCGACGTCCTCCATCTCGGCGAGCGCGCGCGGCTCGTCGAGGGCGACGCCGCGCTCCCGCAGCGAGCGCAGCGCGGCGCGGATGCGCGGCGCCTTCGTGAGCGACAGCCCGCCCCGCCGGATCGCCCGCGCGATCGACCGCGAGGGCGCCGCGGCGACGTCGCTCCATCGCGGGAGCGCCCGCCGCAGATCGGCGTAGGCGCGATCGCGGTTCGTGTCGCTCGTGTTCTGGGAGAGCACCGTGAGGACGAGCTCGTCGATCGGCGGCAGGTGACGGGGGGCCGGCGGGGGGCCGTAGGCGCGCCGGAGCCGAGCGGCGATCGTCCGCAGACGGGCGCGCACGGAGGCGGGCATCGAGGCGAGGATGGCACGGAATCCCGAGGCGGAGGACCGCGTTGCTCCTAGAGTGAGGACATGGCCGCAGGGGATCCGTTCGAGACGGAGGCCCTGTCGTTCCTGGACGCGCTCTACCGCACGGCCCTCCGGATGACGCGCTCCGAGGCCGACGCGGAGGATCTCGTCCAGGAGACGTACATCCGCGCCTTCCGCTTCCGCGACCAGTTCACTCCGGGGACCAACCTCAAGGCCTGGCTCTTCCGGATCCTCACCAACACCTTCATCAACTCGTACCGAAAGAGGTCGACCCAGCCGCAGACGACCGAGCTCGACGACGTCGAGGAGACGGCGCTCTACCGCCACATGGTCGGGCCGGGCGGCGACGCCAGCGAGCCCGAGCGGGCGGTCCTCGACGGCGTCGTCGACAGCGAGATCAGCGACGCCCTCGAGGAGCTGCCGGAGCGGTTCCGCACCGTCGTCCTGCTCGACGTCGAGGGCTTCGCCTACAAGGAGATCGCCGAGATGCTCGGCATCCCCATCGGCACGGTGATGTCGCGGCTGCACCGGGGGCGGAAGTTCCTGCAGCAGCGGCTCATCGACCTCGCGCGGGAGCGCGGGATCGCGGCGGCGCGGGCGATGCGGCGCCCGCAGCGGGCGTAGGCGGAGCAGGGAGAGCGAGATTGAACTGCCAGGAATGCCACGAGCGGCTGTACCCGTACCTCGACCGCGAGCTCGGTCCCGAGGAGGTCGCCAAGGTGCGGGAGCACCTCGAGGAGTGCGGGGGATGCGAGTCCGAGGTGGTGATCGAGCGGGTCTTCCTCGATCGCGTCCGCGGGTCGCAGACCTCGGACGTGGCTCCTCCGGGGGTCCGGGAGAGGCTGATCATCCGTCTCCGATCGGACGTCCGACCGCGGCCCTGACGCGGACGGATCGTTGACATTCCGCTCGGGTGTGTGTCTCACTATCTGGCGATCCGTGGCCAGGAGGAGGTGATCTCCGATGCCGGCGAAGAAGAAGGCTGCGAAGAAGTCGACCAAGAAGTCCTCGAAGAAGAAGTAGAGGATCGTCCGTTCGTAGCGACACTCGTCGCGAACGCGGCACCTTTCGCGACCCCGCCGATCCGCTCTAGGCCTGAGCGGATCGGATCTTTTTTGAGGGGCGCGGACTGATGCGCGACCTCCCGCCGATCGTCTGGCGCGCCGTCATCGTCGCCGGAGCGGTCGGCGTCGTGGTGCTCGTCGCGGCGCTCAGGCTCGGGAGCGCCGGCGCAGAGGCCGCGCTCCTCATCGCGGTCGCCGCGGGTGGGGCGACGGCCGGCGCGGTCGCGCGGGCGAACGGCGCCTTTCACGGGGCCCTCGTCGGCGTGCTCTGGATCGCGGCGGAGGCGCTCCTGGAGCCCTTCCGCCCCGCCGCCGCGGACGTCGCCGCCGACCTCGCGAGGACGGTCCTCAGCGACGTCCTGCTCCTCGCCGCCGGCGCGGCCTTCGGGCTGCTCGGCGCGCGCCTTCGGGGCTAGACCGTCTTCTTCGGGTAGGGGCAGAGCTCGAGGACGGGGCAGCGCGGGCACGCGGGCGTCGGCGTGCAGGTGCGGCGGCCGTGGAGGACGAACGTCCAGGTGACCTCGTACCAGTCGCGCTTGGGGTAGAGCTCCGCGAGGCCGCGCTCGACGCCGTCGGTGCCCTTCTCCTTCTTCTCGGCGGTCGCCCTTCGGGCGCCGCCTCTAGCCGCGGGCGCTGCCAGGCCGAGCCGCGTCGCTACGCGGTCGACGTGGCGGTCGACGGCGATCGCCGGCACTCCGAACGCGGCGCCGAGCACGATCGACGCCGTCTTCCGACCGACGCCGTGCAGCGAGGTCAGTCCGTCCATGTCGCCCGGGACCTCGCCGCCGAAGCGCTCGACGATCCCCTGCGCCGCGGCCTTCACCGCCTTCGCCTTCTGCCGGAAGAACCCGGTCGACCTGATCTCGGTCTCGAGCCGCGCCTGCGGCACGCGGACGTAGTCGGCCGCCGTGCGGTACCGCTCGAACAGCCCGCGCGTGACCTCGTTGATCCGCTCGTCGCGCGCCTGCGCCGCGAGGATCGCCGCGACGAGCAGGTCGAGCGGCGTCGTGAACTCGAGCGTCGGGCCCCAGTCCGGGTACGCCTTCGCGAGCCGCTTCAGGATGGGCCGCGCGCGCTCCGCCGCCGGCGCGCGCTGCGTGGGCGAGAGGCGCGCCCGACCCGTCCGCTTCACGGCCACGCGATCTCCTGCCCCAGCCCGCTCGCGGCCGCGCGCTCGTACGCGAGCGACGCGACGACGAGATCCTGGACGGCGTTCCCCACGCTCTTGAAGATGGTGCGCTCCTGCGCGCTCCTCCGTCCCGGCGCGCGACGGGCGACGATCTCGCCGATCTCGACGAGCGCCTCGCTCGCGATGCCCTGCAGCTCCCCGGCCTCTTCGAGCGCCGATGCGCGCTGGTCGACGACGATGCGTGCTCCGCGCATCGTGTCCTCGTCGAGCTCGCGCGTCGTCGGGCGGAACGATCCGACGGCGGTCACGTGCGCGCCCGGGCCGAGCGATCGGCCGGCGAAGACGGGGCTCGCGCTGCTCGTCGCGGTGATCACGACGTCCGCGCCGCGCACGGCATCCTCGGCGGATGTCGCGCGATACGCGACGCGCCGGTCCGCGGCCTCGGCCGACACAGCGAGGTCTCGCGCGCTCGCGCCGTCGCGGGATACGACGCGCACCTCGCGCAGCCGCTCGCCGAGCGCGACCCGGACGGCCTCGAGCTGCGTCCGCGCCTGCGCGCCCGCGCCGAAGAGGGCGACGACCGCGCTGTCGGGCCGCGCGAGCAGCCGCGCGGCGAGCCCGCCCGCGGCGCCCGTGCGCAGCGCCGTGAGCGCCGTCCCGTCGAGGAGCGCGAGCGGGAGGCCCGTCGCGGCGTCGCCGAGGAGGACCGTCCCGGCCACGACGGGGAGCCCCCTCGCGCTGTTCGCCGGCGCGACGGTGACGACCTTCACGGACCAGTGCGGCCCGCCGTCGAGCGACGCCGGCATCGTGAGCGCGACGGCGCCGCCCGCGAGCGGCACGCTCGCGCGAACGGGCACCCGCGCCTTCCCCTCGGACAGGGCCGCGAAGCCGCGCCCGACGGCGTCGATCGCGTCGGCCATCGGGCAGGCGAGGGCGATGTCGGCGGGCCGGAGGAGCCGCACGCGCACCACCTTAGACAAAGGAGGTCGGCGGGCCGTTCGGGCCTTTGCGCATCTCGAACAGCGCGGGTAGGATCGCCCGCTACACGGCGGGCGGTCCGACGCTCCCGCGCTCGGAGCGTGTCGAGCACAGGATGGCTTCGTCGACCCGGCCGTAGCTGGCGAAAAGAGAGGGAGGAGACATGCAGAGACGCTGGCAACTCGCGGTCCCCATCGCGCTTGCCCTCATCGCAGCCGCCTGCGCCGGTGGCGGTACGGGCGGTGGTGGCGGCGGCGACAAGGGCGAGATCATCATCGCGACCGACTTCCCGGTCTCCGGAGCCGACCGCGCGAGCGGCCGTCCCGCTGAGGCGGGCGCCACATGGGCGATCAACCAGGGCGGGACCTACAAGGGCTTCAAGATCAGCGTCAAGAACTACGACGACGCCGTGAACGGCGTCCACGACCCGCAGAAGGGCGCTCAGAACGTCCAGGACATGTGCGCGAACTCGAAGATCCTGGCGATGGCCGGTCCGTTCAACTCGAACGTGGCCCGCGCCGAGATCCCGGTCGCGAACAAGTGCGGCCTGGCGATGATCAGCCCGGCGAACACGAACGAGTGCCTGACGCAGGAGTTCCCGTACTGCGACCCGAAGCCGTCGGCGCTCCGCGACTCGAGCAAGGCTCAGAACTACTTCCGCATCGCCGCCCCCGACACGGTCCAGGGCCCGGCGATGGCGGACTTCGCGTACGACCAGCTGAAGTTAACGAAGCTCGCGGTGTGGTCGGATAACGAGACGTTCGGCAAGGGCGTCGCCGACAACTTCCAGAAGCAGTTCGAGAAGAAGGGCGGCAAGGTCGTCCTGCGCCAGGACTTCGACTGGAAGTCGACGAACGACTTCAAGACGTTCATCCAGCGCGCGAAGGACGCCGGCGCGGCCGGCTTCTACGCCGGCGCGACGAGCGCGACGAAGGGCTGCATCCCGCGCGCGCAGATGCAGGGCATCTTCGACAACACCGTCCCGTACATGGGTCCTGACGGCATCGGCGACAGCCAGTGCATCAAGGACGCCGGCAGCATGGCTCAGAACATGTACTTCACCAACGCCGCCGCGGACGCGACCCAGGACCCGGCCCAGAAGGACAAGATCGACCAGTTCAAGAAGGACATGCCCAACAAGGAAGACCTCGGGGCATACACCTTCCCGGGCGCGGACACCGGGTTCATCCTCGTCGACGCGGTGAAGCGCGCGATCGACGCGAACAACGGCAACCTGCCGACGCGCGAGCAGGTCATCAAGGCGGTCCAGGACACCAAGGACTTCAAGGGCATGACCGGCGTGTACAGCTTCGACAAGAACGGCGACCCGACGAAGGCGACGATGGCCTTCTACCAGTTGAAGGGCACCGACTGGGCCTTCGTCAAGCAGTTCAGCACCGGCCAGTAGCGCAACGCTGATCGAGGCGAGAGGGGGCGCGCTAGCGCCCCCTCTGCCTTATAAGGGGGACCGTGGGCGCCGTCGGAGAGGCGATCCGGGCGAGGCGGAGCGAGCTACGGGCCGGCCTGACCGGCCGGGTGCTCGACGTGGGGCTCCTCGTGCTCGTCGCGGTGTTCCTGTTCCTGCTCGGGACCCAGGTCCTCCAGCACGGCTTCTCGTACTTCCTGCAGATCCTCATCTTCGCGGTCGCGAACGGCTCGATCTACGCGCTGACCGCGATCGGCTACACGATGGTCTACGGGATCATCGAGCTGATCAACTTCGCCCACGGCGACGTGTTCACGTTCGGGTCGTTCCTCTCGCTCAGCCTGCTGCCCGTCTTCGGCCTCACCGAGGGGATGCAGTGGACCCCGTTCACGATCGTCCCCGTCCTCGCCGTGTTCCTCATCTCGATGCTCACCTGCGCGGTCCTGAACGTGGGGATCGAGCGCATCGCCTACCGTCCGCTGCGCCACGCGCCGCGGCTCGCGCCCCTCATCACCGCGGTCGGCGTCTCGTTCTTCCTCGAGGGCGCGATGTCGCTGTGGAAGGGCGTCTCGAATGTCCACTACCCCGACGTGCTGCCGCGCGCGGGGTTCAACGTGCTCGGCGCCGCGATCACCGTCCGCGAGATCGTGGTGCTCTTCACCGCGGCGGTCCTCATGGCCGCGCTGGCGCTCTTCACCGACCGCTCGCGGCTCGGGAAGGCGATGCGCGCGACCGCCCAGGACCGTGACGCCGCCCAGCTCATGGGCATCGACATCAACGGCACGATCGCCGCGACGTTCTTCATCGGCGCGCTCCTCGCCGGTGCCGGCGGCACGATGCTCGGCCTCTACTTCAACACGACGGTCTTCGACCTCGGCTTCCCGATCGGCCTCGCCGCGTTCACCGCCGCCGTGTTCGGTGGGATCGGGAACATCTACGGCGCCGCCATCGGCGGCATGCTCATCGGGCTCGTCCAATCCTTCTGGGACGGCTACTTCGACTCCGCGTGGACCCAGGTCGCGATCTTCGCGATCCTCATCCTGACCCTCGTCTTCCGGCCGACGGGCATCCTCGGGATGCGAGTGCCCGAGAAGTGAGATCCTGGCTGCGCCGCATCTGGGAGACCGACCCGCGGAAGGACCCGAACGCCCTCGCGTACTGGTCCCTCGCGATCTTGGCCCTCGCGCTGCCGATCCTCCTCGCCATCCTCACGACGAACGCCACGTTCTGGTTCAGCGTCCTGGGCGACGCGGGCGTGTACGTCCTCCTCGCGCTCGGGCTGAACGTCGTCGTCGGCTTCGCGGGGCTCCTCGACCTCGGCTACGCGGCGTTCTTCGCGATCGGCGCGTACACGTACGCGTTCCTCGCGTCGGAGCACGGCGTCGTCACGCCGCTGCAGGCCGCGATCCACCTGCCGTTCTGGGTCGTGCTCCTCGTCGCGCTCTTCGTCGCGGCGTCGTTCGGCGTCCTGCTCGGCGCCCCCACGCTGCGCCTGCGCGGCGACTACCTCGCGATCGTCACGCTCGGATTCGGCGAGATCGTGCCGCGCGTCTTCAAGAACGCGGCGGTCTGGACGAGCGGGGTGAACGGCATCTCCGCGCTCGACACGCCGGCGCTCCCCTTCTGGG